>DAOUKG010000045.1:0-8116 GCA_034421575.1 Dehalococcoidia bacterium
GGCCAGGATTGCCCCAATTAGGAGCACCTGGGCCTTCGACCACGTCCTGGCCTGGAACATCGGCGCGAACGGGTTGAGTAGAGGTATAATCGCATCGGGCAGGGTGAGCATAAACTTGACCTTTCGTGATGGTTTGGTCTTGTTAGCTTACCCTGTTCTTACCTTTTGTCTATACTTTGTACAAAGTCCAGGTAAGTAGGAGTCTGCAATCATGGAGACGACGATCTGGGACTTACCAGTACCCGGCGGCCCTGTGACGGCGCTTAGTGGTGAACTGAGAGCCGTTTGAAACGCTTGGCGCTGTTCTTCGTTTAGGGGAACGACCTCGATAGCAGTTTGGTTTTCTTCACGAATTCCCCTCTCACCAAACATAGCTCCCAATGCTGTAGTGTTCCAATCTCGAGCACCGGTTTTAACCATCTCCTCAAGATCGCGGATTAGTCCAGCAGTAAAGCGGGGGCGTTCTGTTACGAAAAGCGCTGCGCAATTACAGATTCCTGCGCCTTTTGGCCGGGGGGCCAAATTTTTGAGTTCGAGCGGCTCGCGCACATCCTGTAAAAGGCCCATGTCTTTCATCCGCTCAAGAATATCAATAATAAAGCCATCAGGCGGGTCGTCCGTGACATCCAGCAGGCCGAGTGAATCGAGGATATCGCGCTGCTCCTCTGGCGTGCGTGCGAATCCCTTCATGTACTCTGGGTTCATCTGAGGCCACTCGGGGGAGGCATGAATCCATAGTTCCCGACTCCCGTGCAGTTCGTACTCTATTGGCCAAGTGAATATCGGAATGGCCGTTCGCCCAGCCTCGATATACATTGGGTATCCGTACAGTAAAACTCCGCTGGGGGAAAGTTTCTCACTGAACCCGAATTGATCTGGCGTAAGTGTGATACTCGGATGTGTGCCCTCAAAGTGCCATAGGTCGGACTGATGCGGCCAGGGAATGAACCGCTTTCCAGCGTCATTTCGTGAGGCTTGTATGGGTAGGCCCTCATCTTCCCTGACGCACTCAATGTAGTACCTCAATAGGTTTTTGATGTGTTCGGGGAGTAGCCGCGCCTGAGGGCGGGAGTGACGTTCTACGTCTCTGTGATTCATTGGAGCCTGTCAGTCTACAGAAGCACTATTTGTTGAGACAGGATGTTATCACAAGGAAATGGAGTGGATTGCCTCACAAATAGGGGCGCACCTCACACCTGGAACGCCTCCGGGGTGGGCTTGATGGGGCGGAGGAGCCAGTAGGGGCGGCGGGTGCCGTCAGGGCCGGGGGCCGGACGGCAGAGCTTGAGCCAGCGCTTGTAGACCTCGTGCGCCTTCTCCGAGTCGACCTTGACGTCGCCGTACCTGTCATCGGGTCCTGCCTTCGTCACGCGCACCTTCTGGTGCCAGCAGTGCTGGCCGCTGATGGGGTCGGGCTGGACGGGCATGATGAGGTTTTGGTGCACGCCGCCGTCCGACCACCACAGCCGCTCCGAGTCGGGATCCGACGACTTCCACGTCGTGACGCCCTGCCGCTGGCGCATGTTCCACTCGTCGCCGTCCTTGGAGAGATCGACGACGGCTGAGTTCCACCGGTCGCTTCCGTGCTCCTCGAACCGCCGCCACCGGCCCATGTGATGCGAGCACGCCACGACGCCGGGCCTGATCGACTCGGTCACCCAGACGCGGTCGACGAACGACCCGATCTCCGTTGCGACCTTGACGAGGTCGCCCGTCTCCACGCCCATGCGCCCCGCGTCGACCGGATTGACCCACACGGGGTTGGTGTGCGCGATCTCGTGGAGCCACTTCGCGCCGTTCGTGCGGCTGTGGATGAGATTCGGCAGCCGGAACGTCGGCAGCAGATCGTACTCGTTGGCGTCGGTGTCCAGCTTGGAGGGGTGGACCTGGCTGACGACGTGCTCCATGCGCTCCCGCTCGGTCTCGTCCTTTGGGTAGCGCGGTATCGCGTACTGCGGCCATCCCCACTCTTTGAGCGTCGGCGAGTAGAACTCCAGTCGCGCGGACGGCGTCGGGAATCCCATCAGCCGCCTCCCGTCCATCTCGATGCCGATGCGTATCTTCCCACTCTCGTCGCGGAACGGCCCCGGGTAGGGACGGTTGTTCGCGTCACCGCCGGGCTGCGCGCACCAGATGAGGCCGGTGTCCTCGTCGATGATCATGGGGTCGTTCAGGATGGTCTCGTCGACCGGGCACTCGTGCTCGTCGTACACGTCGGTAGTCACCTCGAAGGCGGCGTACTTCCGCATGTACTCGAACGGCGTCAGGCCCTCGTCCGCCGCCTGTTCGGGCAGGCCCGGAACACCCTTCTCGAAGATGTGCCGGTAGTAGTCGTTGACGGTGATCTTCTCGCCCGGCCGGAACGGAGACTCGAAGTGTCTGCGAATGCCCATAGAGCCGTCCGGGTCGATGCGCCACGACAGCTCGATCCAGAACTCGTTCTCCTCCCACACGTCGCCTGGGTTGGCGTCGCGGGTGTCGGCCACGTCGTGGCCGAGCTTCTCCTTGAGCGCGCGAATGACGGGCTGCCGCCACCCGATCCACTGCGAGGCGTGCGTCTCGAGCGAGTGCAGGTCGTGCCGCTCCGGCCCGAGTCCGGTCGGCAGCACGTAGTCGGCCCACTGCGCGGTCTCGCTCCACACCGGCGTCAGTGCAACGTGCAGGCCGACGCGGTCGTCCTCCAGCATCTCCACCCACGCCGTGCCGTCCGGGTTCGTCCACACGGGGTTGTACACGCGGGTGAAGTACACGTCGACGCTCTTGTCCTTCTCCTTGAGGATGTGTGGGAGCAGGAAGCTCATCTCGAAGTGGGCCAGCGGGAACTCCAGCGGCCAGTGGTTCTCGTTCCACGTCTTGATGGGCGAGGGTATCGTGTGCGGCTTGGGGACGAACTTCGTCCACGAGTTCGGGATGGTCCCGCCCTTCGTGGCGACCGAGCCCGTCAGCACGTTCAGGAAGAACAGGCACCGCGTGATCATCCATCCGCCGAGGTGCCCGGCGGCGGCGTTGCGCCAGATATGAGAGGCGAAGGCTGTCCCTGCCCGAGCGATCTCGTCTGCGACGGCGACGATGGCCTCCGCGGGCACGCCGGACTCCTCCTCAGCCCACTCCGGCGTGTACTGCCAGTACATCTGCTTGAGCAGTTCCACGAAGTCGCCGAACGACTCACCCTTGGGGACAACCTTGATCGCGCCGTCCTCTTTCAGGAAGTCGAGATAGGCCCAGTCCTCCAGGAGGTCCTGCCAGTTGACCCACCGCCGTACGAAGTCGCTGTCGAACAGGTCGTTTTGGATCAGGTGGTTCGCCATGGCAAGGAGCATGGCCGCCTCGGCGCCGGGACTCGGCGAGAGCCAGAAGTCGGCCTGCGACGCCGTGTTGGAGAGCCTCGTGTCCACGACCGCGATCTTCGTGCCGCGCAGCTTGGCGTCGACTATCCGCTGGGCGTGCGGGTTGAAGTAGTGCCCCGATTCGAGGTGCGACGACATGAGCAGGATGAACTTCGCGTGCTCGTAATCGGGGTTGGGGCGGTCCATGCCCATCCAGAAGGAATATCCCGTCCTTGCCGCCGCCGAGCAGACGTTGGTGTGCGAGTTGTGTCCGTCCACGCCCCATGCCGCGACGACCCGCTCGGTGTACCCGTCCTCGCCGGGACGTCCCACGTGGTAGACGACCTCATCACGCCTGTCCTCCTGGATGGCGGTGCGGATGCGGCCGGCGATGTCGTCGAGAGCCTCGTCCCACGTCACCTCTTCCCACTGGCCCTCGCCCCGCTCGCCGACGCGCTTGAGCGGTTTCAGGATGCGGTCGGGGTTGTTCACCTGGTTGAGGGTGGCGGGCCCCTTCGGGCAGTTCCGCCCCCGACTGCCGGGGTGCAGCGGGTGGCCCTCGATCTTGTGGATGTCCTGGCTCTCTTTGTCGACGTAGGCAAGCAGCCCGCACGCGGCCTCGCAGTTGAAGCACACCGTCGGCACGAGGGCGTAGTGGCGCTCTTCGCTGTCCGGCAGGTCGTCCGGGCCGTAGTCCACCCAGTCGTCCCACTCATCGGGATGCGGGAAGCTCGACAGTCCCCCGCCCGCAGGCGTGTGCAGGTGTTCGAGGGGTATGTCGTTCGTGATCGTCATGCCCTCTAGCTCTGCGGGACCGACTGCCCCGCCTGGACGTATGCGTGCTCGTACAGCGCGAGACCGACCAGGGCCATTACCGCCGCAGCCGCCCACCTGAGGCCCAACGGGTAGAACGTCAGCGCAAGCGGCGCGGACATCTGCATCCCCTCGGCAATTCCGGTCAGCCTTATGTACGGCAAGGCGTCTAACATGATGATCGCACCTGGCACTGCGACGCCTATCACCAGGCCGCCCCAGAAGTATGCGCGGAACCTTCCCAGCACCATGTTCCGCGTCGCCTCCGACGTGCCCGCGCGACTCCTCGTCACGTGTCCGAGCATAAACGCGCCGTGCAGACCCAGTGCCGCGAGGAGACTCCAGAAGAACGTCCCGCCGTGCTCGCTCACCGCGTTGAAAACCACTATTACGCTCAGCGCTGCGATCCCCGCCAGCGCCGTGCGAACGAAGAAGTGTGCAGGGAGCCCCGGGTCCTGCCACAGGTCACGTCCCTTGGCCTGTCCGAACAGGAACGCCGTGTACACGCCTGCCGCGAGGGCGAGGAGTACACCGACAACTCGAACGGTGGTGATGAGCACTCCGCTTGCGTCCATAAGTAAAGCTACGGCGTACACAACCAGAAACGCGCCGTACGCCGTGATGATGTACGCCCCGCGCGTCACCCACGACCGCCATTGCGGTTTCAGCAGTGTGTACACGAACCGTTCGGGATGGTGCAGGTCGAACACGAGCAGTCCAGCCGTGACCGCAAGCAGGATCGTTGCGGCTATCACGGCGGTCAACTCCACGTTGCTTCCTACGTCGTAGCCGAGCAGTCCGAGGGCCGCAACGACCATGACCAGTCCCGCAGCCATCGACTTCGTCCACGTGTAAGCCGAGACGATCCAGTTCCATGGCGCGCGGTGAGGGTTGTCGTAGGCGAGAATGGCCGCTGCGTGGCTGGACGATGGGTCGTTGGCGCTAGTGGGCGACGGCCTGCCCGGAGCTATCGACGTGTCGATTGGCTGCGACTGGCTGAAGTAGCCTTTGAACGCCGCCGCCGTAGGGTCGAGCGTCGGGGTTGCAGCGTCGACGTAGAAGACCTTGGGGTTCGTGTTCTTCTCGGGACGCCGCACCTCGACCTTCTCCCTTGCGACGAGATTCGAGACGTTCGACGCGGGGTCGTTGAGGTTCCCAACAAAAATCGCCTGCGTAGGGCAGACCGTTACGCAGGCGGGTTGTAGTCCTCGGTCGATCCGATTCGTACAGAAGTTACATTTTTCAGCGCTGTGCGATTCCGGATCGATGTATATGGCGTCGTATGGACATGCCGCCATACAGGCCTGGCAGCCGATACACCGGGAGCGGTCGAAGTCCACAATGCCGTCCGGCCGCTGGAACATCGCCGTCGTGGGGCATATCTCCACGCAAGGGGCGTCGGCGCACTGGTTACAGCGAGTGACCTGGAAGTGGCGGCGAACGTTCGGGTATCTACCGACCTCGACCTGCTTGACGTAGGTGCGGTTCACGCCAAGCGGAACGTCATGCTCCTGCTTGCACGCGACCGTGCAGGCGTGACAGCCGATGCACTTGCGGTTGTCGATCACCTTGCCCCAGGTGATCGGCTCGGCGCTCTGGTCTTCCTGACGGACGGTCATGCGTACGCACTCCCGAACTCGGAGTGCACGGTAGCCTATCACGGGGGCTGGATTTGCTCAAGGACAGACACTGCTCCAGGCTTTTCCAAAAGTACGTTCGCGCTGAGCCTGTCGAAGTATGGACGGACGACCCTTCGATAAGCTTTAAAGTGCCTGTTCAGAACGGGGGAGATTCACCGCAGAGGGCGCAGAGATCACAGAGTGGGAAAAAGAGCGGGCTTGGAGAGAGTTACCTACACGCCTGCACGGCCCCGTTCGGCCTGAGCTTGTCGAAGGGTCGAGACGCATTTCATGGTTCGACAAGCTCACCACGAACGGTTTCCTGCGGCTTGTTGGACACCCCCTATGCGCCGCTCAACCGGGTGAGGCGCTCGGAGCACTCGTCAAACCCGGCCTGAACGCCGTAGGCCTCGTAGAGGTCTCGCGCCTCTTGCCAGAGACGCCTCGCGTCCTCCGTCTCTCCCGCTTCCTCCTTGAGCATCGCTAAGGGGCGGACCGCGTTTGCGATATCCAGCGGGGGAGCGTCTTCGTGGTCGCGATAGAGTTCCAGCGCCTCATGGCAGCACCGCTCAGCGTCTTCCAAACGTCCCGCGTCGTGATGCAATTGCCCCAGGTGACGGATCGTGTGGGCGAGCAGGAGAGAGTCGCCTTCCAGGAGGCAGACTTGAACGGCCTCTTCGTACAGTTCGAGCGCACTGTCGTGATTCCCCATGTCTCTCTCGACGTCGCTGAGCGCCCTGAGCGCCTGGACCAACTCACGGCTTGGCCCCTTGACCCGTAGGAGCTCTACTGCCTCACGCGGGTCCATCGATCTCTATCGGAACACCCGCCGAGTTTCCCCACTCCGTCCACGATCCGTCGTATACGCGCACGTCGTCGAAGCCGAGAATGTACTTGAGGATGAACCAGCTGTAGGATGCGCGTACTCCCAGCCGGCAGTAGGGGATGATCTCGTCCGAGGCATCGATACCGGCGTCGGAGTACATCGTGCGAAGCTCTGCGACCGTCTTGAACGTTCCGTCGATGGCCGCGCCGTCGTCCCAAGCTATGTGCACGGCTCCGGGAATACGTCCCTTGCGGTAGATGTCCGGCTGAGGGGTGCCCGGCGCAGAGGTCAGCTGGCCCGCGTACTCTTCGACGGTCCGAGTGTCGAGGAGCTTGACTCCCACCGTGTTCAGCCTGTTGACGACGTACTCCTTCATGGCTCGCAGGCTCGGATCGGGATCAACGGCCCAAGCCCAGTACGTTGTCGGCGTCACTACGGGGGTAACCATCTCAACCGGCCTGCCCTCCAGCGTCCACTTCGTTCGTCCGCCGTCCATGATCCGAACGTCCTCATGACGGTAGTATTTCATCACCCAGAAGGCCCACGTCGCCGATCGGTTGTTGCCGTCTCCGTAGAGCACGACCGTTGTATTGCGCTCGATGCCCGACCGCGACATGAGCGCTTCGAACTGGGCCACGTCCGGGATATCGCGGCGGAGCTGGTGTTCCATGTCCGTGTGCAGACCCCATCCGACCGCGCCGGGCACGTGGCCCATGTCATACGCCTCGTCCAGGTGGGAGTCGATCTCCGCCACGACGATGGACGGATCACTCAGCCGTTCCGCCAGCCAAGCCGTGCTCACTATGGCTTCCGGGCGCGCGTAATCCTCAGCCATGTACGCCTCCGTTTCCGTTGCGTCCCGCCCACCAGTCCCCTTGATTAGAACCGGCCTTCGCGTGAGCGGAGTGGGCTAACAGGTCGCTGTGCTCTCTTACGCTCGTCTCGCATCATGATATCGCAGCTTGGCGTCCTTGGATATCACGGAAGGGGTCGCCGGCAGGGCAATCGCATTTCACACAGGGTCGGGCGTTGAGGGGCCTCCCAACCCACCCCTCTGGACTCCGGCCTTCGCCGGAGTGACGATTGCTGGTGTTCCTGTCAACTCTACATGCGATTGCCCTGGGGTCGCCGGTGTAACCGTTCAGTCTTGGTGAGGGAAACAACCCTCACTCCCGTTCTGCAACGGGGGTAGGCTCTAGCCCCCGCATCGAGTACGGGGCAAGCTCTCTCCTACGACGGAGGCTGTCTCATAAGTAGATTGCCTCTCTAATCAGGATGTTGTGGATTCCCGCTTTCGCGGGAATGACGGTGGTTATGCAAAGGTCTCCTTTCGCGGGAATGACGGTAAGGGTGGTTATGTTTCGTTGCGAATGATACCTACGACGACAATACACGTGGCGCCCTTTGCTGGAGAAATGTAATACCAATTGGGTGTGATGAGGCCGTATTCTCGACTGACTGGGCTTTCTGGATTCCGGCCCCGTATCGGAGTACGGGGCAAGCTCTACGCCGGAATGACGGGCGAGTTGGTT
>DAOUKG010000046.1:0-86126 GCA_034421575.1 Dehalococcoidia bacterium
AACCTGAAATACTTGCGGCTGAACCATAACAGTTGGAGTGGGTGCATTCCGGCGAAACTGGGCGACGTGCCGGATAGCGATCTCCGCTTTTCCGGCATGCCATCCTTCTGTTAGGTTGCAGTTTGTCAGTCCCTGTGTCTCGCAGGCAGTTCCTCATGTCGGTTGTCACCGACACCATTGTAGGGGCGAATCGCGAATCGCCCCTACGGAAGGGTATTGTTTTCAGGGTAATGCCGGCAGCGAATTGCCTGTAGGTAAGATCGCTTCTTGACCCCACCCTATGTCCGCGCCTAGTCTTTCCTACATGACCGTCTTTCGAGTAATACTGCTCGTCCTCGCGATTGTTCAGGTGCCCCTCGCGATCTTCACCGCGATGGTGGGAGCCTTTGCCGACGGAGGGGACATCTGGTCGCGCCTCGTTCTGATCGTCCTGCACCCTCTCTGTGCCGTCGCGCTGCTCGTGCTGGTCGTCTGGCCCAAGCCTCCTGCCGCCATGGCGTATACGGTGGCGGCTATGCTCGCGTGCAACATCGTCGCCGATGTGACAATTGCGCTGCTCATCGCCACCGAAGTGATGAAGGGGGACTGGCCCCTCCCGCTCGTCTTCTCCATCATCCCCTTCGTGGGTCTCGTGTACTCACTGACGATCGCCACGAGTAGAGAACAGGGTTCCCGTACGCAAACAGCAGCTTAGGCAGCCTCACCGTGAAGGGGCGTGAAAGCGTCAATTATGCGATGGGTGATTATTGACACAGGTACCCCGTATAGATATAATGCCGTTTTGCGCGTGCCTGCGTGTCGGGCTAGCGTGTGTCGTAAAACGACCCGTAGAACTAAATCCAGGACATAACATGCCGACAACGAACCAGCTTGTTCGCAAGGGAAGAAAGACGAAGCGGAGCAAGGAAAAGTCTCCCGCTCTCGGCTTCTCCTTCAATTCACTAAAGAACCGGGGCACCCGAGGCACAGGTTCCCCCCAGAAGCGGGGCGTCTGCGTTCAGGTGCGTACCCAGACTCCCAGAAAGCCGAACTCGGCCCTTCGCAAGGTCGCCAGGGTGCGACTTACCAACGGGATGGAGGTTACCGCCTACATTCCGGGCGAGGGCCACAATCTCCAGGAACACTCGCTCGTCCTCATTCGAGGCGGCAGGGTAAGGGACCTCCCGGGCGTACGCTACCAGGTCATTCGTGGAGCGTTGGACGCGGCGGGAGTCGAGGATCGCAGGCGAGGACGAAGCAAGTACGGCAGCAAACGGAATAGCTAGAACACTCGGAGTAACCTCGTAGTCGGAAGATACGGGGTTGCTTTTTGTTTTGGAAGGATTGATATGGCACGACGGAGACGAGCGGAAAGGCGCAGGGTGCTCCCTGATCCGAAGTATCGGAGCGTGGAGCTCGCCCGGTTCATCAACAAGGTGATGATCGGCGGGAAGAAGACCGTCGCTCAGCGGGTGGTCTACGACGCTCTCGACATAGCCGAACGCCAGGGCAACAGGCCCGGCATCGACATCTTCCGTCAGGCCCTGGTGAACACGACGCCCGCGCTCGAAGTCCGCTCCCGCCGAGTCGGCGGCGCAACGTACCAGGTCCCGCGTGAAGTGCGACCTGAACGGCGCGAGGCGCTGAGCATGCGCTGGATCGTCCAGACTGCCCGCGGACGGAGCGGACGTCCGATGGCGGAGAAACTGGCAAACGAGCTGCTCGAGGCCTCCCGGGGTCAGGGCGACTCGGTAAGAAGGAAGGAAGAGCAACATCGAATGGCGGAAGCGAACCGCGCCTTCGCGCACTATCGCTGGTAGGCCCACGATAACCTGCCTTCGGCCGCACACATTATGGCAACTGCAACGATTACAAGACACCGCTTGGACATGATCCGAAACATCGGATTCATCGCCCACATCGACGCCGGTAAGACCACGGTCACCGAGCGTGTGCTTTTCTTCGCCGGTCGCATCTACAAGATCGGCGGCGTGGACGAGGGCACCACGTCGATGGACTGGATGGCGCAGGAGCGTGAGCGGGGCATTACGATCACGTCCGCCGCAACGACCTGCGAGTGGAACGACCACTCGATCAACATCATCGACACGCCGGGACACGTGGACTTCACGGCGGAGGTCGAGCGAAGCCTGCGAATTCTCGACGGCGGCGTGGTGATATTCGACGCCGTTGCGGGCGTTCAGCCACAGTCCGAGACCGTCTGGCGACAGGCGGACAAGTACCACGTTCCTCGCATCTGCTTCATCAACAAGATGGACAGGGTGGGGGCCGACTTCCAGCGCACCATCGATTCCATCACGCAGCGGCTTCAGGGCAACCCCGTGGCCATTCAGCTGCCCATCGGCGCTGAGGACACCTTCCAGGGCATGGTCGACCTGATCGAGGAGAAGGCCTACTTCTATCAGACCGAAGGGCCGGAGCCTCCTGTGGAGGGTCCCATTCCGGCCGACATGATCGACAGCGTCCGAGACTACCGCGAACGATTAATCGAGAAGGTAGCCGACACGGACGATGCGCTGCTCATCAAGTACCTTGAAGGTGAAGAGATCACTGCTGATGAGATCAGGGCTGCGCTGCGCCGGGCGACCGTGACAAACGCGATCATGCCCGTGCTCTGTGGCAGCGCGCTCCGGCATCGGGGCGTTCATCCGCTGCTGGACGCAATTGTCGACTACCTGCCTTCCCCGGTGGACGTACCGCCTGCCACGGCCAACAGTTACGGGACCGGCGAAGAGGTGATGCGACACCCGGGTCAAGGCAATCCCTTCTCCGCATTGGTGTTCAAGGTGGTTGCCGACCCCTTCATCGGTAGGCTCGTGTACTTCCGCGTCTATTCCGGCAGCGTGGAATCGGGTGGGGCGGTATTCAACTCGACCTCTGGGCGCAACGAACGGGTTGGCCGTCTCGTCATGATGCACGCAGACCGCAGGGAAGAGGTGCCGGAGGTCCACTCCGGGCAGATCGCCGCGGCAGTCGGACTGAAGAACGCGACCACAGGCGATACCATCAGCGACGGCGGCTCGCCCGTCGTCCTGGAAACGATCACTTTCCCCGACCCGGTGATGTCCATCGCCGTCGAGCCCAAGACCAGGGCCGATCAGGACAAGCTCGCCGACGCGCTCAACAAGCTCGCCGGTGAGGACCCGACGCTCAAGGTCTCGTACAATGACGAGCTCGGTCAGACCATCATGTCCGGCATGGGTGAGTTGCACCTCGAGATCATCGTCGACCGCATACGCCGCGAGTACAAGGTCGAGGGCAACATCGGCAAGCCGCGTGTGGCGTATCGCGAGACGATAAGGAAGAGCGCCGAGGCCGAGGGCCGGCTCGTTCGTCAGACGGGTGGGCACGGGCAGTTCGCTCACGTCGTTCTGGAGGTTGAGCCTCTTGGGCGCGGCGAGGGCTTCGTATTTGAAGATAATGTCCGCGGCGGAAACGTTCCCCGCGAGTTCATTCCCGCAGTATCCAAGGGAATTCAGGACGCCCTCGGCGCGGGATCGCTGACGGGATTCCCGGTCGTCGATATCAAGGCGACCCTTCTCGACGGCACGGCGCACGAGGTCGACTCGTCGGAGATAGCCTTCCGGGTGGCCGGTTCAATGGCTGCGAAGGCCGCGATTGCGAAGGCGCGGCCCGTGCTTCTCGAACCGGTAATGACGCTGGAGGTCGTGACCCCGGGCGAGTTCCTGGGCGACATCCTCGCCGACCTGGGCCGTCGCAGGGCGGACATCAAGGGCATCGAGGGACAGGGCGACATCCAGGTGGTGCGCACCAACGTGCCGCTCGGCGAGATGTTCGGCTATGCAAACACGATGCGGTCGCTGACACAGGGCCGCGCGGCGCATTCGATGGAATTCGGAAGCTACCAGCAAGCCCCCGAAGGAGTGGAAACGCAATAGCGCAGACCTGCACAGGGCCGCGAAGGCGCAGGTCGGACTAGGTGATCAATGACGACAGCGACGAGCCAGAAGATCAGAATCATACTCAGGGCGTTCGACCATCGAATTCTCGACCAGTCGGCCACGCACATCGTGGAGGCCGCGGAGCGGACGGGAGCGCAGGTCGCGGGGCCCGTGCCTCTACCGACCAGCATCAAGCGGTTCTGCGTGATCCGGTCGCCCCACGTATTCAAGAATTCGCGCGAGCACTTTGAGATCCGAACCCACAACCGCCTGATCGACATCCTGGAGCCGACCTCCAAGACGGTGGACTCGCTCACCAGGCTAAACGTCCCGGCGGGAGTGGACATTTCCATCAAGGTATAGAGCAAACCGCACGGCGAGTTCCTCAATTGGGACGCTCCGGCGCAACGGACGACGAAACACATGAGCATTCAAGCACTGCTGGGAAAGAAGATTGGGACCACGCAGGTGTTCCGTGAGGACACCGGCGAGGCCGTCTGCGTGACCGCAATCGAGGCGGGACCCTGCACGGTGACCCAGATCAAGTCATCCGACACGGACGGCTACGAGGCCGTTCAGATCGGCTTCGAAGAGGTCAAGCGACGGAATAAGCCAGAGCGAGGCCACCTCGGCAAGTCCGGTGACAAGCTGTTCCGCCATCTGCGAGAGGTAGGGTCCTCCGACCTTGCCGCCGTGGAAGTCGGCCAGGAGTTCGACGTGGGGCTGTTCGAGGAAGGCGAGTCGATAAACGTAACCGGCGTTACCAAGGGCAGGGGATTCGCCGGCGTAGTCAAGCGACACGGCTTCAAGGGTGGCCCGAAGACTCACGGTCAGTCCGACAGGCATCGCGCTCCCGGCTCCATCGGCGCGGGCACCACGCCCGGGAAGGTGCTGAAGGGCCAGCGCATGGCCGGCCGCATGGGCGGTGACACGGTAACGACGAAGAACCTCGAGGTTATGAAGTCCGATCCCGACAGCCGGATCGTGCTCGTCAAGGGCTCCGTACCGGGGGCCAGAAACACGCTGCTGGTACTTACCAAGCGAAGCTGAGCAGAGAACCATCGTGAATATTGAAGTAAGAAATATCAAGGGCGAGTCGACCGAAGAGGTCGAAATTCAGGACGAAGTCTTCGGCGTGCCGATGAATTCGTCGCTGGTGCACCAGGTCATCGTGGGGCAGCTCGCGAACAAGCGCCAGGGGACCGCCAAGGTCAAGACTCGCAGCGAGGTCTCCGGCGGAGGCCGGAAGCCGTGGCCCCAGAAGCACACCGGACGTTCGCGACAGGGTTCGATCCGCTCTCCGCTGTGGAAGGGTGGAGGAGTGACATTCGGGCCTTCCCCGCGCAGCTACCGCCAGCGGACTCCGAGGAAGATGCGGCAGGCCGCAATTCGCATGACGCTTTCGGACAAGGCGCGAGCAGGGAGCCTGATTGTCCTGGACTCTCTCGCATTGGACAGCCCCAAGACGAAGGATTTCGTGGCGATGATGCAGGCCCTCGGCGTGGAGCGATCGATTCTCCTCGTAGGAGATGGCGCGGAACACGGCGCGCTTCGCGCGGGCCGCAACGTGCAGGGCGTGGACATGCTGCCGGCAGACCTGCTGAACGCGGTAGACGTACTGAACCACCGGACTCTCATCATGACGCTGGACGCCGTGCGGAAGGCCGAGGCCATCTGGGGCTCCGCGTCCGTCGATGAGGTCGAGGCGGAAGCGGCCTAGATTAGGAACGTATAGATGAACCCGTTTCAAATATTGCGCAGACCGATAATTACGGAAAAGAGCACCCTGCTGAGCGAGCAGGGTCGGTACGTGTTCGAGGTCGCCAAGAGCGCCAGCAAGCACGATATCAAGAAAGCAGTCGAGGAAGCGTTCGACGTCGACGTCGTGCGGGTCCGCACGATGGCCGTCAGGGGCAAGCGCAAGCGGTTCGGGCCGAGGATCACGACTCTCAGGTCGTGGAAGAAGGCCATCGTAACCCTCGCTCCCGGCGATACAATCACGCTATTTGAAGGAGTATAGATGCCACTCCGCAAACTCAACCCGACCAGTCCCGGGCAGCGGGGAACGATTCTTCAGACGTCGGATGACATTACGAGCACCCGACCGAAGAAGTCGCTCCTCAAGCCGATCAAGAAGCGGGCGGGGCGAAACAACAAGGGCCGCATCACCGTTCGCCATCGGGGCGGGGGTCATAAGCGGCGCCTTCGGGTCATCGACTTCAAGCGCAATAAGACCGACGTGCCCGGCGAGGTGATGACGATAGAGTACGACCCGAATCGTTCCTCGCGCATCGCGTTGATCAAGTACGCCGACGGCGACTGGCGATACATCCTTGCGCCGGTCGGCATGAATGTTGGCGACACGATCGTATCCGGAGAGAGCGCGGAGATTCGTCCGGGCAACGCTCTTCCGCTGCGTTCGATCCCGAACGGGACGCTGGTGCACAACGTGGAGCTGAAGGTTGGCCGGGGCGCGCAGATCGTGCGAAGCGCCGGAGCATCCGCCCAGGTCATGGCCAAGGAGGGCAGCTATGCGCTTCTCAAGCTCCCGTCCGGCGAGATGCGGCAGGTGCTGAGCGAGTGCATGGCGACCGTCGGGCAGGTTGGCCTCGTCGATCACAAGAACGTGAAGCTCGGCAAGGCCGGTCGAAAGAGGCACCGGGGACGCCGTCCCCAGGTGCGCGGTGTCGTGATGTCGCCTGCGGACCACCCGCACGGCGGCGGTGAGGGCCGGTCCCCCATCGGGATGCCCTCTCCCAAGACCCCGTGGGGCAAGCCCACGCTGGGCTACCGGACGCGCCGCAACAAGTCTTCCAGCAAGTTCATCGTCAAGAGAAGGTACGAGAAGTAATAGGCGCCGGGCGTTGATCGCCCGGTCGGAGAAAAGCTATGTCGAGGTCGACGAAAAAGGGACCGTACGTCCATCCCAAGCTGGCGAAGAAGGTCGAGGCGGCGCGCCGGAGCAATAGCAAGGTGCCCATCCGAACGTGGTCGCGGGCATCGACGATCATGCCGGACATGCTCGGGCTGACTATCGCCGTGCACGACGGGCGTCGGCACATCCCCGTATTCGTGACGGAAAATATGGTCGGTCATAAGCTCGGCGAATTCGCCCCGACGAGGACGTTCCGGGGCCATAGCTCGTCGAAGTCGGAACGAACGACATCCGTGAGGTAAGTACCGTGGCCGCAAGCGCTACGACAACAAACACCGGTTACTCGGTCAAGAAGGTAAAGAGAATCCTGGACCTCGTGCGTGGCCGCCAGGTCGACGATGCGCTGAACATTCTTGAGTTCACGCAGTCGCCAATCGCGGCCCAGGTTGCCAAGCTGGTCAAGTCCGCCTCGGCAAACGCCGAGAACGACTCGCTCAGCGGCGACCCGTCCAACATGCGCATCGTCGAAGCGTACGCGAACATGGCCCCGAAGCTGCTCCGGTTCAAGGCCAGGGCGAGGGGACGTGGAACGAGGATGATCCGGAGAAGCAGCCACATTACGGTGGTGATCGACGAGGAGGACAACGTCTAGCGTGGGAAATAAGACACACCCAATCGGGTTCCGCCTCGGAATCGTGAAAGACTGGCAGACCAGGTGGTTTGCCGCAAAGCAGAAGGAATATCGCGCCCTCGTCAAGGAGGACGTGGCCATCCGCAATATCGTGATGGAAGGAAACGCCGACGCAGGCATTTCCCGTGTCGAGATCGAGCGAGGAACGAACGAGCTCGTTGTCACGGCGCACACGGCCCGACCGGGCATCGTCATCGGTCGCGGCGGCGCGAAGGTCGATGAGATGCGCAAGGAACTCGAACAATTGACGAACGGCCGGGTCCGCCTGAACGTTCAGGAGATACGGCAGCCTGAGCTCGACGCATTTCTCGTGGCGCGGAACATAGCCGACCAGTTGGAGCGGCGCATCGCCTTCCGACGAGCGATACGCCAGGCCATGAACAGGACGGTCCAGGCGGGAGCGCAGGGAATCAAGGTTATCGCGTCCGGCAGGCTCGCGGGCGCGGACATCGCGCGAGCGGAGAAGGCCATGGAGGGGAGAGTGCCTCTCCACACGCTTCGTGCCGATATCGATTTCGATATAGCAGAGGCCGCTACGGACTTTGGCCGTATCGGCGTCAAGGTATGGATCTTCAAGGGAGAGATTCTCCCGAAGCCGAAACCACAGGTGGTCGACATCGAAGAGATGTCACCCATTCAAGTAACAGTGCGGGCGGACCAGGAATTGCGTCCTGAGCCCGAAGCGCAGGCCTCTGAAGAGGCGGTGACCACAGAGGAAACGACCAATGCTCCAGCCGAAGAGAGTTAAATATCGAAACAAGCAGCGGGGCCGGATGAAGGGCATCTCCGTTCAGGGGAGCCGCCTGAACTTCGGCGACGTCGGCCTGAAGGCCACGGAGCCGTCGTGGGTGACGTCTCGGCAGATCGAGGCCGCGCGTCGCGTGCTCACCCGCTACACCCGGCGGGGCGGGAAGCTCTGGATCCGCATATTCCCCGACAAGTCGGTCACGGCGCGGGCCGCCGAGACTCGCATGGGAAGCGGCAAGGGCGTCGTCGACCACTGGGTGGCCGTCGTCAAGCCGGGACGAATGATATTCGAGATGGCCGGTGTGCCGGAAGCGGAGGCAAAGGTAGCCATGAAGCTGGCGGCCGCCAAGCTCCCGTTGGGTACGCGAGTTGTCGTATCGAGCGAGACCGGCCAGTAGAACGAAGACCGCATTCATAGACGACAGGCAGAGGAAGCAAAATGGCGGAAATGGACGATTTGAGAGGTCTCAGCGACTCAGACTTGGCCGAGGAGCGGGAGAATACGCAGCGGGCGTTGATGAATCTTCGATTCAGGTCCGCAACGATGCAGCTCTCCGACGTGCACGCCATTCGAAAGGCGCGGAGACGCATCGCGCGTATCAACACGATCATGAGGGAAAGGGAACTGGCTCTGGCCACGCAATGAGCTATCTACGACGCAAAACTAGGGTCGGCAGAGTAATCGGCGACAAGATGGACAAGACGTGCATCGTCGAGGTGGAGTGGCGCAGCTTCCACCGAGTCTACAAGAAGTCAATCCGCCGCCGGTCGCGCTTCAAGGCCCACGACGAGAACAACACGGCCCAGATCGGCGATCTCGTAACGATCGTCGAGAGTCGCCCCATGTCCAAGACCAAGCGCTGGCGGCTCGTCGATGTCGTCGAACGACCGGAAATGGCTGAGTTGCCTCCTGAAGACGACATGCCGACCGGCGAGATCGAAATCACCATTCCTGAGCCGGTAGTTGAAGAGACCGTCTCGCAGGAAGAAGAACCGCAGGCTCCGATGGAAGCCTCTGATGAGTCCCAAGAGGAACCCGAAGAGGCCGTTGCAGAGGAGCCGACCGTTGCGGAAGGGGAGGACTCCGACACATCCGAAGAGTCCGAGCCTGAGGACGCAGGAGAAGAGGCAGCGGAGAGCGCAGCCGAAGAGGAAGCTCCCGCCGAGGATGCGTCCGAACCTGAGGATGCCGTAGAGGAAGCAACCGAGAACGCTGTCGCAGAGGAAGCTCCCGCCGAAGAGGTCTCCGAACCTGAGGATGCTGCGGAGGAAGCGCCTGAGAGCGCAGCCGAAGAGGAAGCCCCGGCTGAAGAGTCGTCCGAGCCTGAGGGCGCGGCAGAAGAGGCTGCGGAGAGCACCGACGAAGAGGAAGCTCCCGCCGAGGAGTCGTCCGAGTCTGAGGACGCGATGGAAGAAGCTGCCGAGAGTGCCGACGACGAGGAAGCTCCTACCGCTGAGGACGATTCAACGAGCGACGAAAAGGCCGACGAGGAGAAGCCGCAGCAATGATTCAGATATATTCCAGGGTCAAGATTGCGGACAACTCCGGCGCCAAGACCATTAGCTGCATAGGAGTACCGGGTGGCAGCGGCCGCAAGTACGCCGGACTGGGGGACGTGATAGTCGCGTCCGTCAAGGAGGCGGCGCCGGCATCCGCAGTCCGTGAGGGCGAAGTGGTCCGCGCGGTAATCGTCCGGCTCGCCAAGCCCACTCGTCGTCCCGACGGCTCGCATATCCGGTTTGACGAAAATGCCGCCGTCATCATCGGCGAGAACCAGATGCCGCGCGGCACGCGCATCTTCGGGCCCGTGGCACGCGAGCTTCGAGAGCAGAACTTCATGCGCATCGTATCCCTGGCCCCGGAGGTGCTCTGAAAATGAAGCTGAGAGTTGACGATATGGTCCTGATTACCCGGGGAAGAGACCGGGGTAAGACGGGCCAAATACAGCGGGTATTTGCGAAGGAGGACAAGGTGCTCGTTGAAGGCATAAACGTCGTTCAACGACACACGAAGGCTACCGGCAACATTCGACAGGCTGGAATCGTCCAGAAGGAACTGCCGATTCCGGTGGCCAACGTGCGTCTCATCTGTCCGCACACCAATAAGCCCACGCGAGTCGGGTACACCAAGCTGGCGGACGGCGCCAAGGCGCGAGTCTCCAAAGTGTCCAAGGAAGTAATCGAGTGACGACCAAGAAGAGCGGTTCCCAAGGCAAAGGCGGATCGGGACGCGGACGCAAGCAGTCCAAGAAGACAGAGCAGGCGCCGGAGCCGGCGGCCCCGGCAGTTCCTCCACGACTTCTCGTTACCTTCCGTGACGAGATCGGTCCGCAGCTGTTCAAAGAGTTCGAGTACACGAGCACCATGCAGGTGCCTCGCCTCGAGAAGATCGTTGTGAACATCGGCATCGGAGCCGAGGCCATAGCAAACCGGAACGCCATCGAGAACGCCACCCGCGACCTCGTGGCCATCACCGGCCAGCAACCGGTCACGACCATCGCCCGAAAGTCCATTGCCGGGTTCAAGATCCGCGAGGGCATGCCGATGGGCCTGAAGGTCACCCTGCGCGGACGGCGCATGTACGAGTTCTTCGATCGATTCGTGAGCTCGTCCCTGCCCCGCATCCGTGACTTTCGCGGACTCTCGCGAAACGCTTTCGATGGACGCGGCAACTACGCCGTCGGCATCCGGGAGCAGGTGATCTTCCCTGAGATCGACTACAACTCCATCGACCGACTGCGGGGACTGCAGGTAGTTATCACCACGACTGCCACTTCCGACCGCGAAGGATTCCGGCTGCTCGAACTGCTTGGAATGCCCTTTGCGCGGATCGAGTCGGACACGATGGCCGCCTGAGACAAAGGGAAGAAGAACGGAGAGAAGGAATGCCGGTCACCGATCCAATAGCAGATATGCTCACACGAATCCGCAACGCCATCATGGTGCGCCACGATTCGGTGTCAATACCTCTATCCAACATGAAGAGGAGCATCGCGCAGATACTCAAGGATGAGGGTTTCATCGAGGACTTCGAGGTGAACTCCGGCGTTTCTACGCAGGGAGAGATCAAGGTCTTCTTGCACTACCGCGAGAAGGACGAGCCTGCTATCTCCGGCCTGAAGCGCGTCAGCCGGCCGGGCCTGCGGGTGTATGTCCAAAAGGGCGAGATCCCTCGCTACTACGGCGGTCTGGGTGTGTCGATTCTCTCGACCTCCAAGGGTGTCATGACCGGGAAGGGCGCTTGGCGCGAGGGTGTCGGCGGAGAGCTTCTGTGCTACGTCTGGTAGCGCGGCTGTACGTCTGACAGGGAGCATCACAATGTCAAGAATAGGAAAACAGCCAGTCCCGGTGCCGTCCGGCGTGGACGTCAGCATTGATGGGCAGGTCGTCACGGTGAAGGGGTCCAAGGGCACCCTTACCGACACCTTCCATCAGGACATGGCCATCAAGTCTGACAACGGCACGATCGTCGTTGAGCGGCCCTCGGACGCAGGCGAGCACAAGGCGTTGCATGGCCTCACCCGCAATCTGATCGCGAACATGGTGACCGGCGTCAGTGAGGGATATTCGCGGTCGCTGGAACTGGTCGGCGTCGGATATCGCGTCCAGCAAAGCGGCAAGGGCATCAAGCTCAGCGTCATGCTCAGCCACGAGGTGGACTATGAGCCGATGGACGGAATCACCATCGCCGTCGAGGGCAATAACTTCATTCACGTAAGCGGCATCAGCAAACAGGCGGTCGGACAGACCGCGGCCGAAATCAGGAAGGTCCGCCCCCCGAGCGTCTACACGGGGAAGGGCATTCGATATCGTGGCGAGCAGGTCCGGCTGAAGCCGGGCAAGAGCGCCAGAAGGGTCATATAAGGATTATGGGACGCCCAACCGCATATTCGCGTCGCATAGCACGTCACAGCCGCGTTCGCAGGAACGTGAGCGGGACGGCGGAGCGACCGCGATTGGCAATATTTCGCAGTCTAAACCACATCTACGCCCAGGTCATCGACGACGTGGAAGGTGTCACCCTGGCAGCGGCCGGAAGCACCGAGTCCGATGTTCGGACGGAGGCCAATGGCAAGGCAAAGGCCGACGTTTCGGCCCTGGTCGGCACGCTCGTAGCAAAGCGAGCCGCGGATAAGGGCGTCGAATCGGTCGTCTTCGACCGTGGCGGCTACAAGTATCACGGGCGGGTAAAGGCGCTGGCGGACGCGGCGCGCAAGGGAGGTCTTTCTTTCTAGCATGGTAAGCAGGGGTCGGCGTTCCGACAGATTCGAAGAAGAAGACTCGGACGGCATCCAGAGCCGGACGGTCAATATATCCCGCGTTTCCAAGACCGTCAAAGGCGGTCGAAACCTGAGTTTCAGCGCCGTGGTCGTCGTTGGAGACGGCAATGGCAGCGTGGGCATCGGACAGGGCAAGGCCGGCGCAGTGCCGGACGCCATCCGTAAAGGAGAGACGAGGGCCCGAAGCAACATGGTGGAGGTGCCCCTGAGCGGCAGCACGATCCCGCACGACATCATCTCCCGTTTCGGCGCGTCCGAGGTGATGATGCGACCTGCCAGGCCCGGCACAGGCGTCATCGCAGGCGGAGCCGTCCGCGCGGTCGTGGAACTCGCGGGCGTGAAGGATATCGTTACCAAGTCCCGAAGGAGCACCAACCCGATCAACACCGTGAAGGCGGCGTTCCAGGGGCTTCAGATGCTCAAGGACCCGAAGGCCGAGATGGTGAAGCGCCAGCAGCTGATCGAAGCGCCTCCCCAGCCGAGAAGACGTGAGCGGCAGCGGCGTCGACCGCCCCGGCTCGAACCTCGACCCAGAACTCCGGAAGGCGAAAGGCAATAACGTACTAACCGGTACGCAATAGGACCATGTCAAAAGTAGCAATAACCTGGAAGAAGAGCGGCATCGGCTACCCGAAGGACCAGCGACGTACGATTGCGGCGCTGGGGCTGCGCAAGCTCCACCACACCGTCGAGCACGAGCGCACGCCGGCCATCGAAGGGATGGTCTTCAAGGTGCGCCATCTTGTCGAAGTGAAGGAGATTGAGTAGCGAGTGCCGCAGAGTACTCACTGCTCGGTAAGACATAGCAATATGGAACAGTACGAGCTACGCCCGCCGAAGGGCGCAAAGAAGAACCGAAGGCGCAAGGGACGCGGCGACGGCAGCGGTCGGGGCACCTATTCCGGTCGCGGCCTCAAGGGACAAAACTCCCGCAGCGGCGGGGGCGTTCGCCCCGGTTTCGAGGGCGGCCAGCAGCGTCTCATCAAGGGCATGCCGATGCTCCGCGGCTTCACCAACATATTCCGCACGGAGTACAGCGTCGTCAACGTGGACACGCTCGCCGGACTCGCCGGCGGTGACGAGATCACCCCGGAGAGCCTTGTCGAGGCGGGCGTCATCAAGAATCTGAAAAAGCCGATCAAGGTGCTTGGCGATGGCGAACTCGCCGTCGCGGTTAACGTCGCGGCACACCGGTTTTCTCGCTCCGCAAGGGAGAAGATCGAGGCCGCGGGCGGCAGCATTCGGGAGGTAGCGTAGTGCGCCAGTCCCAGGCGGGCAGAGCGACCCAGGACGTCGGTCAGCCACAGCTAATCCAGGCCATGATCGAGGCCATGCGCATTCCCGATCTTCGGGCGAAGATCTTCTTTACGCTGGCAATGCTCGTCGTGTTCCGGTTCGTGGCACACGTCCCCATCCCTGGCGTCGACGTGCAGGCGCTGTCCCAGGCATTCGAGCAGAATGCGCTGCTCCCGTTCCTCGACCTGTTCAGCGGAGGCGCTCTCTCGAACCTCAGCGTCGCCGCTCTCGGCGTGTATCCCTACATCACGTCCTCAATCGTGATGCAGATACTCACGCCCGTCGTCCCGCAGCTCAAGGCCCTCTCCCAAGAGGGCGAGTTCGGACGGCAGCGCATCAACCAGTTCACGCACTACATGGCGGTGCCGATCGCGATCTTCCAGGGATTCGGCCAGTTGAGCCTGCTTCAGCAGTCCGGCGTGCTGCCGCAGGTGAGCCTGGGACTGAACATCACGACCCTCGCCATGATCTCATCCATGGTCGCGGGCACCATGTTCCTTGTCTGGCTCGGCGAGCTTATCACCGAGAAGGGTCTCGGCAATGGCGTGTCGCTGATAATCTTCGGCGGAATCGTCGCCCAGTTCCCGCAGCAGATCGGCCAGGGCTTCCTCGAAAGCGACGAGGGCGCCGGTCTCCTCATGCTGGTAATCCTCGGATTCGCCACGATATACACCATCGTTCTGTTCAACGAGGCCCAGCGCCGGATTCCCGTTCAGTACGGACGGAGCGTCTTTCGCGGTGGGCGGATGCAGCGGCAGAGCGGCTCGACCTTCCTGCCCCTCCGTGTGAACTCGGCGGGCATGATCCCGCTCATATTCTCGTTCTCGATTATCATTCTGCCCGTAACGGTGGCGAGCTATTTCCGCGACCCGCTGAGCACCAGCATCATCGTACGAGGACTACAGTCCTTCGCCGATGCGATGGATCCCACCCGTGTCCCGTACTGGGTCGCGGTGTTCTTCCTCACGCTCGGATTCACGTTCTTCTACACGCTGGTCATCTTCCAGCAGCAGAACCTGGCCGAGAACCTGCAGAAGAATGGCGGATTCATCCCCGGCATCAGGCCGGGCCAGCCCACGCAGGAATACCTGAACCGCGTGATCATCCGCATCACGTGGGGTGGCGCCCTGTTCCTCGCAACCGTCGCGGTTCTTCCGTTCGTATTCCAGATAATCACTGACGTCCGCGCCCTCACTCTGAGCAGCACGAGCCTGCTCATCATGGTCGGCGTGGCGCTCGATACCATGCGCCAGCTCGAAGCACAGCTTCTCATGCGCAACTACGAAGGATTCTTGAGATAGGGAGGAGAGACGGACGACGTACTGCGGAGAAAAAAGGCGTTCTGAGGATCGACCGCCCCGGTACGCGCGACGTTGGTTAGCTGGACTGTGAAAGTCGTACTGCTGGGACCGCCCGGGGCCGGAAAAGGAACGCAGGCGGCGCGGATAGCCGAATACCTCAATGTGCCGTCGGTGGCATCCGGAGACCTGTTCCGAGACCACCAGAAGCGTGACACGGAGTTGGGACGGCTTGCGCGCTCGTACATGCAGCGAGGCGTCCTGGTACCCGACGAGGTGACCATCAGCATGGTCACTGAGTGGATCCAGGCCGAGGCCGGAGATGGTGGATTCCTGCTCGACGGGTTCCCCCGAACGCTGGCCCAGGCCGAAGCCCTCGATGGAGCGCTCTCGAACAAGGACGGCCTCGACCGCGTCCTGTACATCCGCGTATCGAATGACGAGCTCGTACGCAGGCTCACCGGAAGGCTCGTCTGTCGCGGATGCGGAGTGACCTTTCACAAGGTCTCGAATCCGCCCCCGGCGGACGGCAAGTGTGGGCTTTGTTGCGACGGAGAACTGTATGAGAGGGAGGACGACCGACCGGAGGCGGTGGGCAAGCGCCTGGAAGTGTATTTCTCGCAAACCGCCCCGCTGATCGACTATTACCGGGGAGCGGGCATTCTGCGAGAGGTTGACGGCGAGCAGTCCATCGAAGAAGTCGGAACAGCGTTGATTGAGAAAACAAACGGGGTGCCCTAGGTCCCTCATTTTTCATAGGGAGGCCCGAGGCCTCCGTGCTATCATAGATAGGTTGTTTGGTTCGTAAGTCGAGAAGAGGAGAAGTCATCAAACAGACGGCGACAGTGGGAATGCCGCGAATGGACGGCATCACGATAAAGTCCAATCGAGAATTGGATTTGATGCGTGAGGCCGGTCACGTTGCGTCCCTTACGAAGGCGGTCCTGAGGGACGCGATCCGTCAGGGAGTCACATCCCGGGAGTTGGACGCCCTCGCCGAGCGGGAGATACGCTCTCTCGGGGCCGTCCCGGCATTCAAGGGACTTTACGGCTTTCCCGCTACGATCTGCGCTTCATTCAACGAAGAGATCGTTCATGGCATACCGTCAAAACGGAGGCTGGAGGAAGGGGACATCATCAGCATAGACCTCGGAGCCGTTGTCGGCGGGTTCTACAGCGACACGGCCTTCACGGTCGGTGTGGGGCGAATAGACGAGGACTCGCAGCGGTTGATCGACGCCACTAGAGAATCGCTCCGCCTGGCCGTCGAGCAGACGAGGGCCGGGAGTCGAGTCGGCGATATCGGCGCCGCAGTGCAGACGTATGCCGAGGGTCTCGGCTACGGGGTCGTACGACAATACGTCGGTCACGGCATCGGGCGGTCGCTTCACGAGGACCCTAGCGTGCCGAATTACGGTACCCCCGGTCGCGGCGCACAGTTCCGGGTGGGAATGACGGTCGCTATCGAGCCGATGCTTAACATGGGAACTTGGGATACGAGAGTCTTGGACGACGGATGGACCGTTGTGACCGCCGATGGCAGTCGCTCGGCCCATTTCGAAGAAACCGTGGCGGTAACGGAAAACGGGCCCGAAGTCCTGACAGCATAGAGGGTATATGCCGAAGAAAAGCCAGAGTGGAGGGAAGAAGGAAGCGATTGCGGTAGAAGGCCGTGTCACTGAGTCGCTCCGCAACGCGACGTTCCGCGTCGAGCTTGCGAATGGGCACGAGGTGCTCGCCTACCTGTCCGGCAAGATCAAGATGAACTACATCCGCGTCCTGCCGGGTGACCGCGTGCTGGTGGAACTCTCACCCTACGACTTGGGGAGGGGACGAATCACCTACCGTTTCGCCAATTGACCCCCGGAACGGCGTCAAAAGCTGCAGCGGATGCGGCAGCGCCCGTCGCTTGGAGGGCAGGGCGTTTGGGCTTCGTGATGCGCGGAGAGGAAAGACAATTATGAAAGTATCCACATCGGTCAAGAAAAGGTGCGCCAACTGTCAGATCATCCGGCGGCGCGGCAGAGTGATGGTTATATGCAGCAACCTGCGGTGCAAACAGCGGCAGGGCTAGGAGACGATTATGGCAATAGTATCCGGAGTGAATATTCCCGACAACAAGCGCGTTGAGATTTCCCTCACGCGAATCTACGGCATCGGACGTTGGCAGGCGAAGGACGTCGCGTCCAAGGCAGGCGTCGAGGGCAATCCCCGAGTCTCCGACCTGACTGAGGCCGAGCTTGCGCGAATACGCGAGATCGTCGACCGGGAAAAGCTCGTGGAAGGCGACCTTCGACGAGAGGTCACCAGCAACATACGCCGCCTGATCGACATCGGCACCTATAGAGGCAACCGCCACCGGCGAGGGCTTCCCGTCCGGGGCCAGCGGACCCACACGAACGCCCGCTCCAAGCGCGGGCGTCGCGTGCCGGTGGCCGGCAAGCGACAGGTGGGCAAGAAGTAAAAGACCAACCGACCATTCAACGACTCAAAGAGGAGAACCATGCCAAGGGCGCCGAGAACACGAAGAAGGGAACGAAAATCCGTACCCGTGGGTCGAGCCTACATCCAATCGACCTATAACAACACCATCATCACGCTCACCGATCCGCAGGGCAACGTGATTGCCTGGAGCAGCGCAGGGTCCCTGGGGATCTTCCGCGGCTCCCGGAAGTCCACGGCGTTCGCCGCTCAAAGGGCGGGTGAAGATGTGGCCCGAAAGGGCACGGAGCATGGACTGCGACAGGTCGAGGCCTTTATTCGAGGCCCCGGCGCCGGTCGTGAGGCCGCCGTTCGCGCGCTGAACGCCGCAGGCATCCTCGTAACGAGCATTCGAGACGTCACCCCCATCCCCCATAACGGGTGCAGGCCCCGCAAGCGCAGGCGAGTCTAGGGACTGCCTCAGGGTCCTGAATAGCAAGGAGAAACGGACAGACACACATGGCACGAAAAACCGATGCAGTATGCCGCCAATGCCGTCGCATTGGGGAAAAGCTCTTCCTCAAGGGCGACCGCTGCTACTCCCCGAAATGTGGAGTGGAGCGTCGTCGTCGCCCGCCCGGAGACCAGGGGACGCGCCGCCCGAGAAGACCCACCGAGTGGGCCCTCCAACTGCGCGAGAAGCAGAAGGCCCGATTCACCTATGGAGTCCTCGAGCGACAGTTCAAGAGATACTTCTCCGACGCCCGGGAAAGTCAGGGCGTGACCGGCGACGTGCTGCTGCAGCTCCTGGAATCGCGGCTCGACAATGTCGTCTATCGCCTGTCGTTCGTCGATTCGCGACCACAGGCCAGGCAAATAGTCAATCACGGCCATTTCAACGTCAACGGACGCAAGGTCAGCATTCCGTCCTACAGGGTCCGACCGGGCGACGTTGTGACTTGGCGCCGGGTAACCGACGACACCGTGCCCGGATTCGTCGAGGCCCTGACCGACGGCCTTCCGAAGCGCCCCGTCCCTTCCTGGCTCAAGCTTGAACCCGGCACGCTCACGGGCGAAATGCTCTCCATGCCTGAGCCGACGGAAATCGACACTGGCATAGACGCGAGGCTCATCGTGGAGTTCTACTCCAGGTAGTCCCACTGAGGACGCCTGCCGGACCGAGAACCAACACTCGGTGACGATCGAGAGGAGTAACTGCGACATAATGATAGACTTCCACACCTTTGCTGCGCCGGAAACGATGATCGAAGAGCCGGAGCCGGAACCCGTCCCGCTGATCACGGTCGATTTCGAGGACGAGCGATACGGCAAGTTCGTCATCGAACCGCTGCCGCAGGGCTACGGCATGACGCTCGGCAACCCCCTCCGACGAGTTCTCTACAGCTCGCTGAAGGGCGCTGCCGTCACGTCAGTCAAGATTGAAGGCGTCCTCCACGAGTACGCGACCATAGACCACGTCAAGGAGCAGGTGTCGGACATCCTGCTCAACATCAAGGGCGTGCGGCTGCGGTCGCAGGTGGACCGACCGGGCAAGCTCCGGCTGGAAGTGGCAGGGCAGGGCGAAGTATCCGCCGGCGACATCATGGCATCCTCCGACTTCGAGGTGGTGAACCCCGAGTGGCACATCGCCACGCTCGACTCCGACGAGGCAAAGCTGTCCATCGAGCTCAACGTCGAGCGCGGAATCGGATACGCCGAGGCCTCGGAGGGCGACGGCGTGCCCATCGGCGTGCTGCCCGTCGACGCCATATTCACCCCCGTACGGAAGGTGAATTACAGCATCGAGGACACTCGCGTGGGACAGCGCACGAACCTCGAACGCCTCATCATCGAGATCTGGACGGACGGGTCGATCACCCCCCTCGAGGCTCTTCGCGACGCGGGGAACGTCCTCGTGGAGAAGTTCTTCCTGTTCGCCAATGCCCAGAAGGGCTCCGCCGACGGACAGCTCACCACCCCGGTCGTGCTAACGCTCACGCCGGAGCAGTACAACACCCCGGTCGAGAAGCTCGATCTCTCGTCACGGACGCTCAACTGCCTCAAGCGCGCGAGCATCGATAAGGTCGGCCAGGTCCTCGAGATGAACAAGTCGGAGCTGCTGCAGATAAGGAACTTCGGCGAGAAGTCGCTGAGTGAGCTGTACGAAAGGCTCCGCGAATACGACCTCCTGCCGCCGGAACTCGACCCCGATATTCAGGAGACCCAGGCGCAGGAAGAAGCGGCCGAGGACGAGGAGTCCGAGACCGAGGACACGGAAAGCTAGGGAGATTCGAACGTGAGACACAAAGTTGCAGGACGCAAGCTCGGTCGTGATACGGCCCACCGCATGCTGATGCTGCGCGGCCTCGTCACCGACCTGCTGCGTCACGAGTCCATACGAACGACCGAACCGAAGGCGAAGGAAGTAAAGCGCCTCGCCGAAAAGGTCATCACCCGCGCCAAGAAGGGCACTCTCCACCAGAGGCGCATGGCCGCCTCGTTCCTTACCGATGAGAAGGTGGTCGCCAAGCTCTTCGACGAGATCGGCCCGCGCTTTGACGAGCGCCCCGGCGGGTACACCCGAATCATCAAGATCGGCCCGCGAAAGGGCGACGCATCCCCCATGGCGCAATTGGAACTGGTTGAGTAGGGGACGGCAGGCAAATGGCGGTGCGTAGGAAGAACATTGAGATACGCACTCATCATCGAATATGACGGAACGCGCTACAGCGGGTTCCAGTATCAGAAGAACGCACGAACGGTACAGGAGGAGATTGAAAAGGCAATAGCCCGCTTCACCGGCGAGGCCGTGCGAATCAAGGCTGCCGGACGCACCGACGCGGGCGTCCATGCCACCGGGCAAGTGGTCGCCTTCGACTCGGATGCCGGCCATCCCGCCGAGGTTGTCGTCAGGGCGCTCAACAGCCATCTTCCGGACGACATTGCGGTGAAGGATGCGCGAGAAGTGTCCGACGCCTTCGATCCGAGGAGGTGCGCCACAGAGAGGAAGTACGTCTACACCATCGACTGCGGACAAACGCGGTCACCGATTCGAAGACGGACCACCTACCATCTGGGACGACCGCTCGACGTGGAGCGAATGAGCGAGGCGGCCGGGACTCTCGAAGGAGTACACGACTTCGCGCAGTTCTCAGGACCGCTTGAACGGCCCGAAGCGAGCACCGTCAGAGAGATATTCTCAATAGACATACGGGAAATCGAAGAGACCGTCCGAATCGAGGTGACCGGAAACGCCTTTCTCCCGCACCAGGTACGCCGAATGGCGGGGGCGTTGGTGGACATAGGACTGGGAAAGCTGACGGGAGAAGACGTGGGAGGTCTCCTGAAGGGCCCCGTCGACGGCATCGCAGCCCATGCCCTGCCGCCCCAGGGCCTCTGTCTCGTTAGCGTCAAATACGAACAGTCTGATAAGCTATCTGAAGGAAATTGACAATGGCAACGGCAACAAATCCGAACGCAACTCCTGAGTGGCACGTCGTCGATGCGGAGGGAAAGACCCTCGGACGCGTTTGCTCGGAGATATCGACCCTGCTCATGGGTAAGCACAAGCCGACGTACGTGCCCTACCTGCACAGCGGCGACTTCGTGGTCGTCGTGAACGCCGAGAAGATCTCGGTCACCGGCCGGAAGTTGGAACAGAAGATGTACTACCGGTACAGCGGCTACCACGGCGGTCTCAAGGAACGGAACCTCGGATCGGTGTTGGAGAAGAAGCCGGGCGACGCGGTCACGCTCGCCGTAAAAGGAATGCTCCCCAAGAGCAGGCTCGGACGGCAGATGATCCGCCGCCTCAAGGTATATGCGGGGCCGGACCATCCCCACCAAGCACAGATCAACGCAAAATAGGAGACCCCCCTTCCTTGATCCTTCCCCCGGTGGGGGAAGGAAAACCAAAATCTCCTCCCTAGGGGGAGATAGAGAGAGGGGGCGAGGAGGACAACACAGGTGGTTTCGCAGCAGTATTACTATGGGACGGGCAGGCGAAAGTCGTCCGTCGCCCGCGTCCGGCTCTACGTGGAGCGCGGACCGATCGTCGTCAACGGCAAGCCCATGGAGGAGACCTATCCATGGAAGTCGTGGCAGGACATCATAAACTCCCCGCTCGAGGCCACGGATACCTTCGGCCAGGTGCGAGTGGTTGCCAAGGTGTCCGGCGGCGGCGTCGTGAGCCAGTCCGGCGCGCTCAAGCATGGGATATCCCGCGCCCTGCTGGAGATGGATCCCTCACTGCGGTCCACTCTGAAGCGAGGCGGATTCCTCACCCGCGACGCTCGTGAGAAGGAGCGCAAGAAGTACGGTCTCCAGCGAGCCCGCAAGAAGGAGCAGTTCTCCAAGCGGTAGCTTCACACCGGCGGTTTGAGCAGAGCAAACAAAGAGGCCCGGGGCATTCGCCCCGGGCCTCTCGCTTTTTCCTATTTCCATCCGTTCACCCCGTGCTTGTCGAAGGGCGAACGGATGGTATGTTTCGGTCCGTCGGTCTATTGCGTCCAGTACTCAGGATCGAGGAAGTGGACGCTCTTGTACTTCTGCGACCTGTTGCCAGGATTGCTGATGTTGTCGAGACCGTCCTCGAAGTAGTACGCCCCCAGGATACCCTTCGCCTCGAGGGCCACGTGGTTCTTCGGCACGTTGCGCAGGTTGTTGCGCTTCATCGTCATGCCCCGAACGATGCCCATGAAGGCCAGGTAGCCGATGTTGTACTTCTCCTCGGCGCTGATCCGCCAGAACTCCTTGCCCATCTCGACACGTTCAGGATGGAGCACCGGGCCGGTCTGGATGCCCGTCCGCCAGATGTCCTGCTTCCTCATGATGTTGCCGGTGATGTCCGCAGGGTAGTTGCCCACAGGGGCCTGATTGCCATACGCGTCCATGTACAGAGGATCGCCGCCCGTGGGGGCCATCCCCTGCTCACCGAACGATGCCCAGTAGTTGCCCATCGCGGCGCCGAGAGGACTGCCGCTCGTGCCTGCGAAGGCGCGGGTCCATTGGACCGTCCACTGGTTCATCGAGTAGAGCGAGATGTGGTGCTCGAACGGAAGATCGGGGTCCTCCTTTCGAACTCCGCCGGAACCGCCTTCCTCGATGTCAACCTTGATTCCCAACTGGCCCCAGTGGTCCTGCAGGATCTCGATGTGAGGGAAGTAGGTGGAACTGGCTATGTAGTGCAGCGACAGCGGTCCGCTCCCGTCCTTGCGATCAAGGTATCCGTCGCCGTTCGCGTCCGAGTAACCCAGGTTCGCCATGATCGCCTTGGCGCCGTCGAGGTCGATGCTGGCGTCAAGGTCGGCGTACTCCTTGCCCGGGAAGTACGGTGTGCTCGCATGAGGGATCCACTGCTGCGGAGTGCCGATTCCGCTTGCCACAACTTCGTTCATCTCGTTCCGGTCGGTCGCTATCGAGAGCGCCTTGCGGAAGTCCTTCGTGCGGAGGAGCTGTCCCATTTCGGGGTCCTGCACGAACTCGTTCTGCACCGCCGTCGCCGAGTCGTTCCCTGCCGGCGAGCGGAAGATGTAGACGCTGTAGTCGCCCTTCTCCATGTTCGCCATGTAGAGGGGCAGCTCGCTGAGGATCATCGAACCGCCGTAGTAGTCGTTCTCGCCGTTCATGGCGCGGAAGACGGAGGCAGTCCTGTCCTCGGTGAGGATGAGAATCTGCTCGTCGATGTACGGCATCTGGTTGCCCTCAGGGTCTACGCCCATGAAGTAATGGTTCCGCACCGCGGCGCGTCCACCATCACAGCACCGTGTCTGGATCAACTCGGACATGGCCGGCGTGTAGATGTCGCCCTTGTAGATGAAGTTCGGATCGAACTCCGTCGGTATCGGTCCCGTCTGCCGCCAGTCATTTCCGGGGCCCGACCGGATGTTGTCGATCCGGTTCTGGAGGCCTCGGATGCTTTCCTGCTCGTACTGCGCCATCAGGGCGTCGATCTCGTCAGGGTTGTACTTGGCGTGGTACCGCTTGTAGACGTGCGAGGGAGCGTAGTAGCAGCGCGGGCATCCTCGTGTCTTGGACGATCCCCACATGTGCCTGGAGCTTGCGAGGTCGAAGTAGGGGTCGTCGAACTCAATGGTCCAGGTCACGTCGTCAACAACCGCGAAGCTTGCCGGGTTTCCGGTGATCTGCGACTTCAACTCGGCCGGCAGGTTCGGGTTGAGCTCAGTGTTGTACATCAGGTCTTCCATCGCAAACCTGACATCCTCGATGGTCATCGGGTAGCCGTCCGACCATCGAGCGCCACGACGGTTCGTGAAGGTGTACTTCCTGCCGTCATCGCTCACTTCCCAGCCCTTGATGAGCCGAGGCTCGCTGGTGCCCGTCGGGTCGCCATTAACCAGGCTGGTAACCGCCAGGTGGTCCAGCGTCTTGACGTGGTGGGTCGTTATCCTCATGTTTCCGCCGTATACGCCAATCTCGTCATACGGCGCGATGACCCAGATGTCCTCGTGCACGGGCAGACGTTCTTCCAACGGGAGAATTTGCCCCGACCTGACCAGCGCCGCCGACTGCGGGGACTCACTGAATTTCGTGGGAATCGGACCGTCCCACTGGTGAGACGGATAGCCGCCCGGCTCCAGCTTCGGCGCCATGTACTCGAAGCTGGCCATCGCGTCGGCTGGGTCCTCGCCCTCGCGCTCCGGAGAAGTAACGGCTGCTGCGCCGACTCCCGGGCTCACCGGCGCCTCCGGCTGGTCTGCCGACCTGGCAGGTGCGGCAGGAGCGGGCTGCTGCTGCGCCTGCGGAGCCGTCGTTTCGTATTCCTGGGCAGGGGCAGGGTCTGCGGCGGGAGCCGCGGGTGCAGCCCTTGCTGCCGGTATGGGCTGTGCCGGCTCTTCCGACGATTCGCAAGCGAGGGCTCCAACCATGGTGACGATAACCACCAAGGCCGCAAACCCTCCCATATTCAAGAATGTTCGTCGCATAGTCATTCTCCTCTCAGAATTGAGAATATCTTTTCCGCACTTTGTTGCCGATTCGAATTGCGTTCCCTCACTTTTAGCATTTATAGGAAGATAAGTCAATCGTGACTGTTCAGTCGCAAATGTTCAGAGTTGATGAGGCGAACACGCCCCTCCCCGTAACTGATCAGACTTCATGAGACCGCTAAACACACACAACCCACCCGTCATTCCCGCCCCGTACCACGATACGGGGCGGGAATCTAATCCCCTCTCCCGTTCGCGGGAGAGGGCTAGAGCCTGCCCCGTTGCAGAACGGGGGTGAGGGTGTTCCTCTCACCGACTCTGAACAGTTACCTCCGCTCCCGCATCTTGCAAAGCCGGTGGCGCTGGAGGACAATTGCCCTTCAACATGCCCGAACAACTCCGATGAGGTATGCCTATGCCGCCGATCAAGTCCGGAATCTTCATCATGCCGTTTCACGACCCCGCCAAGCCCCTGGCGCAGTGCTACGACGAGGACATGGAACTGGTCATCCGCGCCGACGAGCTGGGGTTCGACGAGTTCTGGATCGGCGAGCATCACACGATGGCGTACGAGAACATCACAATGCCGGAGCTCTTCATCGCGGCCGCCATGCCGCAGACGAAGAACATCCACATGGGCCCAGCCCCCGTATGTCTCCAGCAGCACCATCCGCTCCTCGTGGCGAGCAGGCTCGCCATGCTGGACCACCTGAGCAAGGGCCGCCTCGATCTCTGCTTCGGCCCCGGCAGCGTCTCCACCGATTTGGAGATACTGGGTATTGAGCCAAAGGACTCATCGAGGATGGTTGCCGAGTCGATGGACATGATCCTCAAACTCTGGGCATCCAACGGGCCCATCGATCTGAAAGGCGAGTTCTGGAACATAGGGATGCACGAACACATCGACCTCGAAGTCGGACTCGGCATCGTCCATAAGCCCTACCAACAGCCGCACCCTCCCATCTCCATGCCCATAACGTCGTGGAACTCAGGCACCGCCAGGGCTGCGGGACAGCGGGGTTTCCAACCCTTCGCGCACAGCCTCATCACGACAAACGTTGTCGCCAATATCTGGGAGACCTATGAGACGGCCTCACTCGAGGCGGGAAACGAACCCGACCGCAACGACTTCAAGATCGCCCGCGCGGTGTTCCTCGCCGACACGACGGAAGAGGCCCAGGCCATTGCGAGGACCAACTCACTCGCCGGCGGATTCAACTACATCGGCGACCTTCTGAGCCGTGGAGGCGCGGGTAGGGGAATGATGAAGCGTGATCAGGACATGCCCGACGCCGACTGCAACTTGGACTTCTGGATGAGCGACCAGATCATCGCCGGAGACGTCGACCATGCCCTCGACAGGCTCCTGGCGATGGTCGACGAGACGGGGGAGTTCGGCACCCTCGTGACTATGGCCTACGACTGGGACGATAAAGACCGCTGGGTCCACAGCCTCGAACTCTTCGCCAACGAGCTCATGCCCGCCCTTAACAGGTCCGTCGGCGCCGTCCCTGTGTGATCAAAGCCCCGTTCGTTACAAAATCACGTACCTGTTCGCGTTGACATCACATACCCGTTCGCGCTGAGCTTGTCGAAGCGTAGACGGCCACAAGGTTCCCAACCGCAGGAAACCTCATGCGACTCATCCTCATCGGCTGCGAGTACACCGGCAAGGCGACCCTGGCCGCCAACATATCTCGTTGGATGATCGAGAAGATGGGTGTGTCCCTCGTCCGCTGGCACGACCACTTCGTGGTCCCGCGCCTCGACCGGCACACGATCATCACCGCGGACGGCTCTGACGCCGTCATCGGCAAGGACGAGCATGACCTGAACACGGATGGAGACGAAGAGCAGATCATGTCCCTCCGTCCCAACGTCCTTGAGCAGCTTCAGCGTCACAACATCTGGCGGCACATGCACCCGGGCCTGCTCGGCGCGGCCGACGTGCTGTTCATCAACTTCTACTATGCGGAAGCCGTCTACGCGCCCCTCTACTACGGCTACGGCGCGGCCGGCACCTTCGCCGACCGCACGGCGAGGGCGCGCGAGTGGGACACCGAGCTTCTTCCCTACGCGCCGGATACGGTGCTCGTGCTCCTGACGGCCGATCCCGCCACCGTGTCCCGGCGTTTGTCTGAGTGCCCTCGCCTTCGCGGCGTCCTCAAGGAGCAGGACGTACCCTTCGTCCTCGACCGCTTTCGAGAGGAGTACGAGGCAAGCCTCATCGAGCGAAAGTTCACCCTCGACACTACGGACTCCGGACCTCAAGAGACCCTGGGGAATTTCGTCGATAGCATCCGCCCACACCTGAGCGAGACTGACCTTCGGCGCATGGGTTGAATGTGTCTAGCTTCCGTCCTCGCCCCCATGAAGTCGGCGCGCCAGACCCCTCTCGTCCTCCGCCGACTGCACAAGTCCGTCGAGCCTGGCGTCCAACAGCTTATCAAGCGTTTGCCCAACCGCTGGGCCTTGCGGCACTCCAATCTCCATCAGGTTGTTTCCATCCAGTGAAGTTCGAACATGCCGCAGCTCGTCGAGGTACAGCCGGAGCCTGGCAGCCACTTTCGGGTCGGTTTCAGCCATCGCACATGACTCAATGGCGCTGCCATGTAGGCCGTGCAGCAGCCGGTACACGCGACTCCTTGCAATGTTCTCGCCCATGAGCTCCTCTGTGCGTCCGTGTACCTCCACCACGTCCCGAATGACCCGCGCCCACTCAGCATTCAGATTGAGCCGTTCGATCACTGAATCCACATCGTCGTCCCCAATGGACTGCACGATGGAACCCAGCAGCAACTCGGCCCTCTGAGCGTCAGCCTCCGACGCCGCGTCGAATGCCCTCAGTGATGTGGTGTTCGCCCTTAGCTCAGGATGGATCGCGGAAAGTACTCCCAGTCTATCCGCCAACTCGACCATCTTCGCGGCGCGAGGTTCATTGAATATGCGCTCGAACTCGTGCCGCACACGGTCAGGGCTGATGGCGCTCATGTAGGGAAGGGACTGCTCCAGCAATTCACCCGTCCGCGCCTCAAGCTGAAAGTCATGGCGGCATACATAGCGAATGACTCGGATTACCCGTGTGGCGTCGTCCACGAAGCTGCGGTCATGCAGTACGCGAATAAGCCCGCGCTCCAGGTCTTTCACCCCACCGTGCGGATCGAGCAGGTCGCCCCATGAGTCCTCGCAGAGCGATATGGCCATCGCGTTTATGGTGAAGTCCCGTCGCGCCAGGTCGTCATCTATCGTGCCGGGGAACACCGTCGGAAGAGCGCCCGGACGCTCGTAGGTCTCACGCCGGGCAGTCGAGATGTCCAGATCGAAGCCCTGAACGGTGAGCGACCACGTCCCGAACTCCGTGGCCTTGCGGACTGAAGCGTCGCCCTGTCCGATAATTGACTCGACGAGCCGTTCGGTTTCCCTCGACGCCATGATGTCGACGTCGACGGGCGCCGCGTCAGTGAGCGCGTCCCTCACGGTTCCGCCGACAACATACACTTCGACGCCAAGACGGGAAGCGGTCCGGGAGATACTCCTGAGGACGGAGAGCGACGTTCCGCCAAGACGCTCATCGAGTCTGTCAGAGACGTTCATTGAGCGCATCGGGACTGCGTGGCGAACGGAAGCGGCGTTAGTCTCCGCCCTGTACGACCTGCAGAATTTCCTGGGCGTGTCCTTCCGGGTCGACCTCGTGCCAGGACTTCATGATGGTGCCCTCCTCGTCGATGAGGAAGGTCTTCCTAATGATGCCTACCGTGCGTTGGCCGCGGAACTCTTTCTCGCCCCATACTCCGTATGCGTCGATGCATGTGCGGTGGACGTCTGCGAGCAGCGGGAAGTTCAGGTGGAACTTGTCGATGAACTGCTGGTGCGAGTCCAAATCGTCGGCGCTGACTCCCAGCACGACGAGGTCCTCCCTGTCCAACTCGTCCTTGCTGTCACGGAACCCGCAGGCCTCCTTGGTGCAGCCCGGAGTGTCGTCCTTGGGATAGAAGTACAGCACCACCTTCTTCCCCTGCAGTTCGTCCAACGTGACGTTGCCTCCGCTCGACGATGGCAGGGAAAAGGCGGGCGCCCTATCGCCGGCTTCGAGATGTACGCTCATGGATATCTTCTCCTAAGCGGAACGGTATGTTCGGAATGCCCCGATCACAGTCGCCCGCCCCAATGGACGAGCGCCTGCCTAATCACTTGATGCGATTAGCTCTCCTCGGACGGCGGGACCAGTGTCGTGTCTGCCGGATAGAGCTCCCACTGCCATTCGACACCTTCGTTCTTGGGTGTCTTGAGCATGGTCTTGTTTCTAAGCAGTTGGGTCACGTACTCAAGGAGGTCTTCGGCACAGCACGCGCAATAGTCGTACTTTTCGATCAGTCGTTTGACGATCGAAATTCGCCGCTGCGACCATTCTGCGCGTTGGCGCTTGAAACGCGGTCTGGTGAAGGCGCGCTGCATTTCGCGCGTCGAAGGGAAGAGACTGGACTCGATTGCCGCCATGAGCCTCGGATCGGTCGTGTAGTCGAACGTCCGTCCCCGCTCTTGGAACAACGAGGCCAGACGGTTGATCTCCTTGCGGAACGCTTCCTTGTCCCTATCACGGATGTTGATCGGACGTTCCAACTCCTGCATCTCGCGTTCGTCGACTTCGACATCGCCGGAGAGATAGTCCCGCACGTTCGTGAGATAGCCGTCCAGCAGAATTGCAGCCGTGTCGTCGAACGAGTCCGAGAATGCGCGCTGTATTTCACGAAGGGCCAGGTCGTTGTACTCGCTGACCGCGTCGCTTATCAGGCTGATGGAATTTTCCCTGCCTGCCTGGTCCAGGCTGATGTTCTCGCTCATGCCCTCCCACAGGCTGTTCAGCACGGCCAACGGGGTCACACACTTGATGTCGGGAACTGTGGCGACGCTGGCGATCCGGTTCATCACGTATCGGGGCGATATCCCGCTCATCCCCTCGCCGGCGTGATGCCGCTTCATCTCGATCATGTCCTGGCGGGTGTACGATCCGACCATCCGCCCGTCGTAGAGACGCATCTTGTCCAAAAGGGTCATGCCCTGCCGGGCGGGCTGGTCGAGGCGGGACAGGACGGCGAACGTACTGGCCACTTGGAACGAGAGAGGTGCAATGCAGGCGCTCTCTTCCCCGTCCGTAGCGATGACTTTGTCGTATATCTTGACTTCCTCGCTGACACGCAGATTGTACGGCACTTGGACAGCGATGATGCGGTCCTTGAGCGCCTCGGAGTGCTCGTCGAGGGTGAATGTGTTGAAGTCGCCCTCGTTCGAGTGGCCGATGATGACCTCTTCGGCATAGATCGAGCCGAACTTCTCCATCTTGATGACCTGCTCTTGGGCCAGTCCCAACAGCGCTGTGAGCAGGTGTTTGTCGGCCTTGAACATCTCCACGAGCTCGATCATGCCCCGGTTGGCTACGTTGAACTCGCCGTCCATCCGAAACGCCTGTCCGGCCACCGCGGTGCGGTCCCCCTCGAGGCGGCCGGTGTCGATGCTCCCGACGAGGAGAGAGGAGTCGGCGTTCGGATTCGTCGCCACGAAGTACCCGACGCCCACGGCCTCGTGCTCGGAAAACGTCACCCGCTCGACCGGCATCTCGGCGATGTTGCCTTTGTATTTCGTTCCGAGCAGATAGCGGTTTCTGGGGTTTAGGTTCCCCTCTATCTCGATACCGTACTGCTCCTTCAAGACGGGGCGAAGCGAGTGCGGAATCAGGTGCAGAGGCTCCTCCTGCATCGGACAGTCTGCGATGGCGTAGACGGCCCCTTCGTCAGTGCGGGTGTAGTCCTCAAGCGCCTTCTTTATCAGGGCGACGATGGTCGACTTTCCGCTTGCGGGAGGGCCAAGCAGCAGGAGTATGCGCTTTCTCGTCTCCGCTCCCTTGGCGGCTGCTTCGAAGTACTCGACGATCTGCGTGAGAACGTCATCGAGTCCGAAGATGTCGTCTTCAAAGAGTCGATAGATTGGCTCCCCTGCAGGTGAGGTGTCGACCTTCTTGGCCAGGATGGCGTCGCGCACCCGGGTGTGCGCGAGCTTGACCATGGATGGATTCTCGACCACCATCGCAAGGTAGTCCGCAAAGGTGCCACTCCAGTCGTAAAGAGCCGACTCTCGCTCACTCGCAGCTAGGATTTCCTTGATCGACATCATATTCTCGGCCATAACGATCTCCCCTTGGCGCAATCTCCAAGAGTTCCTTCGTCTCAAGATGCTAGAAGGTGTCTGAAAAGAGACCCGTTCACTCCCGCGCCCAAAACGGGGCGGGCCTTGAACCTGTCGAAGGTCGCACCACGAACGGTCGTCGTGGACTTGTCAGACACCCTCTCAGACGTGGAACGCGTCGTTGGTTCTAGGCAATCGCGCGAACGACGACCGCCAGTCCAATAACACCTACTGTTGCTCCTCCAAGCAGCAGGAACCAGGAGGCCACTGCCCGCATCACGTTGAACGTGAACCCGAACGCGAAGAAGACCATCGCGGACATTATCGAAAGAAGCAGGGTTCCCGCAGACAGTCCCAGCCAGACGCCCTCTCCGTATCGAGGCTCCAAGACCGAGGCGTAGTAGAGGAAGACGACGGCGGTTGCGACGGTCAGGATGAGACCGTAGAAACCCACGCTGCGGTCCTCCAGGTCCCATATCGCCTGGGCTGCCACGCCTACGCAGTAAAGCGCCCATGCGCCAATAAGTACCTTCGTAGCCGTGACCTCCGCAAGGTGATTCGCAGCCGATATCGTCCTGTCGCCGGACCCTGTCAGCAACATCGGATCCAGTACCAGGGCCAATAGCGACAGCAGCCCCAGTCCACCTATGAATATCCCGGTTGTCCTGCCGTCTGAGTACAGCCCCATGAGGTTCCAGGACTGAGCAAACAACGCCGCCCCGATGAGAATCAGAAACACTGCTTCCATTTCGAACTGCCTCCTGTGTATCTTGGTTACGTGATGTCGCCCATTTAAAGCGCCCATACTATCGCACATGTTCATCAATGTGTCTAGAAGGCTCCCATAGGTAACTGTTTCAGACTTCGTGAGAGCGCTCAACACACACAGCCACCGTCATACCCGCGAAAGCGGGTATCCATAGGGGTAAGGGATGTTCATCCCATGAACTCTGAACACTTACTCCTATAGGCTAGGGCAATCGCATTTAGAGTTGATAGGAACACCAGCAATCGTCACTCCGGCGAAGGCCGGAGTCCAGAGGGGTGGGTTGGGAGGCCCCTCAACGCTCGACCCTGTGTGAAATGCGATTGCCCTGTCCTATAGGCGAAATCTATCTTCTGAAATTAGGCCGAAATTCTCAGCGGCTTCGCGGGCGGTCACTTTCTCTCATTTGAGGGACCGGCTGACCCGTCCGCGATCGTCTGCAGGAAAGACTCGGTCTGCTCTGCAATTCGGTCATAATTGAAATGGCAGGCGAGTTCTCGACAGTTCTTTCTCATGAGAGCGGCGTCTTCCTCATTTGCCTGCAGATAGGCAAGCGCCTCCGCAAGCTCCGTGGCATTTCCCGGACGAAACGTCAGCCCCGCCTTGCCTTCTTCCACTACTCTGGAACCCTCGCATCCCGCGCTGATGACCACCGGCACGCCGGAGGCCAGAGCCTCATAGACCTTCGATGGCATTGTGCTGGGAAACTCCGCCGCAAGTGGGACGAGCGACGCGTCGCACGAGGCGAGAATCGAAGGAATTCGCTCGCTGTCCACGAGGTCGATGAATTGAAGGTTTTCGAGATTCTTGCGACTTGCCAGGTCCTTGAGAGCCTCTTTGCGGGGACCGTCTCCTATCATGACGAACTTCATCGTTCTATTCCCGCGTAATTTCTCTGCCCCTTCCAAGACGACTTCTAAGCCCTGAAACATGCCGTGCAGGCCGATGTAGCAAACCAGAAAATCCTCCGGCTCAGCGTCCAGCGAATCGCGGACTTCCTGGCTCCTGAGCGATGGGTCGAACATCCTCAGGTCTGCGCCATTGCTGATGACCGCGGTCCGGACGTGGGGAAATCGCTGGCCGATTCTCTCCCTGGCCGCGCCTGTGGTCGTGGTCACGACATCCGATTTCTCGTAGCCGAGTCGTTCCAGCCGTTTCAACGCCCACATCGAGAGCCTTCCAACCGGCTGTCCTAGCTGCATTGCCATCTCGGGCCAGATATCGGAGACGTTCATGATCACTCGTGCGCCGGTGACACGTCCCAATACAAGTCCGGTCGGAACAAGCGGCAGGGGAGGAGTGTCAAAAAGGACGATGTCCTGCCGTCCCAGGCCCCTTGTTCCCAGCAGGAAACTTGACAGCGCGAACGAGGCGTAGCTCGTCAGCCTCAGGAGCGAGTTCGATGACTTTGATGGAAAAGACCATGTGCGGACCACCCTGACGCCATCGGTCTCCTCCACGGATCTTACCTTGCCGCGATACCCGTCAAAGACCCGTCCGGTTGGGTAGTTCGGCATCGCCGTGATGACGGTGACTTTGTGGCCGCGCTCGGCAAGACTCCTCGTCATTCTTTGCAGGCGGACTGCGGTCGCTCCAACCTCAGGCGGAAAGTTCTGCGTGAGTACGACGATGTTCATCTGGCTTGCGTTCCACCGCTCAATCCGGTTCTTGATCGTGGGCGTCTACCGGAGTTTTCAGCCAATGCGCTTCCAAAGCCCGCGAGAGTCCACCCCCACTTTCGAGGAAAGCAGCTCTCCGTCTATGTCCAAGAAGGCGCTGTGATTCGTGAGCAGCACCACGACGTCTGCTTCCGCCAGCCCCTCGTCAAGTCCGACGAGCTTGGTCTTCCCGTCGCCCCGCAACTCCGCAGGGAGCTCGGAGACGAACGGTTCGACGACCAGCAGTCTTCCTTCGAAATGTCCCTGCAGTCGTTTGATAACTTCAATGGACGGACTCTCTCGCAGGTCTGAAGCATCCGCCTTGTAAGCCAGTCCCAGGCACACGACCACAGGGTTATCAATCCCTTCGCACGCCGCGATCACCCTGTCCGCGATCACCTTCGGCATATCGTCGTTTACCCGGCGCGCGGTCTGGATCATGGGCGTGAGATCGGGCGCGGCGTCGGCGATGAACCAGGGGTCAACCGGTATGCAGTGGCCCCCGACGCCGGGTCCCGGGTTGAGGATATCAACCCTGGGATGCCTGTTTGCCAGCGCTATCATCTCCCACGGATCAATGCCTAGTGCCATGCACACCATTGATATCTCGTTGGCGAACGCAATGTTGACGTCTCGGAAGGCGTTCTCAGACAGCTTCGACAGTTCGGCCGTCCGCACGTCCGTAACCCTGCATACCCCTTCGACGAACGTTTCGTACAGCCGCTTCGCCGCATGGGCGCATGACGAACTCACTCCGCCGATGACACGGTCGTTCTCGACCAGCTCTTTCAGGGCGTTTCCCGGCAGAATGCGCTCGGCGCAGTATGCCACACGGATGTCGCTGGTCTCGCCTGCGGTGTGAGGGAACGTCAAGTCAGGTCGCGCCATCGACAGCCACTCGCAGACCTTCTCCGTCGTCCCGACGGGACACGTCGACTCCACGACCACGAGGGTGCCTTTACTCAGCATAGGCGCCAAGCCTTCGACCGCCGCGCGCACATAGCTGACATCAGGGCTACGGTCTTCCCTCACGGGGGTCGGCACAGCCACGACAAACGCATCGGCGGGGACGGGGTCGGTGCGCGCTGTCAGAGTGCCGCTTGCCACTGAACTATCGACAAGTGAGTCCAGGCCTGGCTCGTCAAACGGCGTAGACCTTGAATTGATCTCCTCGACGCGGTCGCCGTCGATGTCGACTCCGATCACGTCGACCCCACGACTTGCCAAGACCGCCGCGGTAGGCAGCCCGACATAGCCGAGACCCACCACACAAACTCGCTCCAAGCCCTTAACCACCCGTCAAGTCCTTGAGTATCCGTTCACTGGCCCGCCCGTCACCGAAAGGATGGTGTATTCGCGCCATCGCGGCGTAAGTATCAGGTTCGTCCAGCAACCGCGCAACTTCAGAAGTTATGCGTGAGGAGTCAGTACCCACCAGCTTAACAGTTCCCGCCGCCACTGCCTCCGGGCGCTCTGTCGTATCGCGCATCACGAGCACGGGCTTCCCCAGCGAGGGGGCTTCCTCTTGAATTCCTCCGGAGTCCGTCACGATCAGGTGCGCCTCATTCATCAGATGCACGAATGCCAAATAGTCTAGCGGTTCTATCAGATGAACATTGGGAAGATCGGCCAGGTGGCGGAAAACAGGTTCGCGAACTCGCGGATTCAGATGTACCGGATACACGATCTCCACGTCGTCGCGCCTGCTGATCCGGGCGATAGCCCTGCAGATCTGCTCGAAGCCCTCTCCGAAGTTCTCACGTCTGTGGCCCGTTACAAGAATGAGTCTCTTGCCCCGGTCCAGTTCGGGTAGACGTTCACCTGCTATTCGCTGCAATTTCGGGTCGTCATTCAGCCTTTGGACGATGTGCAGGAGCGCGTCTATCACTGTGTTGCCCGTAACGATTATTCCCGCGTCCGGCAGGCCTTCCTCCAGCAGCCTCTTGCGAGCCGTCTCAGTGGGTGCGTAGTGGCGGTCGCTGAGTGCGTCGGCCAGCCTGCGGTTCATCTCCTCAGGCCAGGGCGCCGACATGTCGCCGGTCCTCAGGCCCGCCTCCACGTGCCCGACGGGAATCTTAGCGTAGAACGCGGCCAATGCCGTTGCCAAGACCGTCGTCGTGTCGCCCTGAACGAGAACGCGATCAGGCTTGACCTCCGAGAGCACGTCTCGCATTCCGGTCAAGACCGCGCCCGTGACGTCCGTGAGGTCCTGCCCGGGGGTCATCACATTCAGGTCATAGTCCGGTTCAAGTTCGAACAACCGCAGGACAGAGTCCAGCATCTCCCGATGCTGCGCGGTGACGCACAGCTCATGCTCGATTCCCTCGGCTGCCGCCAGGGTGCGCGCCACCATTGCCATCTTGACGGCTTCGGGACGTGTCCCAACGACTGACAGTATGCGCATATCAGCCTGCTACCTCGGCCAACTCCGTGGTATTGGTTCAGCTTATGAGTAAGCCTACTACGTTTGGCAAGTCATCGCTCGAACGTGATGTGCCATGAGCTCTCTGCCAACTCGGCGGGACAGGTCGCGACGACAACCGAAGCCGGGACAAGCTCCAAGTATCCGACCGACACCCAACCCTGATACGGGTCGGTCTCGCCCCGCACGGAGGTTATCTCACATCCTTCGCCACTGAATTCCCCACGCACGGTCAATTCACCGGCAGTGACCACGAAACCCGTCTCGCTAATTTCAGGAATGAGATCAGGCGCAAGATGAAGATTTGACTGCCACGGGAAATCGGTCCGATTCTTCAGTTTGTCCTCAACGTGGAGCAAGACGCCGGGAATGTATGACAAGGTGCGTTCGTGGGTGAACAGGCCCGGACGTTCTACAACACCATTGATCGTAAACCGGTCTCGTTCCACCGCCAAAAGATCAAGATGCGAGTTCTCAGGATCAATGACATACGGATCGGTGCGCCTGCCCACGAGGCTGAGAACGTTATGGGCCCGTGCACTCAGGACGTAGTTGCGTGCATCGTCATAATTGTAACCATACCTCCCGCTGTCCACGAAAATGTCTTGGCCGCCTTCTATGAGCACAAAGCCTAAATCGTCTGCGTGCTTGTGCCCGGTTGGCGCCGCAGTCCCGGCAAGGACAAGCATACTGGAAACTTCGTCGTCCGCCTCGGGCAGGGAGCGAATGATGGCATAGCCCGACTTGCTCAGGTCTCGAACCGCCCAACAACCTCCGCCATCTGGAAGGCACGTAGATGGGACGGGGCCGGTCAACCTTGGCCCTTCGCCATGACTGTCCCCCACGCGGACCCACCTGCCGTCCGGATATGTCAGCCAGGGGGAGACCTCGTCGGCCTCGTCAAGTATCCTCTGCAAATCAGGGTTCCTGAATCGTTCCACGGCCCCCAACTCACGAATCTTCTCCGTGACCCAGTAGTGATACGTTGGCGAACTCTCTACGTTTACTCCCTCCTCGGTATACCAACTACGGATCAGCCGAACAAACTCATTTCGGGCGTATTCCCTCGCTCCATTACACGCCCTCCTCCAACCAACGACTGAGCACAGCGCATCAAGTCCCACCAATTGAAAGAGACCGTGATTGTTGGAACTGAGAAACTCCGGGTCCATGAGCTTCTCGACGTGCAGATCAGCCAAGTTCGTGAGGCGAGTGAGGTTGTCATCGCTAACCTCTATTTCGTCCTCCAGAATGAACTCGAGGAGGAAGGCCAGCCGAGATGCGCGTACCCCGGTCGCGTCATCGTACCACTGAAGGTGGCTGGTCCTGCCATCCTCGATATGGAATCGATGCCAGTCAAGGGCTATCTCTACAGGATTCAGGAGAAGAGCAACATCGTTGGTTTGGAGAAATTCATTCAGCCAATACTCCATTGAGCGCCAGGAATGGAGATGATGCTGCCAATTGAGGTCTTCGAAGGGATCGGCGGACCAATCGGTTGGGAGAGAGGCATCCCATTCCGGGTCGTCGAAACGTGGTTGAAACTTCCACGGACCGCCCGGCTTGCGGCCCAAGGTCAGTTCGGTCACTCTCGTCCCGCCATCGGTCTGGGCCTGCCAGCTTGCCGGAGGGCGAATGGGGTCTTGCGAGTTGGCGGTTGGTGTCTGGTTCGCTGCATTGTCGTTATTCGCCGACTCAGTTTTCCGAACTGACGCCGTATCGGTCTCTCCGCATCCCAGCGCCAAAATGAAGAGCGTGGCGAGCAGCGCCTTCGTCATATCATCACACGGTCCAGGTCCAGTCCGGGCGTCTGGTCTCGACACTTCTCTAGGAATTCGGCATCTGATATCTGCCAGGAATGGCTGGACACCTGACGCTTTCGGACGCACAAGTAGTTGAAACGGTCAGCCGAGTAAATTCGGCATCCTATCTTACCTGCCGCGCGCTGGAGATTTGTGTCTTCCGACCGCGAAAGGGAGGCAAAAGAGAGGTCCTTGATAACATCAGTTTGAATTATCGTTGTACTACTCGCTACCGTCGAGGACGCGAACGTGTGATCTGGAGTGTTTTCTCTCAATGTTGTCGTATTTGTGGCCTCAAAATACACAAAGTACATTCCCTTCCCGACGATCTCAGCACCCGAGAACTTAGCTGCAAGAACGCTGTCTGACAAATGCCGGTCCCCGTAGAGGTCGTCGTCGTCCATCTTGGCGATGTACTCGCCCGCTGCCGCCTCCACACCTCTGTTCAGGCAGTCCCCCAGGGTCGTGCGCCCCTCCACATGGATCACCTGCGCGTTCGGAATCGGCTCGACCTCCCCGCGGATTGCGTCGACATCGAACTCCGCGTTGTTTAGTATGAGGATCAATTCCTTGTTCTGATATTCCTGCCTGCTGAAGTTCTCGATGCACCTCGCGACGTTTTGAGGACGCATCGTAGGCATCAGCACGCTGACCGGTGGTTGCTCCGAGACTAGCGGTTCCAGGCCGACCCTGTTGAATACCTCGTTCATCCTGTGCCGGTAGGTGTGGTTCTCATGTATGTGACGGTAAGCCAAGTGTCCCTCGCGAACACGCGCCTCCTCGTCCTCCAACAACTCCTCCAGGTGACCGGCTGCCTCTTCCTCGCTGTGGGCGACTCGAACATGGCCCCCCAGCATCCGGCTCATGCCTACTGACTCAGACGAAATCACCGGCGTTCCACACGCCAGGCTCTCGAAGACGCGGCGAGCGAACATGGTTGGAGAATCAGAGATCGTGTTGACGTTCAGCATCACGTCGTAGCAGCGATAGGCGGTCAACATCTCTTCATAGGTGAGGTTGCCCTTTATCGCCCCCTTGTAACGGTCTGGGAAGCGATAGTCTTCCCCGTAATCCGGTCTTGTCAGGTTTCGGTCGAATATATGCAGTCCTCTTGGAAGGGCGGAGTCCAAGAGCAATTGGAGCGCTTCGGCTCGTTCGGCATACCTTTGTGACAACCAACTGCCCGCAAAGCAGACCGGATAGGTGGGCCAGCCCTTCTCACGGGAAGGGTTATGAATTCTCGTGGCCGCCGCGAAGGGCAGTACAAATATCCGGTCGTGCCCCAGCGCTTCCTTGTATCGCGGGACACAATCCGCATCCGAAGTGAAGACATAGTCGAACTCTCTGGCGGCTCCGATGAAGTTGTCGAAATGGGGAGGGTCTTCCTTGTTCCAGAATATCGTCGGAATCCCGTTGGAACGACAGTATGCGAGGACTTCGCGTAGTGGATTGTCCTCTTCCGTGCCCTCGTACCCGGCGATCCGATTACGCCACACGCCGTTATTCCCCCACCACGCCGACTCAACGAACAGGCATGCAGGAGAGTTCTTTTCCATCTGGAGGCGCCAGCTTCTGGGCGACAGCAGCACAAGCTCAATTTCATGCCGGAGAGCGTACTCCGTGAACGTGTCAAGGATGGCTGCTACCGTAGGTCCGGCTGTCTGTGCATCCGGAATCGGCAAGAGCGGGAAATCGATAAACTCGGAGGGATCCGGATAGGCCTCTTCGGGAGCGGGAGACTCAGAATCACTCGGTTCCTGGGGAATCGGCAATTCCTCTGGTGGTATTGGTGACCGGGTTCGGTACAGACTCAGGAGCCGGAATGGCAGTTTCCACAGCGTGAGCGGCCTCTGCCCGGTCCGCACCAGCGTTGAACCGACCCGGAACGATGTGCTCGCAAGTGTCGTCTGAAGCCGCCGGCTCGTGACTCGCAGTTCCAACGATCTTGTCCGCAACTCTTTGGTTGTTGCCGCGACTTTCTCCTTGAGCGGCGTAATTGTGAGGCGGTCCAGCTTCGAGCGGAACTCCAGCCTTTTGTTCATCTGAATGGTGGTGTTTATCTTGCGCTGAGTTGCCCGTTCCGCCTCCACTTGTTGCCTGAGTCGTTGCTGGAGTCGATCAAACCGCCCTCCTTGCCTTTCCAGCATCCCGTACAAGTTCCTCTGCGATGCCTCCAGCGCTTCGTAGGTCATCGACATGACCGCCTCGGCATCGAGTTGCAGCCAAGACGCATCGTTGTCTTCCGCGAGGCGGCCCACGAAACGAATGTGATTATCCGTAATGCTCAGCGATTCCAGCCCAAGTCTTGGTCTGAGGAGAAGGATGAGCTCCGTCAGACGAATGCTTCTGCGTTGGTATTCAAGCGGCTGCACTCCAAAGGGAACCGTGAGGATGACACGCCCCCCCGGGCGGAGGTGCTCCAGTCCCCGATCGAGCATCGCGACCGGATCGTCGAGATCTTCAAGCAGGTTGCCCATCACCACAGTATCGAAGAGACCGGTCACCTGCTTTGTCGAGATGAAATCGCCCTGGATGAGATTGACCCTCCCTCGAACCTCGTCCGGTTCCTTGGACAGCAGTTCACGTGCAAAGTCAAGGGCGTCGGCGTTTATGTCAACTCCGGTGACGTTTGTCCCACGTCGCGCCAACAGGACTGCCAGAATGCCTTCGCTGGAGCCCACGTCAAGCACATGAGGTCCATTGGCCTCTTGCGCGATCCAGTCGATCCGGCGACGCAGCCAGTTGCCGGTCGGTCCCACGTCCAGTAAGCCAAGATATACTTGCGATACGCAGTCCCTGTCCGGAAGCTCTGTCGAGGCACTGTTCGTCATATCATCACGCGGTCCAGGTCCAGGCCGGGCGTTTTCGCCCTGCACCGCCTGAGGAACTCCGTATCTGGTGTCGGATCCGCGTGACTGGACAGATTGTCCGACCGTACCCTAATGAAGTTGAACCGGTCGGCGGCGTAGATACGGCATCCGGCCTGTGTCGCGGCGTGCAGGAAGTTCGTATCTTCCCTCAGCGAAATCGGGTCGAATGGTATATCGCCGGCAGCGTCGGACCGTATGAACATCGTCCCGCCGGTTACGAAGTGGGTGAACGTGTGCTCACGAGCAACTTCAGCAAGGGCCGTTGTGTCTGCATCCTCGAAATACATGAAGAACGACGCCTTCCCAACGACCTCCGCATCCGAAAACGAGGCTGCGAGAATACTGTCGGACAAATACCGTTCTCCGTAATGATCGTCATCGTCCATCTTGGCGACGTAGTTGCCCGATGCCGCCGCCACTCCCCTGTTTAGACAGTCTCCCAGGGTCGTGCGCCCCTCAATATGCAGCACCTGGACGTTTGGAATACCGTCGGTGTGCTTTCGGACGTCACCGAGATCGAACTGCGCATTGTTCAGGATGAGAATCAGTTCCTTATTCCCGTAGGTCTGCTTCGTGAAGTTCTCGATGCATCGAAGCACGTTTTCGGGACGCATGGTGGGCATCAGGACGCTCACCGACGGCTGTTCGGCAACGAGCGATTCCATGCCGATGTTGCGGAAGACCTCGTTCATCCGATGCCGGTAGGTATGGTTCTCATGGACGAATCGGTAAGCAAGATGCCCCTCGCGTTCCCGCGCCTCCTCATCACCCATGAGATCCAGAAGGTGGTCGATAGTGTCTTCCTTACTTCGCGAAACCCTGACGTGGTCTCCCAGCATCCGGCTCATTCCCACCGACTCTGAGGAGATCACGGGAGTCCCACACGCGAGACTCTCGAAGACTCGGCGGGAGAACATCGTCGGAGAGTCACTCACGGTGTTCACGTTCAACAGCACGTCATAGCAGCGGTATGCCGTCAGCATCTCTTGGTACGTGAGGTAACCCTTGATTGCTTGTCTATACTCGTCTGGGAATCGATAGAATGGCCCTAGGTCGCTCCGCGTGAGGTTGCGGTCGAATATATGCAGACCAAGCGGAAGGGCTGGATCTAGCAGATTCTGAAGCGCCTGTGAGCGTTCAGGGAACCTATGCTGGAGCCAGCTTCCCGGAAAGAAGACAGGGTAGTTTGGCCAGCCCTCTTCCTGGGACGGATTGTGTAGCCGAGGCTGCGCGGCAAAAGGCAGTACATAGACCCTGTCATGACCCAAAGTCTCCTCATAAAGCGGGACACTGGGTTCATCGGACGTAAAGATATAGTCGAATTCCCTGGCGGCGCCGATAAAGTCATCAAAGTGTGGAGGGTCTTCCTTGTTCCAAAATACCGTTGGAATCCCCTTGGAACGACAGTATTGCAGCAACTCTCGGAGCGGATTGTCCTCAAGATTCTCGTAGCCGACGATCTTGTGCCGCCACTCTCGGTTGTTGCCGCTGAAGGCGGACTCCACAAGGAGGAAGGCGGGCGGGGTCTTCTCCAACTGATCGCGCCAGTTCTCGAGAGACAACAGCAGAAGATTTGCCTCATACCGAAGAGAGTGTTCCGTAAACGTATCGAGAATGGCTGCAACAGTCGGACCGTCCGTCTTTGCTTCCGGCAAGTCCATGGGCGGGTAGGTGAGGAATTCCGTGATGTCTAGATTCTGACTCTTAGGAATGTACTTGTATCGCTTTGCCAGGTCTTCGTCCGGGCTGATCTCTGCCGAACGCCTGGATGCGGCTCCATAGAGGCGAAACATCTGGAACGGAAGCTTCCACAGTGTGCCCGGCTGCTTAAAAGCGCGCACCAGTGCCGCCCCGGTAAGGAAGGATGTGCTCGAATATGCTGCCTGCAGCCGGTGCCTGAGGACCCGTACCTCTCCCGTCCTTGCATCGAGGTTTCTCTTGAACCGGTCGAGTGCCATCTTGTCGAACCTGACCTGGCGCTTGAGGCCCTGGTTCTCATCCCTCAGATAGTTCCTCTGGCGTGTTAGTTCCTGTATTCGGTTCTCTCGCTTCGTCAGCATTTCGTACAGTTTGGTGTCTGAGGCGACGAGCGCCGTCTGTGTCATGGACAAGACCGCCTCGGCATCAAGCTTCTGCCAGGTGGACTCACTGTTCTCCGACATGCTGCCAACGAAACGTATATAGCTGTCCTCCACGCTGATGTGCTCAAGTGACAGCCTCGGCTTGAGCGCGTCGATCAGGTCCGTAAGGTAAAAGGTCTGATGGTGGTCTTCGTGGGGATGCAGTCCAAAGGGGGTCGTAATGACAAGCAGCCCACCTGGGCGCAGGTGTTCCAGGCTCCGCTCCAGCAGCGGACCGGGATCGTGGAGGTGTTCGAGAATCTCGCCCAGCACCACGGTGTCGAAGTGCCCGGTCACCGGCCGCTCGGAGATGAAGTCCCCTTGAATCAGCGTCGCGCGGCTGCGTACTTCCTCCGGCTCTTTGGCAAGCAGTTCGTTGGCGAATTCCAGGGCGTCGGGGTTCACCTCCACACCCGCAACGTCGATTCCCCGGCGTGCGAGCAGCACCTCCATGATTCCCTCGCTGCAGCCCACGTCCAGCACTTTGGGGCCTTGGACTTGCTCAGCCATCCAGTCGACCCTGCGGCGGAGGACGTCGCCCATGGGGCCCCAGTCCACGAGGCCGAGGTACACTTGGGAGACACGATCTCTCACGTGCGCGTGGTCCATCGATTCGGGCTTATGTGTTTCTACCATGCTTGCTTGACTGTGATTCCGGTCAATCGTCTGAGCATACCGGCAGACCGAGCTGGCGCTGGTCCGTGTCCGCTACGGATGCAAGACCGGTCGGAATGCACCCGACGAAATTGTTTCCGCTGAGGCGGTAGAACTGAAGGCTTTTGCCGAGATTTCCCAACTCGGACGGTAATGCTCCGCTCAACTGGTTTCCGTGGAGGCTCAGCTTGGTAAGGTCAGTCAAATTGCCAAGTTCGGCGGGCACTTTCCCACTCAGCCGGTTGTTGGAGAGCCATAGGTTATCCAGAATCCTGAGATTGCCCAGCTCACCCGGTATTGTACCGCTCAATCGATTATTGTGAAGATATAGCCCTTCTAGAGATGTGGTCTTACCGAGTTCCGCGATGACCGGACCACTCAACCTATTGCTGTGGAGGTTGAGGACCTTCAGGTCCGATATCTCGCCCAGTTCCGGCGGGATTGGACCTTCCAGGTCGTTACTATGGAGGTCAAGTATCATCAGTTTTGAAAGACGCCCCAGTTCCGCCGGAATCTCTCCTTGCAATTGATTGTTTCGAAGGTCCAGGTGGGTAAGCTCGGCAAGGTTCCCCAACTCCCGTGGAAGCGAACCCCTCAGCTGGCTATCGCGAAGTATCAGCCGGGTCACCCGCCTTGGGTTGCCCCCGACCGTCACGCCTTCCCAGCTGGTAATCGGTACGTCCGTCGACCAATTCAGGCTGCCGCCCCCGGCGAGCCTGTCACGGGCCGCCAGCAGTGCTTCGGAATCTGAGGTCATCCCCGCGTTGGTGCCGGCTGCATGCGCGACATACGCCCGAAGCACTTCATCCACGCCGCCTACGGTTCTCACCTGGCCACGCTCCAGCCAGATCGCCTCGGTGCAGAACTCGCGAATAATCTCCGGGGACTGTGAAACGACCACCAGCGTATTGGCTGAGGTCATCATCTCGTTGAAACGGTCCTTGGCCTTGAGCCGAAAGCTCTTGTCCCCGACGCCGATCACCTCGTCAACGAGAAGTACGTCAGGACGAATGCAAGTCGCTATCGACAGCACGAGCCGGGTACGCATTCCCGTCGAGTACGTCCGAATCGGCATGTAGATATAGTCGCCAAGCTCCGTGAACTCGATGATCTCCGGCAGTCTTCTGCTGATCTCCTTCTTCGTCAGACCAAGAAGGATTCCGGTGAGAACAATGTTCTCCAGCCCGGTGGCGTCGGGTCGGACGCCGAGGAGTTCCGGGAACAGGGTGGATATCGTTCCCCGGGTCTCCGCAACCCCGCGTGTGGGGTGGTAGATTCCTGCCATCACCCTCAGCAGCGTGCTCTTGCCGGCCCCGTTAGCCCCGATCAGGCCGACGCGCTGTCCCTTTGAAATGGCGATGTTCACGCCGTCCAGGATGGTAACGGTGGTTGAAGACCCACGACCGAAGCTCAGCCTCCCGCCAATCTGCGTAGGCGCAGCTTGTGACGCGCTCGTCCCCCTTCTTGCGCGATGCGGAATTCGGCGCCGCGCCGGAATCTCCAGCGTCACGTCCTGCAAGCTGATGGCGTAGTCGTTGTCCATGAATCATATCCAGAGCGTGAGTGATCTGCGCAGCCGACTGTATGTCGCGAACATGATCGCGATGCCGACGACGTTAATTGCCAAGACGACCCCCCACGAGGTCAAGGAGGCTGTCTCACCGGTCAGCGGCGCCCTCACGACCTCGAGGAAGTGCGTGAATGGATTGTAGTTCGCCAGATAGGCCCGGTCGTTCAGGCCGTCCGCGTACCAGAACACGGGCGTGGCGAAGAAGAGAAACCTCATCACCGCTCGAAGCAGATGAGTAAAGTCACGGAACCTCGTCCCGATGAATCCCAAGAGCGGTACGGCCCACAAGGTGGTGACAGCCAGGGTTGCCAGTCCCGGGAGCGCGAGAAGCATTATCGGCTCAACGGGTGTCTGCGTGATGACCATGACCGCAATGAACACCAGCGAGTGGATGCCCAACTTGACCAGGTGCTCAACGACATTCCGCAGTACGTAGGTATAGAGGGGGTTGTTGATCGAAACGATCTGCCGCGCATTCACGACAAAGACGTTCGCCCCCGTCGTGAGCGTATTCGACACGTACTGCCAAAGCACCACGCCGGCCGCCATGTATACCAGGTAATCACCCTGATCGTGGCCGAGCAGGCGACCGAAGAGGAGGCCAAGCCCAGCTACCCACACTGCAACGATAATGACTTCCCACAGAGGGCCAATGAACGCGCGGCGGTACTGCAGTTCGAAGTCGTACCAACCGAGGGTAATCCAGAGCGGAGTCCTGACAAATGACTGGACGATGTCGTCCACACCGGACAGAAACCGAGCGTCGGACGACCTGACTGTCACATCGGAGTTGCGCAACTATCGATACCCGACCGAGCGCGGAGCAAAGATCGCTTCATAAGGAGAGCCGCTTTCTTCACCGCGCGAGCTTGTCATCCTTGCCACTCCCCGAACGCCTTAATATACGTCCAGCGTGAAGCCCGCTCCTTGGGGCGTCTGTTTGAAATCGAATACCGACTGTTCGAGATTCTCGGCGAGTCCCGGGTCGATCGCGAGGACTACCGTTCCTTCGTGCTCGAAGAAGATCTCGCCGCCCTTTTCCATATCGATGACCACTCCGAAGTCGCCGGGTCCCGTCCACTCCGGTTTGACCGCCAGTTTCAAGAACCGACCCCCAGGCAGCGCCCTCGAGGCCAATATGGTCTTGAGTTCGTCCTTTGCCGCGTCGGTAACCTGAAGCATGGGAGGCTCCGTCCTATCCCTCAAGTTCGCGGCGCACGATCTGCGTGCCTGCAACCATGGCGTTCAGCTTGAGCCGCGTTATCCAGCGTGGAAGCTGGAAGAAGCCGCAGTCCGGGTTCACCACCAACTGCTCCACTGGCCCGTACTGCATCGCGAGCCGGATGCGCTCCGCCACGTCCTCTGGACTCTCGACATAGAACGACTTCACGTCGATGACCCCGATGCCGAGCTTCTTGTCGCCCGCCCAGTCCTTCCAGTGCTCGATCTCGCTCATCTCCCGATTTGCGTATTCGAGCACCAGTTCGTCGTACCGGCACTCCTGCACCTTGGGGAACATCCACGCAAACGAGCGCTTGCCGCGGGGCCTGCTGGTGAGATTCCCAAAGCAGATGTGCAGCGCCAGCTTCGCATTCACCCCCTCCACCGCCGCGTTGTATAGGTCTATCCAGTCATCGAGCTGACCCGGAATAACGGCGAAAGAGGGTTCGTCGAGTTGGATGTAGTCGACGCCTTCCGCCACCAATGCCTTGAGTTCCCTGTTGATCGCCTTCGCGAATTCCCAGGACATCTCGACCCTGTCCCTGTACACGTCGCCTGGACGAATGTGAATCGTCAGCGTCAGGGGGCCGGGACAGGTCATCTTGATGGGTTTGGTCGTGTTGGCCCGAGCATACCGGTACTCATCGACGATACCAAGACCACCCGGCACGCCGAGCTTCTCCACGGCTTTGTAGCGGGGTGGAGAGTCATAGCCGTACAGACCGACCTTCCGCAGCTCCGGCTCCTGCTCTATGCCCTGAATCCGCTTGTAGAAGCTCTGCACGAAGTACCATCGCCTCATCTCCCCGTCCGAGATGATGTCGACCCCTGCCTTCTCCTGGTCGAGTATCGCCATATTCACGGCGTCGTCATACAGCTCCCGCTCGTCGGTTCGCCCGTAGCCGCCCTTCTCGATCTCGTCCAAGGCCGTCCACATCCAGCCGGGATAGGCATGGCTCCCGATTACGGTTGTGGGCAAGAGGCTTGGGGCGGACGCGGTCATTTCATGCTCCATTGAATCGAAAAGTAGGTTTCAAGTATATGGGGTAAGCCGTGCGGAATCCAGAACGTGAGGGGCGCTCCGGCCGACGGCGGCCTCGACAAAAACTACACCACCTGCCTAGTCGCCGCTCGGAGACGCTGCTCCAGCACCCGAATTCTCCCTCGCAACTCGTCCTTTTCCTCCTCTGCCTGTTCGAGCCGATCTAGGAGCTTGATAACCACCTCGACTCCGGCGAGGTTCACGCCGAGATCGTTGATGAGCCCACGGATCCGCTGCACTCGTTCCACCTCGCGGCGCGAGTACATCCGCTGATTGCCCAATGTGCGCCGGGGCTGTACGAGGCCGATGCTCTCGTAGTAGCGAAGCGTCTGCGTCCTGACCCCCACGATGCGCGCCGCCACGCTGATAACGAAGCACGGTTCGTCGTATCCGACCATATCCTCCATGTTCATTGCTTACCCCTTTCCGGTGCGGAGCACGCGCAGTCGCTCAAAGATCTCCCGCTCTTCGTCACGCATGGGTTCGGGCATCGTCGGCCGGACCACCACGAACAGGTCACCCTTGGCATCGGGCGATCCAAGATTCGGCATACCCTTGCCCTTCAGACGAATTCTCTGACCGTTCCGGCTCCCCGAGGGAATCTTCAGTTGGACCTTCCCGGTTATGGTGGAAATCTCGACCTCCGCGCCCAGTGCCGCATCGTCGAGCGGCACCGGAACGTCCAGGTACAGATCGTCGCCCAGTCGCTGGAAATTGGGGTGAGGCTCCACGACCATCTTCAGCCGGAGGTCCTGGTTCTCCGCCGGTCTCACCTTCACCACCGAACCGGTGTCCACTCCCGGCGGAATGTCGACCTCTATCCGGCGCTCTCGCCCGCTCTGCGTGATCGTCACCGTCCTCTTCGACCCAAGATACGCCTCTTCCAGGGTCACCTCGATGTCGAGCTCCAGTCGCTGAGGACGCGTCGGCGATTCCCTCCGGCTGCGCTGCGATTTCCGAAAGAGGTCCTCGAAGCCGCCGAACAGGTCGTCGGACTCAAACCCGTCGTGGCCTGTCCATGTATGCGTCCTGCCTCCGCTCGGACCGGCGTATCGCGACTCGAACTCCTCCGCCCGCCTCCAGTCGTCACCGTACTTGTCGTACTTCTTACGACTCTCCTCGTCGGACAACACCTCGTTAGCCTCGTTGATCTCCTTGAACTTGGCCTCGGCCTGCTTGTCGTCCGGGTTCAAGTCGGGATGGTATTTGCGCGCAAGCCTCCGAAACGCCTGGCGAATATCCTTCTCCGTAGCGCTCTTGCCTACGCCCAAGACGTCGTAGTAGCTCTTTGATTTCCGCGTGGTCATTACCTTGGTCTCAGTCGGACTACCCGAACTTGACTCTACTGCCTATTTCCGCTGGTGACTTCTGCATATCCAATGTAGGGGCGACCCTTGTGGTCGCCCTCCACCTCATACGGCAATATTACTACACGTATAGGTATCGCTCAACTGTACATGCAGTAAATACTATAACTCTATTGACACTATTGTATGAAACTGGTTATACTACTCAATGAAGTGATTCGGCACTGCCAAGTATGAATCACAATCCAAATTGAGAGGTATCGGCAATGGTACTACTGAGATTGCATCCAGTCGCGGAGTTGCGGCGAATGGACAACGTGATGAACAGGTTTTGGAGGAACTACTCCGGCTCCCGCGCCTTTGCGCGTGCGACGGCGTGGGCGGTCCCCATCGATGTCCGGCAGGAGGGAGACAGCATCACCGTCGATGCTTCCCTGCCCGGCGTCGATCCCTCCCAGATCAACGCCACAGTGGAGGACGGCGTACTCACCATCAGGGGACAGACCCCGGAGGAGACGGAGCAGAAGGACGAGAGCTATTACCTGCGGGAGCGCAGGGCCGGAGCCTTCCATCGCTCCGTGCGCCTGCCTGAAACGGTCGACACCGAGCGCGCCGAGACGACCTACGAGAATGGCGTCCTCAGCATCTCCTTCCCCAAGCAGGAGTCCATGAAGGCCAAGAGCCTCACCATCAACGTGAAGGACTAAACCCCTCAGCCCCGGACCCGCGCAAGCCCCCCGCGAGTTCGGGGCACTCCCTCCCCTCGCATTGTCCCGGCAATGGGACGGTGATATTCTAGGCCTTGATTCTTCCACGATTGCATACGAGGCCATCTTGCATCTCGCCATCGACGGCTATGAGGCCGACCCCGCAAAGCTCAGCGACGAGTCCCTCGTCTTTCAATTCCTGGACGAGTACCCGGATGTCATTGGCATGACCAAGGTCGCCCCTCCGCAGGTCTACGCCTATACCGGCAAGGTGCCGCGAGACTGGGGAGTCTCGGGTTTCGTCATAATCGCCGAGAGCCACATCAGCGTCCACACCTTCCCCGACAAGGGCTACGTCAATATCGACATCTTCTCCTGCAACGACTTTGACATCTCCGCTTCGCTCGATGACGTAAAGACCACCTTCGGCGTCGAGGGGGAGATCAAGACATGGACGATGGAACGCGCCTTCGATCACGCGACGCCGCGAGAGGCCTACGCCGGCATGGTCCGCGAACGCTTCCACCTCGTGACCGCCCGAACCGGCGAAGATGCCTAGCTCCGACTGGCCCGACGACGTCCCTCGCACGTGGGAGACCTTTCTCGATACCCCACCGTCATTGACTCTTGACGCCGCAAGCGTCGTCGCAATACCCGTTCCCTACGACAGCACAACGTCCTTCAAGTCCGGTGCGCGACACGGGCCCCGTGCCGCAATCACCGCCTCCAAGCAGCTTGAAGAATGGGACATCGAGCTGCAGCGGGACATCTCGACCGTCGGCATCTACACCACGCAGGAAATAGAGCCGCACATCGGTGGCCCGGAGGCGATGATCGAGCGCGTCCGCCGGGTGGCAAGCCACTTCACGGCTCAGGAAAAGCTGGTAGCCCTCCTCGGAGGCGAGCACACCATCACCCTCGGTGGAGTATCTGCCGCGCTTGAGAGACATCCCCACCTGACCGTCCTCTATCTCGATGCCCACGCGGACCTGCGCGACGAATACATGGGGAGTCGATGGAGTCACGCCTGCGTCGCTCGCCGCCTGTCTGAACGAGCACGGGTAGTCGAAGTCGGAGTGCGCAGCATGAGCGAGGAGGAGGCTCAGTTCATCGAATCGAACGGCGTCCCCGTCTTCGCGTGGCCCTCTGAGCACGGCATCGATGAACTCTGCGCAAACGTAATCGAGCGGTTGGGCAGGGAGGTCTACGTCAGCGTCGACCTCGACGTTCTCGACCCCGCCATCATGTCCGCCGTCGGCACGCCCGAGCCCGGCGGAATGTCGTGGCACGAAGCAACGAGGCTGCTCAGACTGATCGGTGAAAACCGGCATATCGTCGGGTTCGATGTCGTCGAGCTAAGCCCGACCGAAGGCCCCGATGCCTGCGCCTTCACCGCCGCAAAACTCTTCTACAAGCTCATCGGTTACGCAACTATGCGAGAACGTTAGACCAGGTGAAGGATACACCCTCCAAACACACATACAGTGAGGTCGTAACTGTTCAGACTTTGTGAAAGCGATCAACGCACACAGCCACCGTCATACCCGCGAACGCGGGTATCCATAGGGTTGGGAGGCCCCTCAACACCCGACCCTGTGGTGAATCCCGTTCGTCCTGAGCAGTCACTTGGAAGCCTGCACACGACACCGTTCGCCCTGAGCCTGTCGAAGGGCAGGGCAATTGCATGTAGAGTTGATAGGAACACCGGCAATCGTCATACCCGCAAAAGCGGGTATCCATTAGGTGTAGGGGGTGTTCCCCTCATCAACTCTGAACACTTACTGAGGTCAAAAACTGTTGACCGCACTCCTATAGTTGACTACAATACAAATTGGGCTAGTTCGGCGCTAGCCCTTTTTGTTGAAACAATCAGCCGGGCCCCAGTGGCGCAATCGGCAGCGCAGCCGATTTGTAATCGGCAGGTTGGAGGGTTCGAGTCCCCCCTGGGGCTTTCACCTAACCCGACCGGGACGACGCTTCAAGTAGGCGCGTCTTGGATTGGAAATGCCGCTTGTGCTAAAATTATCGGCTGTCGGCTACGTGCAGGGATGGGAGAGTGGTTAAATCCACCAGACTGTAAATCTGGCGCCCTAAGGGCTACGTAGGTTCGAATCCTACTCCCTGCACCAAGGCGTCGTCAGGCCCGTTCCGAAAGGAAGGTGCGTGCCCTCATAGCTCAGGAGGCAGAGCGCGTTCTTGGTAAGAACGAGGTCAGCAGTTCGAGTCTGCTTGAGGGCTCCACTAAACTACATAGGCAACACAAATAACAAAGAGAACTATGAAGAGGAGAGACTAGGAAATGGCGAAGGAGCGATTCGTACGAGACAAGCCGCATTTGAACGTAGGGACCATCGGTCACGTCGACCACGGCAAGACAACGCTGACCGCGGCAATCACAAAGACCCTGGCGAACACCGGGCTCGCGGACTTCAGGGAATTCGACAGCATCGATAACGCCCCGGAAGAGAAGGAGCGCGGCGTGACCATCGCGATCACGCACGTTGAGTATGCGACTGAAGGTCGCCACTACGCTCACGTCGACTGCCCCGGGCACGCCGACTACATCAAGAACATGATTACCGGCGCGGCCCAGATGGACGGCGCCATCCTTGTGGTCAGCGCCCCTGACGGTCCCATGCCGCAGACGCGAGAGCACATCCTCCTCGCCCGACAGGTGGAGGTTCCCGCCATCGTGGTCGCCCTCAACAAGGTCGACATGCTTGACGACGAGGAGCTCCTCGAGCTCGTCGAGTTGGAGATGCGCGAGCTTCTGACCGAGTACGGCTTCCCCGGTGACGATGTGCCGATCGTTCGCGTCAGCGCCCTCAACGCCCTCGAGGCCGACGACACGTCGCGGGACTCCGAGTGGGGCAACGGCGTCTGGGAGCTTATGGACGCCGTGGACAGCTACATCCCCGTTCCCGATCGTCCGAGAGACCAGCCCTTCCTCATGCCCGTCGAGGACGTGTTCAGCATCAAGGGCCGAGGCACCGTGGTCACCGGTCGCGTCGAGCAGGGAGTCATCAAAGTCGGCGACACGGTGGACGTTGTTGGAATCAAGGAGACGAGCCAGACCGTCGTCACCGGCGTCGAGATGTTCCACAAGATGCTCGACGAGGCTGAGCCCGGCGACGCCGTCGGCCTCCTCCTGCGTGGCGTCGACCGCGACGAGATCGAGCGCGGCCAGGTGCTTGCCGCCCCCGGCAGCGTGACCCCGCATACCGACGCCAGCGCCCAGGTCTACGTGCTCACCAAGGAAGAGGGCGGCAGGCACACCCCCTTCTTCAGCGGGTACAAGCCGCAGTTCTACATCCGCACGACCGACGTGACGGGTGAGATCAAGCTGCCCGACGGCGTCGAAATGGTCATGCCGGGCGACAACATCGAGATGGACATCAAGCTCACCACCCCGGTGGCCATGACCGACCAGCTCCGATTCGCCGTCCGAGAGGGTGGCCGCACCGTCGGCTCCGGCGTATTCACGGCAGTCACAAACTAACAACCGAACACATACCGATGAAGGGACGCCGCCGGTGTCCCTTCAGTTCGTTTTGACGAGGAAATTATGCCCCGCAGAGGAGATGTCCGTACACTGGTAAACTTGGGTTGCACCGAGTGCCGCGAGCGGACATATCATACAAGCAAGAACCGGCGCAACGACCCGGACCGGCTGGAGCTCAAGAAGTACTGTCCGCGCTGTCGAAAGCACGCCCTTTACCGCGAGGTGAGGTAACCGATGGTACGCGACCCGCTAACCGGAGGACGGGCCCCCGCCGGACAGCCGCGGCGAGGGTTCAGCCTGCGCTTCATCTCCGAAGCATACCGCGAGTTGCAGCGCGTAACCTGGCCCACCCGCGAAGAGACGATGCGGCTGACGCTCATGGTCATCGCGGTCGCGGCCGCCGTCGGCGCGTTCCTCTTCGCCGTCGATCTGGTCTTCGCACGGTTGATGGACGTGATCTTAGGGTGAACTCATGACTTCCACCGAACAAGCCGAACGACGCTGGTACATCGTCCATACCTATTCCGGACAGGAAGAGCGCGTTCAGAAGAACCTCAACCTGCGGATTGAGTCCATGGACGTCGGCGACAAGATATTCCAGGTCGTCGTGCCCACCGAGGACGAGATCGAGATAAAGGAGGGCAAGAGGACCTCCGTGTCCCGCCGCGTCTTCCCCGGATACATCCTCATAGAGATGGAGATGGACGACCAGAGCTGGTTCGTCGTGCGAAATACCCCCGGCGTAACGGGGTTCGTTTCCGCCGAGGACGAACGCGAACAGCGACAGAAGCCAGTCCCGCTGGAGCAGAGCGAGGTCGACGCGATCCTCAACCACATGAAGTCCGCCGAGCCGCGCGTGCGCGTGGGGTTCGAGAAGGGCCAGATGGTCCGAATCGTCGACGGCCCGTTCATGGACTTCATGGGCTCCGTCGACGAGGTCTATGCCGAGCGTTCCAAGCTCAAGGTGCTCGTCTCCTTCTTCGGACGCGAGACCCCCGTCGAGCTGGACTTCCTCCAGGTCGAAAAGGGTTAAACATGGCGACATGCTCCAAGTTCATCGCCCATCCCCACGTAGGGGCGACCCTTGTGGTCGCCCGAACCCAGTGCCCTTCAATTCACAGAGATAGAATTCCAGGAGAACGAGTTGGCTAAGAAGGTTAGAGCAGTCATCAAGCTGCAAATCGAGGGTGGCAAGGCTACACCGGCGCCGCCCGTCGGTCCGGCGCTGGGTCAGCACGGCCTGAACATCATGGCGTTCGTCAAGGAGTACAACGCCCGCACCGCCCAGCAGATGGGCAATATCGTACCGGTCGAACTGACGGTCTTCGAGGACAGGTCGTTCTCGTTCATCCTGAAGTCTCCCCCCGCCGCATCGCTCCTCTTGCAGGCCGCCAAGCTTGAGAAGGGCAGCGGCAACCCCTTGGCGGAAAAGGTCGGGACGGTAACCTCGGACCAGGTCCGGGAGATCGCCCAGGCAAAGATGCAGGACCTCAACGCCGCCGACATCGAGGGCGCCATGAGAATCATCGAGGGCACCGCCCGCAGCATCGGTATTCAGGTACAGCGATAAGAGCGACGTACGTCGAGCTAAAGGTAAGCAATCGTGACAACAGCAACCAAGCGATACACCACCGCAAGGGAACTCGTCGAGCCGGGAAGGCTCTACTCGCCTGCCGAAGCGGCGGGACTGGTCAAGAAGACCGCCACCGCCAAGTTCGATGAGACCATCGAGCTTCACATTCGGACCGGCGCCGATCCCCGCCATGCCGATCAGATCGTCCGTGGAGTGACCGTGCTCCCTCACGGCGTCGGCAAGCCCCTTCGCGTGACCGTCTTCACCGACGGTGAGGCCGTCGCCATCGCCGAGCAGGCGGGCGCGGACTTCGTCGGCAACGACGACCTCATCCAGCGCGTCGAGGGTGGATGGGTCGACTTCGACGTCGCCATCGCCACACCCGACATGATGGGCAAGATCGGACGACTTGGACGTTACCTCGGTCGCCGCGGACTCATGCCGAATCCCAGGACCGGCACCGTCGTCCAGGCCGACGACCTTCCTCGCGTCATCGAAGAGTCCAAGAAGGGCCGCGTCGAGTACCGCCTCGACCGCACCGGGCTCATGCACCTCGCAATCGGCAAGGCGAGCTTTGAAGAGGACCAGATTCTCGACAACCTGCTGACGATGATCGACAACGTCGTCCGAGCGCGCCCGAGCGGCGTCAAGGGCCAGTTCATCATCGCCGTATATCTGACGAGCACCATGGGGCCGAGCATCCCGCTGGACGTTGCGGCCCTGACGACGACGACCGTACAATAGAATAGCTGTTGCCGTAGACAGCGGGTTCCGCCGTGGGGTGGAGTAAACTCAACGAGGCCCGCCGAGGTTGCTGGCGATCGGGACCGATGCCGCCAATCAGTGGCGCGTCCCGCCGCCTGTTGCCCCGAGTCTGCGGCTCGGGGATTTTTTTGCCCATGGCTCCCCGGCATCAGCACGAGATGGAGAGAGTATTCAAGCCTAATAATCTTCCCCCGCTGGACGATTCAAGCCCAATAATCTCTCCCCCGCTGGGGGAGAGATACAGAGAGGGGGTTCCTAGGTGCCCCCCGAACAGAATGGAAGGTGAATGCAGTGCCAACTCCTGAGAAGGAAGATCAGGTACGTCAGATCCGCGAGTTGATCGAGACGTCAACCGTCGCAATCGCGACGAACAACAACGGCTTGTCCGTGGCCGACATGACCGAACTCCGGCGTGTCCTGCGAGAAGGCGGCGTGCGCCTGCGCGTCGTCAAGAATACCCTCGCTCATATCGCCGCAGACGAGGCGGGTGCTCCCCAGGTCAAGGAGATCGTCACCGGACCCACGGGTATCGCCTTCGGATTCGATGATCCCGCCGTGGCCGCCAAGGTGCTCACCGAGCACCTGTCGTCTTCCAGGATCCCCATGACCATCATCGGCGGATACCTGAGCGGCAGGGCGCTGACGCCCGAGCAGGTGGACGACCTCGCAAACCTCCCGCCCAAGGAAGTCCTTGTAGCCCAGGTGCTTGGTCAGCTCCAATCGCCGATCGCCGGTCTTGTGGGGACCCTGCAGGCGCCCTTGCGAAACCTGGCATACGTCCTCAACTCCCAGCAGGTCGGACTTGTCACGGCCCTGAAGGCCATCGCTGAGCAGAAGGAAGGCGGCTCGGAATAGCCGACGCGCACGAATCGCAGACCCAATTGGAAAACAGGTCACAACACAACTAAGGCAAACAAAAAGGAGAGAACCGATGGCAACGAAAGAAGAAGTACTGGAAGCAATCAAGGGAATGAACGTCGTTGAGCTCGCCGAGCTGGTCAAGGAGCTTGAGGACACGTTCGGCGTGAGCGCCGCGGCCCCCATGGCCATGGCTGCCATGCCCGTCGCCGGTGACGGCGGCAATGGCGCCGCTCCTGCCGCCGAGGAAGAGGAGAAGACCGAGTTCACGGTCGTCCTCAAGGACTTCGGCAGCCAGAAGATCAACGTCATCAAGGCCGTCCGCAGCGTCACCTCCCTCGGCCTCAAGGAGGCCAAGGAAGTCGTCGAGGGCGCTCCCTCCAACATCAAGGAGGGCGTGAGCAAGGATGAGGCCGATGAGGCCAAGTCCGCCCTCGAAGAGGCCGGCGCCACCGTCGACATCACCTAGGCCTCGGTCAACGACTCAACGCGCCTGAAACACTTGGTTCGGCCTGCCTGACCCGGCGGGTCGGACCACAAGTGTTGCGTACTCAACCGGTTCGCGAGTAGCGGCGATTCGCGAATCGCCCCTCAATGCTCATGTTTCGTGGTGTCGGTGCCAACCGGCATGAACGATTCCTCTGAAAATAGGCCGCAATACTCCCACGCTGTCAATCCCGCCCCATATCGTCATTCCCGCGAAAGCGGGAATCCATCCCCGGACGGCGATACGGGGCCGGGGTATCCAGACGGGTAGGGACGTAGGCAGAGTGGCATTAGTTCCGCATCCCTACGCAATACTCACTACTTTCTACTTTCTTCCTCCCGCTCCGCCCGCAGCTTCTCAAACATTGCTGCGTTGTAATACGTCGTCGGACGAACGTTGTCCCTCAACACCATCTCGCGAATAACGTCCTCGAAGTAGTCGTGCTCCTCCACCCAGTCGATGACCTCCTCGGCCCACTGGCTCGGAACACACACCACCCCATCGTCGTTGCCGACGATCAGGTCGCCCGGACGCACGGATATCCCCCCGCACTGGATTACCACGTTCTCCTCGTATGAGAACATGTAGGGCGCCTTGCCCGCCGCCACCGTTCCCCCGGCGGCGAATATCTTGAACCCCAGCTTCCTAACGCCCGTCAGGTCGCGTATCGCCCCATCCGTGACGATCCCCTCCGCGCGGTTCATGCTCAGCTGGAGCAGCTTCATCTCGCCGCCGCTCGACGAGTAACGTGAGCCTGCCACGTCGCAGACCAGCGCGTCTCCGGGACCGCACCGCGCCATGGCCCTGGCCTCCGGGGCGTCCTCACCGACCGGCGTCTCGTCGAAGATATCCGGACGAGGCGGAATGAATCTCAGCGTCCTCGCCCGCGCGACCAGCATCTCCCCCGGAGTCTGAGCGCTCACCCCCTGCATGAACGACTGGTGATACCCGTGAAGCTCATCGAGCGCGCTCCATACCGTGGGCACACTCACGCCCCGGTACCGCTCCAATAACGCATCCGGCAAATCACTCCCCGCCAAGAGCGTCCCCATTCTTTCTACGCACTACTTTCCTCTTTCTACTTTCTTCTCCCTACTCCAACACATCGGTCGTGCAGTGGGCCGTCTGAAGGGAGATATGCGAAAAGTCCTCGCCGTGGTTCGCGCCGTGACGGTGCACCTCTCCCGCCGGGATCAGCGCCGTGTCACCCTCCGTGATGTCGATCTCCTCGTCCCGCGTCCCAACGAATCCCTTGCCATCCGTCGCGTACAGGATCTGGTCGCACGAGTGAGTGTGGAACTTCGTCCGCGCGCCTCCCTTGAAGTTCACCACGTTGAACCGGTAGCTCTCCGAGTCATCACCGTCCACCAACGGGTTCATCACCACCTGTCCGCCTTCGAAGATATCCCTGTGCGTATTGTCCACCTCGCCCCGATCAACAGCCTTGATAACCTTCATTTCAACCTCCCTGCACAATAGTCTCTATGTTGTCGCCCCTAGTATACCCTTAGAAACAATCTCAACATACGCATCGACGTATTGTTTACAAAGAGACGAAATCGAAAAACACGTTCGCCCTGAGCCTGTCGAAGGGCAACTCAGGCCAATGCTGATGATCCTGAGCTTGTTGCCTGGGTTTTGATGACATTTTCCGTCATTCCCGCGAAAGAACGTCACCCCGTACCACGATACGGGGCGGGAATCCAGAGTCGGGCACACATATACTCCCTACGCAAGACTGTCTACTTTCTTCTCCCCTCAATACCCCGCCCTCTTGTTCACCACTCCCAACAGGGGCTGACCCGTCTCGAACCTCCGCAGATTTTCGAAGAACAGGCCTATACAAGAATCCTCTTGCTCAGACGAAGTGCCCCGGCAGGTTGAAACCACCACGTTGTCGCGTGTCCAAAACTCCGCGTCGTCCGGCGGCATTCCCGGCGAGTCCCCTGATGGCTGGAAACAGATCCCTCCCAATTTCCCCGCCTCCAGTGCTCGGTCCAACGCTCCGTAGTCGTACAGCCCAGGACGTCCCGAACAGTCCAGTATTACGGCTCCGAGCTTCATTCTGGCGATGAGCCCCTCGGATACGATGCCCTCCGTCTCCGGCGTGTCCGGTACGGCGACGGCCACGAAGTCCGACTCCGCCACCATGTCGGCCGCCTCATCCATGCCATACATGCGGCTGACTCCCTCCGACGCCTCACGCCTCTGCCTCGCCGTCCCCAGCACCCGCATTCCCAAAGCGGCTGCCCTCGTTGCCAGTGCCTGTCCGATCCCGCCCATCCCCAGCACCCCCAGCGTCTTCCCTTGGAGATCGACCGGTCTCAGCGCAGCCTCCTGCGAGGGACTGCGTTGCGTCAGTTTCGGCGCGCCCACCGTCACGTGGTTGCGACGGGAGAACATCAGCATCGCCCCCAGGGCGAACTCCGCTCCGGGTATGGCGAATGCCGGTTTGCCGCACGTGAACGGGATATTACTCTCTACCATCTCTGGGAAGAGGTACGGCCTCACCCCTCCGCCGATCGCGTGTATCCAGCGAAGCTTCCGTCCGGCCCTGAGCATGTCCGCGTTCCATGGCGCGATGAACGCCGCGTCAGCGTCCTCCAGGCCGGACAGGATCGCATCCTTATCGTCCGCGATGAGAAATTCGAGATCACCGTACCCCTCGCGCTCGGCCCGCTCCAGAATCCGGTCACGGTACGCCGACCAGGTCACCACGACCTTGCGGACTTTCTCGGTCATCGTTCGACCTCTCCGGCGTAGTGGTCTTCCAATTCGGCTATCGCCTCAGGCACGAAGTTGCCCAGTCCAAGTCCAGGTCCCTCCGGCAGCTCTAGGTATCCGTCCCTTACGACGATTGGAGCCTCAATGACCTTCTCGTGCATGGCCTCCACGAGCGCCTCCAAGTCCGAGCCACGAACCACCGCCGGGGCCGGGTACTCGATCATGGGACAGTTCGTCAGCGTGCAGAGCACCTGCACATGTGCAGCGATCAGGAACGCCGACCACGGCCCGTGAGGTATGCACAAGATCCCCGCCTCTTCCGCCCGCTCTGCTACGCGGGCGAACTGGCTCAACCCCATCTGCTGGGCGTCCGGCTGGACGATGTCGAGGGCGCGCCGCTCGATGAACGCCTGGAAATCGCGCACCGTCGTCAGGCTCTCGCCCGTCGCGATGCGTATCGGAGACTGCCGCGTGAGCTCCTCGAATCCGTCCACGTCGTAGGGATGGAGCGCCTCTTCGAGAAAGTAGATGTTGTAGTCCGCCAGTCTCTCCGCCACCTGTATCGCATCCTTCACCGCCCACGTCCCGTCGAGGTAGGCGGAAGGGCCCAAGTCGAGCATCAGCTTCATATCCGGGCCCACGGCATCCCGGACGGCCCCGATGTCCTCGTAGTCCCCCTCACTGAAGTAGTTGCCCCAGCCGAACTTCATCGCCTTGAACCCCAGCGCCTTGTTCTCCAACGCCTCCTCAACCAGGACCTCCGTGGACTTGTGCTGCCACTCGCCCGTTCGCTCTATAGCCCCCCTGTCGAAGGCCGTCGCGCTCGCGTAGACCATGATCCTGTCCTGGACGGCCCCGCCGCGCAGCTTGTAGATAGGAATTCCCGCCGCCTTGCCCGCGATGTCCCACAGCGCCATGTCGATGGCCCCCATCGCGTTGACCGCCACGCCGCCCTCGCCGCTGCGCCCCCGCTTGCCGCTAGCAAACATGAGACGCCACGCCATATTCGGGTCTGTCGGATCGGTGCCAATGAGGACATTGCGAAGCCCGTCGGCCTCGTCCTCGATGAGCGCGGAGATGACCGAGGCGGTGGCTGAGGTGGCGCCGACTCCCGTGATGCCCTCGTCCGTATCGACTTGGACGAGTACCGGCGCACTGCTGACCAGACCCTTCGAGACGACCCTCACGTCCGTGATCCTCATGGCGGCCGCCTCCCGATCCTTGCGGTGCCGGCCAGCCTACCAGCGGCTCCTTCAAACTGTCAATTCATCGGCTGCTCCGTGCAGGGCAATCGCTTTTGGAGTTGATAGGAACACCAGCAATCGTCACTCCGGCGAAGGCCGGAGTCCAGAGGGGTGGGTTGGGAGGCCCCTCAACGCCCAACCCTGTGTGAAATGCGATTGCCCTGCCTCTCCATGTCCAGACTTGAGAGAAAGCCTCGATCTCCCCCACCGGTAGAGAGCCACAGTGACGGGGCACCCCCCAGCACCCAACACCTAGCACCCAGAACCTTCCTCCCCCCTCCCGCTTTACGAAACCCGTCCAGTCAGGTATAACTCTCGCGTACTTTTCAGCCGGAACGGAGACGCTTGAATGAAGGCCGCGCACCTGGTCGGACCGAAGCATTTCGAAATCGTTGACGTGGATGTCCCAGAGGTCAGGGACGGCAACTGCCTCGTCAATCTGGAACGCTGGTCCGTTTGCGGCAGTGACATACGCTACGAATACGGCACCGTCTTTCCCGAGGAGCACTACCCCGTCGATGTCGGCACCCCCTGCCATGAGCTCGCGGGCACCATCGTCGAGAGCCGCTCCGACCAGTGGCGCGAGGGACAGCGGGTCATCATCATTCCCGATACCCACCAAGGGCTCGTCGAGTACTACGAGTCGCGCCCCGAACGCATCATCGCCCTGCCGGACGAGGGCGATATCGGCGAATGGCTCATGTGCCAGCCTTCCGGCACCGTCTTGTTCGCCCTTCAACGTGCCGAGACCCTCCTCGGCAGTACCATCTTGATTATGGGGCAGGGCGCCATCGGCCTGTCCTTCACCGCCATGGCAGCCCGTGCCGGAGCGCGTCGCATCATCGCCGCCGACCTCTTTGACTATCGTCTCGAGCACTCCAAGAGGCTCGGCGCAACTCACACGATCAACCCGTCAAAGGAAATACTCGATGAGGCAGTAGAGGAGATCACGGGCGGCAACCTCGCCGACATCTCCGTAGAGGCCGCCGGGTACACTGACACGCTGGCCGCCGCCTGTCGCCTCGTGCGCTCCGAGGGCACCATCATCATGTTCGGGGGACACCAGAACACGGGAGACCCCAACCCAACCATCCCGATTGAAGCCCGCAACCTCCTCTATCGCAACGTCAAGCTCCTGTCCACCGCCGGATCGGCCAGCGGCAGCGTCACCGGGCACATCGAGACCATGGTCGGCCTGCGTCAACGCGGATGGTGGGACCCCGCAGACCTGATAACCCACCACTTCCCGTTCGACGACGTGCAGTCTGCCTACGACATGTACGAAAACCGCTCCGACAATATCGTCAAGGGCGTCATGAGCATGTAAAGGCCACAATGACCAACTTCTCAGACCTCCCTGTTGGCGGGATCCGCAAGACTCCCCATCCTTCCCCTAGAGAGAAGGACCAAAACTCCTCATCCTTCCTCCTGAGGGGGAAGGACTAAGGAAGGGGGCAAAAGGAGCAAAACATGAACCTACCCAAACTCTTCAACGAACTGCAACCCGGCGACATGGTCACCATCGCGGGCGTCGGAGTCCGTGAGGGCATCCCCGCCAATGAGGCCGACGCAGGCTGGCCCATGGGCATTCTGCGCTGGAACAAGACCGGCGAGCTCCTCATCAACGACTACCACATGCACGTCGTCTGGCGCATCGACCACGACGGCATCCTGCATCGCTTCGCCGGGACCGGCGTGCCCGGCTACTCCGGCGACGGAGGGCCCGCCCTCGAAGCGGAGTTCTACGCCCCGCACGATATCGCCCAGGACGTGCACGGCAACATCGTCATCAACGACATCGTCAATTTCGTCTACCGTCGCATCGACGCCGAGACCGGAATCGTGGAGACAGTCGTCGGGTCCGGCAAGAAGGGACGCGGCGGACATGGCGGCCCCGCCACCGAGGCCGAGATGGACACTCACTGCGGCGTCGCCGTCGCTGAGAACGGCGATATCTACGTCTCCAGCGAGTGGACGAACAACATCAGCCGCGTCGACGCCCAGACCGGTATCATCGAGCTGTTCGCCGGACAGGAGGCCCGTCATCACCCCTCCGAGGTGGGCGACAGCAGGCCCTATTTCGGACCCGGACTGAGCCTCGGCGGATACAGCGGCGACGGCGGGCCGAAGGAGGCCGCGGGCTTCTACCACCCCGAACACCTCGCCTTCGGCCCCAATGGCGACCTCTACGTGTGCGACAACTCCAACGACCGCGTCCGCAAGATCGACGGAAAGACCGGCATCGTCACGACCGTCCTCGGCAACGGCCAGCGCGCCTCGAACGGCGACGGAGGTCCGGCCACCGAGGCGTCCACCCTCATGCCGGACGCCATCAACGTAGACGTTCATGGCAACCTCTACGTCGGTGAGAAGTACGGCTTCCGCGTCCGCAGGGTCGATGCCGAGACAGGCATAGTCACCACCATCGCGGGCACCGGTGTACCCGGCATGGGCGAGGAGGGCGTCAAGGCGACCGAGACCGAGGTCAACTCCGTCGAGGTCGGCGTCTGGGCGGATCCCGACGGTACCGTCTTCTACTCCGACTGTGGCGGCCGCACACGACGCATCGACGGCGAGACGGGCATCGTCACGACCGTCCTCGGAGGAATAACCAACCACGACGGCGAGGTTGCCACCAACGCCTACCTTGGTGGGCCTGACGGCATGTCCGTCGCCCCCGATGGCCAGATCTACATCGCCGACATCTGGAGCCAGCGTATACGAGCCATCGACCCCTCGACGGGCATCATCCGCACCTTCGCCGGAAACGGTGCGCGAGCATACGGCGGGGACGGCGGACCCGCTACCGAGGCCTATCTCGGCAACCCGAACGACGTTTCGGTCGACTCGCAAGGCACGGTGGTCATCGCCGACACCCGGCACGGACACGTCCGCAGGGTCGACTCGGACGGCATAATCCACAACGTTGCCGGCGCCGCCTTCCAGTGGGACAAGGGCGACGGCGGCCCCGCTCTCAACGCCAACCTCGTCAATGTCTCGTCCGTCGCCCACGATGCCGACGACAACCTCTACATCGCCGACACCGGCGTCGGCCGCATCCGAAAGGTCGACGCGCAGACCGGCATCATAGACACCGTCGTGGGCACGGGGATTCCTGGATACTCCGGCGATGGAGGTCCCGCTAGAGAAGCCCAGGTCAGCGGCGTGTCCTCGGTCACCTTCGACGCGACGGGCGATATGTACTTCGTCGATCACAACTGCCACGTCATCCGCCGGGTGGACACCGACGGCATAATCACCACGATAGTCGGTTCCGGCGAGCAGGGCTTCTCGCCCGACGGCACACCTGCCACGGAGGCCAAGCTAGACGGGCCGCAGGGCGTCGCGGTCTCTTCCGACGGGACGGTCTACTTCACCGACTCGGCCAACCACCTCGTCCGTCGAGTAGCCGCCGATGGTGCCATCGAAACGGTCGCCGGTTCGGAGGGCCCCTACGCCGAGACGGGACTCAACACCCCATTCGGCCTCACCTTCTACGGCGAGGACATCCTCCTGATCTCCGAGCAGTACGGACACCGCATCCGTGCCCTCAAGCTGGAGTAGTCCCGTGACGAGTCCTCTCCCACAGGGAGCCCTGCACGACCTCCTCGACGAACTCCCGCCGGGTCACATCACGACGATTGCCGGAGCGCCCGTTAGAGAAGGCGTCCCCGCCAGGGATGCCAGGTGCGGCTGGCCAATGGGCGTCGTCCGCCAGATCGACGGCGACATCATCGTCAACGATCATCATGGTCACCGCATCTGGCGAATCGACGCCGACGGCATCCTCCATACCCTCGCGGGCGACGGCGTGCCCGGAAACAGTGGTGACGGCGGCCCCGCTAAGAACGCCCGGCTCAACGGCCCCCACGATCTCTACCGCGACCGTCACGGAAATCTCTATTTTACCGACCTCTGGAACAACACCGCCCGCCGCATCGACTACCGTACCGGAGTCATCACAACCGTCGCCGGCTCCGGCAGAATCGGACGCGGAGGTGACGGTGGTCCCGCGGTCGAGGCCGAGTTCGACACAACCTGCGGAATCGCCGTGGATGACGACGGCAATGTCTTCCTCGCCAGCGAGTGGGCAAACAACATCCGCCGTGTGGACTCTCGAACCGGCGTCATCGACACCTTCGCCGGACGCAATGCCGGACACAACACCGAAGCCCTCGACTACGCTCCTCCGCTCTCGGACTCCGGCCTGAGCCTCGGAGGATACTCCGGCGACGGCGGCCCCAAGGAGGAAGCCGCCTTTCTGGGTCCCGAGCATCTCGCATTCGACTCCAAGGGCAACCTCTACGTCTGTGACAATCAGAACTTTCGCGTCCGAAAGATCGACGCTGAGACCGGCATAGTTACCACCGTCCTTGGCACCGGCCAGATTGCCTCCAACGGAGACAGCGGCCCCGCCGTCGAGGCCAGCACCAATTGGCCGGACTCACTCTGCATCGACGCCAACGACAACATCTACGTCGGAGAAAAATTCGGCTACCGCGTCCGCAAGATCGACGCAGAAACAGGCATAGTTAACACCCTCGTCGGGAACGGCGTCCCCGGCTTCGGCGAGGAGGGCCTCCCGGGGGCTGAGACCCACTCCAACGCCTGTGAGGCCGGCATCTGGGCAGACCCCGACGGCACCGTTTTCTTTAGCGACTCCTCGTGCCGCCTCCGGAAGTACGACGGCGAGACCGGGATAGTCACCACCGTGCTAGGAGGAACGCACGTCCACGACGGGGAGCCCGCCACCGAGGGTTTCCTGACCTGCCCTAGGAACATAGATGTTGGCCCCGACGGCACCATCTACCTGGTCGACGAGTGGCGACAGCGCGTCCGCTCCATTGATCCCCGGACCGGCCATATCCACACCTTTGCCGGCACCGGGGCCAAGGCCGTCGGCGGAAGCAACGGACCCGCCACCGAGGCCTGGCTCGGAAACCCCTACGACGTCTCGGTCGACTCGAAGGGACGTGTCGTCATCGCCGAAAAGCAGCACCAGTTCATCCGCCGCGTCGACGCCGATGGCATCATCCGGACCATCGCCGGTTCCTCATACTCCTACGACCGCGGCGACGGCGGCCCAGCCATGGGCGCCTGCTTCGTGCAAACCCTCTCCGTAGCCCACGATTCCGATGACAACCTCTATGTCGGAGATCGGGTCGGACGCATCCGCAGAATCGACGCTCACACGTGGCGGGTCTCCACCGTCGCGGGCACGGGCATCGCCGGATACTCTGGAGACGGCGGCCCCGCGGTCCGCGCCCGGATCGGCAGTCCCATCGCACTGGCCTTCGATGCCGATGGCAACCTGTACTTCGCCGACAATGCAACGCACTCAATCCGCAAGGTCGATACCGACGGCATCATTACCACCCTCGTCGGGACAGGCGAAAGCGGCTTCTCCTCCGACGGCACGAACGCGACCGACGCCAAGCTGGACAGCCCCTCCGGCGTTGCCGTCTCGACCGGCGGGACGGTCTACTTCTCAGACTCCAACAACCACCTCGTGCGCCGGATCACCCCGGCCGGAACCGTCGAGACGGTCGCAGGCTCCGAACGCCCCGGCTCACGCGGAGACGGCGGCCCCGCCATAGACGCAAGCCTGAACACTCCCTACGGCCTCCGCTTCTACGGTGATGACATCCTCCTCATCGCCGAACACTACGGACACCACCTCCGCGCCCTCAAGATAACGTAGCAGTCCCAGACCTCAGAATCGAAGGCTAAAATCCGATAAACGCGGGTTTCAAACCCGCCCCTCTTTCGCTTGATCAAGAGGCAGCAAAAAAGACACCTCCGTTCACCCTGAGCCTGTCGAAGGGTGAAGTAGCCAACGTCTCACCTGACCCTTTGCATACCCTCCAAGACAACCTCGCCCTCCCGTTTTTGACCAACGCGAACATATAATCTACAATACATCTACCGTTCAGATCGCAGGTGCGATCCGCTGGACGAGCGCATAGGAAAATGTCCCAGAATGTCCCACAAAATGAGAGAATTCTAACCCAGCACCCAGCACCCAGCACCAAGCACCCCGGCCCCTATCCCCCCGCCTTCTCCCCCACGTGAATCGCGACCGTTCCCAGGGCCAGGCGTTGGTGCCGAACGTTCACCAACCCGGCCTCCCGCATCATTGCCGCCAGTTCGTCGGCGCTCAGGAATCCCTGCACCGACTCCGGCAGGTAGGTGTACGCCTCGCGGTCGCCCGCGAATAGCGCCCCCATCCATGGCGTAACCCTCCGAAAGTAGAGTGGGAACAGTTTGCCGACGGGATTGATGCCGTCCTGACGGACGATCTCCAGGATGACCACGCGTCCACCCGGCCTCACCACTCGCCGCATCTCGCGCAGCGCGAGCGAAACGTCAATGAAGTTGCGCACGCCAAACCCCACCGTCGCGCAGATGAACGTATCGTCTGAGAAGGGCAGGGCATGGGCGTCACCGGCCACGAACTCGACGCGGTCGTCGGTCCCGCGTGCTCTCGCCTTGTCGATGGCCAAAGGTAGCATCGCGCGCGTGAAGTCGAGCCCCACGACATTGCTGACCTGCGAATGTCCCAGCAGATCGAACGTAAAGTCCCCTGTCCCCGTGGCTACGTCGAGTGCAGGGCCACTCATCTCACCTACGGCCATCCCTGCCGCTCTTCGCCTCCAGGCATAGTGCCTGCCGCCCGACATGATGGTGTTGAGCCGGTCGTAGCGTCGCGATATCCGGGTGAACATCTCGCCGACGTATCGCGCCCGCTCCCTTCCTCTCAGATGTGCCAGGGCGTCCGCCTTTCTCCCGTCGCGATGCCCTGCCGGAGGTCGCGTATCGCCTTTGGAAGCTCCGGCAGCAGGTCTCCCGCCAGCATCCCGGCGTCGCCGAACTCCCCTCTCGCCCTTGCCCCCGCCAGGCCGTGCACGTACACGCCCAGCGCCGCTGCATCCTCCGACGCGATCCCCTGTGCCAGCAGCCCCGCAATAGTCCCGGCGAGCACGTCTCCGGTCCCAGCCGTCGCCATGGCGGGGTTGGCGAAAGGACTGAGCCTCGCGCTCCCATCAGGGCACGCCACAACCGTGAACGCCCCCTTGAGCACAACGATCTTTCGCCACTTCATAGCAGACTCGACAGCGATCTCGACACGGTGCTCTTGGATGTCCTTCGTCGATCGGCCTGTCAGTCGCGCCATCTCCCCCGGATGCGGCGTGAGTACGGCCTCCTGCGAAAAATGGTTCCACCACGTCTCGGACGAGTAGGCCAGCACATTGAGCCCGTCGGCATCCACTACGACGGGAGGGCGCAGTCCGCTCTGGAAAAGCAGCTTTGCTTCCATCTCGCGTGTCGAGTCGGCCTGCCCAATGCCCGGACCTATGAGGAGCGCCTGGTATCCACTCGCTTGCTCTGCGATGAGGTCCCCCGCCTCGACGCTGGGTACGCCCGGCGAAGCTTCCGGCAGTGGCAGGTACGTCGGCTCGACTGCCTTCGCGGCAACCGCCATCTGCAGGCTTTCAGGTACGGCCAGAGTAACCAGTCCCGCGCCAACCCTCCCTGCTGCCGTCGCTGCCAGGTACGGCGCCCCGACGTAGTTCCTCGATCCCCCGACGATGAGCGCCTTGCCGAATGTTCCCTTGTGCCCGGACATCGGCCGGTCGGGCAGGGCGGATCTCGCCCACTCGTCCGTAATCAGCTCGAGTCCGATATCCCCGTCCAGGCCTCTCGGAATCCCGATATCGAGCACCTCGATTTCGCCCGCGTACTCGGCTCCGGGAAACCGGTACAGTCCCACTTTCGGGTTGCCCAGCGTCAGCGTCACGTCCGATGGGACGGTCTTGGGATCGACGGCCCCCGTGTCCGCGTCCAGGCCGGTCGGGACGTCAAGCGCTACGAGGCGCAGAGATCCGTTGGCGTCCCGGGCCTCTCGTAGCAGGTCGAGCGCCCCCGCCGTTGGCCCGGTGATAGCTCGCGACCTCCCCGTTCCCAGTACCGCGTCGACCACGATCTGCGCAAGCTGCAGCGCTTCCCTGAGCTGGGCGAGGCCGTCATCGTCGTCGAGGGGGATGACCGTCACGCGCTTGCCCCGCAGGTAATCGACCTTGCCCCCGTGTTCGGGGTTGTCCCGACAAAGGCAGATCGTGACGCGAGCGCCCCAAGCGTCAAGGTGTCTTGCCGCCACTAGCCCGTCGCCGCCATTATTCCCCGGCCCGACGAGCACGACGACCGTCATCCCCACGAGATTCTTCACTTGTCCGCGTATGTAGTCCGCGACCTCAAGACCGGCGTTCTCCATGAGCGTCGCCTTGGAAACGCCGCTCGCCTCGGCGCGGTCCTCGATCTCGCGCATCTGCTGGACCGTTACGATCTTCACGGCACTCTAGTCAAGCAGGTGCGGCTTCTGGGCATGCAGCGCGGAGGCTGGAGGATACGCCGTCGTCATCTCCACGATCCCGTAGCTCCCCTCGACCATGTCTGCGACGGCTTCACGCCACTTGAGGTAATGAGGCATTGTGCGATGCGTCTCCCTCGCCGCGTCGTCCTCGTAGATCTCGTACAGGTAGGCCATGTTGGGGTCCTCCCTGTCCTGCAGCACGTCGAACCTGAAACAGCCCGGCTCATCGCCGACCGATCCCCGGGCGTCTCCTAGGCTGGCCTCGACGAACTCCTCCATCATTCCTGGCTTCACTTTGATGGTCACAAAGATGGCAATCATGCTCACTCCTCACTCGAATCCGGTTTGCGATTAGTCTTGGGCGACTCGGCCTCACGATACAGGAACGCGGTACGCCCTCCCTTCGGCAAAATGTACCAGACAGTGCCCGCCGCCGCTACCGCGCCTTTGACCGCGCAGCGACAAGCCATTACCCTATACGAGAGACTCGGGTGGGAGGAGACAGATGGTAAAGGCAGCCGTACTCTATGAGACGAAGACGCCGCTCCAGATAAGGGAACTGCGTCAGGATCCGCCCAAGGCGGGAGAGGTGCGCGTCCGGATGGGCGCGTCGGGCATCTGCCTGAGCGATCACCACTTGATGCAGGGGACCTCAAGGATCGACCTTCCCGCCGTGCTGGGACACGAGGGAGCGGGAACGGTCGTCGAGGTCGGAGAGGGCGTGACGCGGGTCAAGCCGGGTGACCGGTGTATCATTTCTTTCGTTTCGCCGTGCGGAATGTGTCGCAACTGTGCCGACGGATTCCCAAACGTCTGCGAAACTCACGTCAAGCTGGGCCCGCGACAGTACGACGGCACCGCCCGCCTGCACGACAACGGCGACGATGTGTACCAGCTTGGCAAGGTCGGCGTGTTCTCCGAGACCATCATCTGCCCGCAGCAGGCCTGCCAGCCCATTCCCGACGAGGTCCCCATCGAGGTGGCAGCCCTCATCGGCTGCTCGGTGACCACCGGCGTCGGTGGCGTCATCAACAACCCGAACGCCAAGGTCGGAATGAGTGTAGCCGTATTCGGCTGCGGCGGTGTGGGTCTCAACGTCATCCAGGGCGCAAAGCTCATGAACGCGAGCAGGATCATCGCCGTGGACGTCCTCGACCACAAGCTGGAGTTCACCTACAGGTTCGGCGCGACCGACACCATCAACATCCGTGAGGTGGACGATGTCGCCGAGACGATCAGGGAGATGACCGGCGGCGGAGTCGACATGGCCTTCGACAGCATTGGCAAGGCCCAGGTAATCTCGTCCGCCTTCGATAGTGTACGTCCAACCGGTACTGCCGTCCTCATCGGGCTCGGCGCTGTCGGAGAGGACGCTCCCATCAACATGTCCGACATGGTCCGCGCGCAAAAGACCGTCATGGGCAGCTACTACGGTTCCACCAGCCCCCACGAGTCCTTCCGCAAGATTGTCGACGCATATCTTAAGGGCACTCTCGACGTCGATACCATCATCACGAGAAGCTACTCCCTCGACCAGATCAACGAGGCCTTCCACGATCTCGTCAGCGGCGGCGAAGGACGCGGCATCATCAAGTTCCCGTCATAGCATCTCACCTGAGAGTTTCACCCCCAATTGTTCAGCCGAGAAAATCTCCTCTCCCGTCGTGGGAGAGGGCTAGGGTGAGGGTTCCGCGGGACAGTCTTCACCATGCTCCCGTCGTAAGGAGTGTTACAGTAAGACCCCGTTCACCCTGAGCCTGTCGAAGGGTGAGAATACGCAGCGCAACGCCCCCTGAATCTACAGGTGGCAAACGCTCCGCCGCGCCGGATTCTTCCTCAGACCAGGACCGCCTCTAGCCTCTCCGCCTTCTGAAACTGCAGCCCATCCTCGCCCGCGTCGACCACCACGTGGTCTCCGTCTGTCAACTCCCGCGACAGGATGCGCTTGGACAGTGCGTTCTCGACGTGGCGCTGCACGGCCCTGCGGATCGGGCGCGCTCCGAACTTCTCGTCGAATCCCTCCTCGGCGAGCCACTCCCTCGCAGCGTCCGTGAGACTCATGGTAATCCCGTGCTCCGCCATCCGCTCCATAACCTCCCCGACCTGAATATCCACGATCTCTTTGATCTGCTCCCTCGACAGCCGGTCGAAGATGATGATCTCGTCGATGCGGTTCAGGAACTCCGGCCTGAATGCTCGTTTGAGTGCGTCTTCCACGGCGGCGTTCCGATTGGACGAGCCGCTGCCGACACTGGGAAGGAATCCCAGGGCCGAGTCCTCCGGGACTCCCGTTCCCAGGTTGCTCGTCATGATGAGGACGGTGTTCGTGAAGTCCACGGTGCGACCGTGACCGTCGGTCAGCCGCCCGTCCTCCAGGATCTGGAGCATGATGTTGAATACCTCCGGGTGCGCCTTCTCTATCTCGTCGAACAACACCACCCGGAACGGACGCCTCCGAACGGCCTCGGTGAGTTGTCCGCCCTCGTCGTAGCCCACGTATCCCGGCGGCGCTCCGACCAAACGTGACACGGAGTGCCGCTCGGAGTACTCGGACATATCGACTCGGACCATATTCTGCTCGTCGTCGAACAGGTACTCGGCAAGGGCGCGTGCCAGTTCGGTCTTGCCCACTCCCGTCGGCCCCAGGAAGATGAAGCTCCCGATGGGCCGCTTCGGGTCCTTCAGTCCAGACCTTGCGCGGCGAACGGCGTCGGAGACCGCCGACACGGCCGAGTCCTGGCCGCGCACGCGCTCGTGCAGACGCTCCTCCATGTGGAGCAGCTTCTCCGCCTCGCTCTCCAGGAGACGGTCTACGGGAATTCCCGTCCAGCTTGCGATCAGGCTCCCGATCTGCTCTGCCGTAACCGTCATGTCGCGGCTTGCGGGAACGTCCATCGCCGCTTGTTCCGTGTCGAACTCCTCCTGCAGCCTCACCCGCTCGGCCTTGATCTCTATGGCCGTCTCGTATTCCCCCCGATCTGACAGCGCTTCCTCCTCATTGAGCAGTTCGCGAATACGGCTGTCCTTGCTCTTCAGTCCGCTTGGCAGACCCTGCGCGTCGATGCGTAATTTGCTCGCCGCCTCGTCGATGAGATCGACCGCTTTGTCGGGCAGCAGACGGTCTGTTATGTACCGGCGGCTCAGCTTGACGGCTGCTTCGACGGCCTCGTCCGTGAACGATACCCTGTGGTGGCTCTCGTACTTCGGACGGAGCCCACGAATCATCTCGATAGCCACCTCCTCATCGGGCTCCTCCACCAGAATCGGCTGGAAGCGACGTTCGAGGGCGGCGTCCTTCTCGATGTACTTGCGGTACTCCGGCTCGGTCGTCGCGCCGATGGTCTGGAGCTCGCCTCTCGCGAGGGCGGGCTTCATCATGTTGCTCGCGTCGATGGCGCCCTCTGCCGCCCCCGCTCCGACGACGGTGTGCAGTTCGTCGATGAACAGGACGACCTCGCCCTGTGCCTCGCGTATCTCGTCCATGACGCCCTTGAGCCGCTCCTCGAACTCGCCCCGGAACTTGCTCCCGGCCACCATGCCCCCGATATCCAACGCGAGCACGCTGCGACCCTCCAGTTCCTCGGGCACATCGCCCGCCGCGATGGCCTGGGCAAGGCCCTCTGCTATGGCCGTCTTGCCCACACCCGCCCCGCCGATGAGAACGGGATTGTTCTTCGTCCGCCTGATGAGCGTCTGCATCACCCGCCGTATCTCGTTGTCCCGTCCAATGACCGGGTCGAGCTTCCCGCGACGGGCCAGATCGGTCAGGTCCACGCTGAACCGCTCCAGCGACTTGTACCGGCTCTCGGCCTTCTGATCGCTCACCCGGCGGCTGCCCCGCACCTGCTGCAATGCCTTGTAAACGCCCTCGACATCGACCTTGAACTCCTTCAGCAGGGGAGCGGACGCGCCCTTGTCATCCTTCGCGATCGCAATCAGCAGGTGCTCGGAACTGATGAAATCGTCGTTGAGGCGCTTCGCCTCTTCCGTAGCGGCTGCGAGCATATCGCGAGCGCGTGGCGTCATGAATATCTGGTTGGACTCGTACTCCAGCTTGGGGCTCATCTCCAACGACTGTTCAAGCCGCTCTCGCATCCCGTCGATGCTCACGCCAAGCTCCGACAGGATCTGCCCCGCCGATCCATCCTGCTGTTCGAGGATCGCCATCAGGACGTGCTCTACGTCCCACTGGCTGTGGCGATAGCGACGCACCACCTCTTGGGACTTTCCAAGAATCTCCTGTGCCTGCTCCGTGAAGTCGTCCGGTTTCAGTACCATGTTGATCACCTGTCGTGTGTTTTCTCTAACCCTGATGTACTATCAATCTCAAGAAAATGAGGAGTCCAAGCACATCTGTCGGGAGTGAGTACTGGTCACTTTGTGTGTGACTCTAATTAACTATATATGTTGAATAATAGTTGAGTCAACACGTATCAAGTATACTGAATAGCTGCTCACTGGGCTGTCGTAAATCTGAGGTTCGTCCGGGCCAATCAGGTATACTTGACTCGTAGGGTGGCGCACAACTGCGACCTCCCTGGAGCACACTTCGGAGTAGGGAATGGGCATTTGCACGGCGAGGCATATCAATCATGTCTGCATCGCGGTGAAGGACATCGATGAGACGATTCAGTTCTACCGCGACGTATTTGGAGTGACTGATAGCGAGGTCGTTGACATCGAGGACCAGGCCGTTCGGGCGACGCTGATTCAAGTGGGTGGTTCTCAGCTTGAGTTCATCGAGCCCACCGACCCCAACGGCGGCGTGGCAAAGTTCATAGATCGTCGCGGCGAGGGCGTTCATCACATCTGCTTCGAGGTCGAGGACCTTGCCGGCACCCTGCAGCGTCTCGACGAGCAGGGCGTTGCAGTCATCGACCGTGAGCCGCGAGAAGGTCTGTCGGGCACGATAGGATTCCTTCACCCCAAGTCTACGAGAGGCGTCTTGATCGAGTTGGTCGATCAGGACGACGCCAGGAGGTAGCGGTCGACTATGGTGAGCAGGGCAATCAAGGTACTGGTGGCCAAGCCCGGACTGGACGGCCACGACCGTGGAGCGAAGATCATCGCTCGGGCGCTGAGAGACGCGGGCATGGATGTCAAATACACCGGCATCCGTCAGACCCCGGAAATGATCGCCGACACCGCCTTGGAGGAGGACGTGGACGTTGTCGCCCTGAGTATTCTGTCAGGCGCGCACATGGACCTCTTCCCCCTCATCTTCGAACGGATGAAGATCAACGAGATGGAGGAAGTGATTGTTGTGGCCGGGGGGATAATCCCGGAAGAGGACAGGGAAGCACTCCGGGACATGGGTGTAAGAGGGGTCTTCGGACCCGGCGCCTCGACAGCCGAAATTGTTGAGTTCATCCACGCGGCGCATGTCGAGCGAGAGAGATTGGGCGACAGGTAAGACATGCGCACCCAGTACGCCGCGCGCGAGGTACGCAGGAAGGCCATCCCCGGTCTGGCCCCTTTGCTGGCATCGACAATTGTTCTCCTCATTTCCGTGGCGGCATGTGAGATCGACGAGTCGGCCGGAGTTGCCTTCGACGCCCCGAGTCCGGTCACGGACGCCGTTGAGTCCACAACCGAGACCTCCTCTGTGCGAATCACCCTTGCATCGACCGATCTCGGAGTGGGCCGGAATAGGCTCGCGTTTGGACTGGTCGACGTAGAGTCAGGCCCCATCCGCGAGGCCGATATTCTAATCTCGACGTTCTATCTCGGCGACGGTCGGCAGGAGGGGCCGATCCAGACGGCCCGCGCCGTTTGGCGTGACTGGCCCCTTGGACAAACGGGGTTATACACGGCCAGCTTCGACTTCGACCGAGCGGGAAACTGGGGTGTGGTCGCTCAGTACGTCGACCACTTGGGATCAGAAGTCAAGACGTCCGCAGGGCTGGATGTACAGCGCAAGAGTGCGACGCCCGGCATTGGAGAACGACCGCCCGCGAGTGTCACCAAAACTGCGAATGACTCCTCCGACCTGGAGGTCATCACATCCGACCCCGAGCCTGACGAGGACCTCTACTCCCTCACTGTGGCCGAGGCGCTGGACGCCGGGAAGCCCCTTGTCGTCGCCTTCTCCACTCCGGCCTTCTGCCGCACTGCAACTTGCGGTCCCCAGCTCGATGTCATCAAGGAACTCAAGGACTTCTACTACAGGGACGTCAACTTCATCCACGTCGAGGTCTACGACAAGCCGGCGGAAATCGAGGGTGACCCGCGGAACGCGCCCCTCTCACAGGCCATGATCGACTGGGAACTGCCCACGGAGCCGTGGACGTTTGTCATGGATGCCCAGGGCAAGGTAGCCGCCAAGTTCGAGGCGTTCGCGACGAAAGAAGAGCTGAAAGCCGCCCTGATGGCCGTGCTTGAATAATCGCCCTGCCGAAGCATAGGTACTCACTTGTCAAAGCCGATTACGATCACCCTGTATGCCGCCGGGATGTTGGTCGTCATCATTATGGCGCCAATCGTGGTCATTACTGCCATTCGTCTCGTTCGCCTGGTCCTGTTCAGCGGGACATTGGACGGGAGCCTGATCGCCTTCATACTGCTGCTGGCCCTTCTTCCTGCTGGGATCGGACTCGCCCTCTTCGGGTACTTTCTCTACCAGCAGATACGTCGGTCTCTCTTCGGCGGGCCCGTCGCCGAGCGGGACTACATCGGCCGCTTCCTCGAACGCAGGGTCTCGGAGGGAGACCGGTAAGACCGGCGCTTCTCCTCACCCTTCTCGTCGCAGGTGCATTCTCATCACTCGCGCCTCGTGCTTCCGTAGCTGTTCAGACTTCGTGATATCCCTCGACGAATACACAGCCACCGTCATACCCGCGAAAGCGGGTATCCAATCCCCTCTCCCGTTCGCGGGAGAGGGTTAGGGTGAGGGATGTTCGCCTCACGAACTCTGAACAATTACGTGCTTCCTGCCATCAAACGTGAATCGCTGCCGCGATGGTATACTCTCGGTGAATACGCGGTAGGTGCTACCCGCGTGAAGGGAAACATGCGCATGAGCTATGTCGGCTGGGCAATTGTGGCAATGACGGGTTACGGCGTAACTGCCGTAATACTCAAGCTTGCCCTTAGAGACATTCCGCCGGGAGTTGCAATCGTCATCACCAACGCGGTGCTCGTTCTTGCGGGCGTCGGTCTGGTCCTGTACCGAGGTGAGCAGGTGGCCGCCCACCTTTCGCTGTCGCGGCCGATGCTCCTGACGATCCTTGCCGGAGTGACATTGAGCCTCAGCATAGTCGGATACTACATCGCCCTTAGCCGGGGCCCCGCCTCCGTGGTCGTTCCAATCTTCGCCATGTACGTTCTCGTCGCGACCGTCATAGGGCTCGCCTTCCTTGGCGAAGAAGTCAAGCTGACCAGGGTGATTGGAGTGATTCTGGCGGGTGGGGCGATATTTCTCCTTACTCGATGAATGCCGCCGCCCAAAAGTATGTGATAAATCACCTGCTTATTTCTTGGCATCCAACCTATAAGCTAGGATATATTCTTGTCGTACCCGCTTCGGGTTTGCACAACGTATGGATAGACTAACCGACACGTTTCACGGATCTTCGCAGACTCCGATATCTCAACTCATGCGTCCCGTGCAGAGGTTCATGCACGAGGAGGCGTCGAGCGGCATCGTGCTGTTCGTGGCCGCGGTCGTGGCGCTGGTCTGGGCAAACTCCCCTTGGTACCACACCTATGAAGAACTGTTCGAGATGCATGTTTCGATCGGATTCGGGGAGTGGGTGCTCAATGAGACGCTGCATCACTGGGTCGACGACGGCCTTATGGCCGTCTTCTTTTTCGTGGTGGGTCTCGAAATCAAGCGGGCGGTAGTAGTTGGTGAGTTGCGTTCGGTTAGAAGGGCTGCCCTGCCAATATTTGCGGCGTTGGGCGGTATGATCGTGCCCGCGCTCATATATATTGCGTTCAACGCGGGCGGTGAGGGTGCCAGGGGCTGGGGTATCCCGATGGCTACCGACATAGCGTTCAGCCTCGGTGTGCTTGCTCTGTTGGGGACGAGAGCGCCTTTGCCGTTGAAGATATTCCTGGCCGCCTTTGCAATTATCGACGATATTGGGGCAGTGATCGTCATTGCCGTGTTCTATACCGGAGATATCGCGTGGGGAAATCTGGGAATCGGGGCGATCTTCCTTGCAGTGCTCGCGGTCGTCGGCCGACTCGGTATCCGGCATCCGTTGGTGTACGCGCCGCTGGGAGTGATCGTCTGGCTGGCTTTCCTCTATTCCGGCGTCCACGCGACCGTTGCCGGAGTGTTGGTCGCGGCGACGATTCCTATTCGCGTTCGAGTCGACTCTGCGGGGTTTCTCGCCCGCTGCCGAGATCTCCTTCTGATATTCGAGCGCTCAGGAGGGTACGGACACGAGGACGAGACATCGAGCGAACAGCGGGCAATCCTCAAAGAAGTGGAGGACACGGCACAGGAAATGCAATCGCCACTTCAACGCTTCGAGACCGCGCTGCATCCCTGGGTGGCGTTTCTCATCATGCCCCTTTTCGCGCTGTCCAACGCCGGGGTGAGGCTCGAGGGTGACGTATCCGGTGCATTGACGCATCTGACGCACCCTGTGGCCGTGGGGATCATTCTAGGCCTGGTGGTGGGCAAGCAGCTTGGAGTCACTGCATTCTCGTTAGTCGCCGTGCGGCTTGGATTTGCAGAATTGCCATACGGGGTTACCTGGAGCCAATTCTACGGCGTGGCCTGTCTGGGCGGTATCGGCTTTACGATGTCGCTATTCATCACGAACCTAGCGTTCAGCAGTGAAATTCTTAACACGGAAGCAAAGATGGGTATTCTCTTGGGATCGGCCATCGCGGGTATCATCGGCTACTTGGTCCTGCTGCGCGCCGGCAGCAGATCATCCAGAATGAGAATGGGGGAGTAGCGGGACTGTCCCGGCACTTTGGCCCGTTGGTTGGCCGTAAAGTGGATCAGCGAACCCTGCTTTGCCGTCCGTCCGGATACAATAACCTGAGGGTACGGGGGCGTTCAGTCAGTCGAAAAGGCGGGCCCCGGTTGGGTGATGATCGCCGCCTGCGCGCAGTCCGACCTTATTCATCCTCTTCCTGGGCGTAACTTACCTTGCCCAGGAAGACCTCGGTCAGGATATCGGTCTCTCGCACTGATTGCGGTGTACCCTCGAACACCACTCGCCCCATGTCCAGAACGTAGGCCCGGTTCACGATGTCCAACACTCCCTTGATGTTGTGCTCAACGACCATGATCGTGGTGCTGAACCTCTCGCTGATCTGGGCGACCTTCTCAAATACCTCACTCACGACCCTGGGAGCGAGGCCAAGTGTTGGCTCATCGAGAAGCAACACCTGCGGATCAGACATGAGCCCTCTTCCGAGCGCCAGCATCTGCTGCTGTCCCCCCGACATCTGGCTGGCGTAGTCTCTACGCTTTTCGTAAAGGACAGGGAAGAGCTCAAGGACCGAGTCTAGTCGACGGGCTTTTTCCTGCTTGTCGTTCAGGTAGAGACAACCCATTTCGAGGTTCTCTTCTATCGACAGGTGGGTGAACACCCGCCTGCCCTGCGGGACGAAGGAGATGCCTTCTTTCACTATCTCGTGGGTGGCCGCCGACAGAGGTTGGCTCTGCCAGTGCACCTTTCCGGCGACGACGGGCGCGAGCCCCATGATGGACTTCAGGACCGTCGACTTGCCGGCGCCGTTGGGACCCATCACGGCAACGACCTCACCCTTCTGAACGCCAAGTGACACGTCGGTCAGGGCTGATACGGCCCCGTATCGCACGGATATGTTGAGCAGTTCAAGAAGCATCGTTTCAACCTCTCGTCGACGCTAGGTTCCCAGGTAGGCGTCGATTACATCCGGCCTGCTTAGCACTTCATCCACCTCTCCTACCGCGAGCAGTGTGCCGCTGTCCAATACGAAGAGATGGTCCGACAGTTCTCTCACGATGTCCATGTTGTGGGAGACGAAAATGATGGTGTTCCCTTGTTCTCTCATGTCCTTCAAGAGGGCCTTGACTCTCTCCAGCATCTGGGGGAAGAGGCCTGCAAAGGGTTCGTCGAACAGGTATATGCTCACGTCCATGGCCAGGGCGCGTCCGATCTCCAGCAGCTTCCGTTGGCCATAGGAGAGATCCATCGCCAGCGAGTCCCTCTTTTCCCACATGCCGACGCTCTGCAAAATGCTCTGAGCCTTCTCCTTTTGGGCTGGGCTTGCCCGCTCGAACAGCGAGGGCAAGAGACGCCTGTCGGTCAGCACTACCATGATATTGTCCCACACGCTGATCTGGTCGAAGAGTCTCACCTCCTGGAAGGTTCTCGTGATGCCGTGGTCCGGCGTCTCGTGGGCCTTCACGACGCGGAGCCCCGCGCCGTCGATTATCACTAACCCGCGGTCTATGGGGAGAATGCCGCTCAGAATATTGATGAGGCTCGACTTTCCCGATCCATTCGGGCCGACAATGCAGGTAATCCATTCACGAAAGATGGAGATGCTGAGCTCGTCGACGGCCTTGACCGCGCCGAAGTGCTTCGAGACCTCCTTGGTTCTCAGGGCGAAGAGGGCGTCGAGGTCGATATTGTCTACGCGTACTGAGGTCACAGCTTGAACCTCCCTACGAGGCCTTGCGGCCTGAATAGCATGAGCAAGACCAGGAGAACTCCCAGGACAACCTGGCGGGCCTGACCGACGTACTCCGCCGGCAGGTACGGGATGAAGCGCATGCCTTCTTCCAGAAGAACGAATACTATGGCCCCCAGGATGGAACCCCAGATCGTAGCCAGTCCTCCCAGGATGACTATGGCCACAAGCAGCATCGACTCCAAGAGGATGAAGGAGTTGGGATCGATGAAGGTGGTCCAACTCGCGAACAGCCCTCCCGCAAGGCCGGCCATCATGGCCGATATTACCCAAATTGCAAGTTTGAAGTGAGTGACCTGGTACCCGAACACTTCCGTTGCCTGCTCATCCTCTCGTATAGCCGTCAGCACCCGTCCGAAGGAGGAGGTGACTATGAACCATGAGATGAGGACGACGAGAGCCAGGAATGCAAATACGAGGGCGAGGAACTGGATATCGCCGTCAATAACCCAGCCACCGATCTCAGGGCGGGCTATTTCGTGAATGCCGAAAGCCCCCCTCGTAACGCTTCTGAGATTCAAGAAAAGATTGAAGGCAATGATGGCAAACCCGAAGGAGACGAGTACATAGATATCGTCCCTGAACCGGTTGAACACGATGCCCACCGCGATGGCGACTATTCCCGCGACAATCACCGCTATGGGCAGGGCGGCGAAGAAGGGCCATCCGAAGGTGGGAATGGCCTCCGTGCGCAGCTGCTCGTATGCCGCGTCGGATGTCAGTATCGCTACGGTGTAAGCGCCGATTCCGAAGAAGCCCACGTGACCGACCGACAGCAGTCCCGTGAACCCGACCACCAAGTTCAGACTGACGGCCAGAATCGCCCAGATGGCGAATATCGTGCCCACGGATATGGCGAATCCGGTGCCCTGCCATACCATGAACACGACCGCCCAGCCGATGATGAACAGGTTTGCCCAAAGCTCGATGTTGCCTCTGGCGTAACGTATGAACTCGCGGGGAGATCGTACGAGCCTCGCCATGTCGACTAAGGCGGCAACGTTTATCTGCATGGGTCTACTTCCTCGGCAGAAGGCCCTTGGGCCAGAACGATAGGAAGAGAATGAGGACGACGAAGGAGATTACGTCCCTCCACTCTCCGGCAAGGTCCCAGATTCCGAACTGCTCGATCATGCCGAGGGCGAACCCGCCAACGATTGCTCCATAGAGATTCCCAATTCCCCCGACCACTGAGGCTATCCACCCCTTCAGCAAGAGCAGGAGTCCCATCCTGGGCTGTATGGCCGTGTCGTGTCCGCTCAGCAGCCCTGCCATCGCCGCGAATATCGCCCCGATGAAGAACACAACGGCAATGATGACCGTGGTGTTTATCCCCACCACCTTCGACACCTCTTCGTCGTCGCCGATGGCCCGCACGGCCTTTCCAAATGCCGTCCATTTGAGGAGATACAGAAGAAATGCGAACCCGACGATGGAAACGCCGATGGCGAAGACGTTGAAACCCTTGATGTTTCCTCCGAGAATCTTCCACGGCGCGCTGCCGAAGGCTGCGGGCAGTGGCCGCGGATTGCTCTCGAAGACGATGGAGGTTGCCGCCGTGATCGCCAGGAGGATGCCCAGAGTCGCCACCAGCATTATGAGGGGCGATCTCGATCGCTCGCGCATGTACACGTAAAGACCTCGGTAGAATGCCACGGCGACGATGCCGGCCATGAGACACGACACTCCCCAACTCAAATAGAGATTCGCGCCTGGGGTGTTGGCGATGAAGAATGCGCAGTACCCTCCCAGCGCCACCCCAATGATCCCCGCTGCGACCAGGAGAGGACTGGCGCTCATTGACGGCAGCACGTTGCGAACGCCCCTGTGGACAGCCCAACCCGCAATCAGCGCTACGGCGACGCCTATGGCGGGACTCACGATGGTATTGGTCGAGTCCGTATAGTTCAGGACGAGGCCCATGTAGCCTCCCGCGCCGGCCGCCAGGAGTCCTCCGACTGCGTACAGGACCCTTCGGTCGAAACGAGGCCACAGCTTGTGGAAGAACGCCTCGTAGAGCGCCCACGCGACCACTCCGGCCGTCACAGCGGCAAGCATGGCGGTCACGTAGGGGTTCGTGTAGTCGTTGCCGCCGAATCCGTCCTGCGACCTGAGGTAGAAGACGCCGTAAGCGCCTATGGCGGCGGCCGCCCCGTAATAGAGATCGAAGAACCATACGGTGCTGTAGACGATGGTGAAGCCCATCGCGAGGAGAGCGTAGATGGCGCCTACGGCCAGGCCGTTGAAGGCGAACTGCACGGCCTGATCGGGAGACTCGGTGATCTTCCAAGCGAGATACGCAACTACGGCTACCGTCAGCACCGTCGCCAGGATTCTGCCGTGGCCACCATCACCGCTCGGAAGCAAACGGCTCCACCAGGCGAACCTCAGTCTCTCGAGACTCATCTACGTATAGGGCCTCTGTCTGGACTCCCACGCCGTTCAAACATCACGGCGCGGGAGTCCTTGCATTCAGATGGACATAACCCATCGTTCGTCCACGATGTGAAGCTATGCCAATCGGCATCAAGGACAGGTAGAAAGAACTACTCTGTCGGAGCGCCTCCAAGGACCTTGTAACCGTTATTGTCTTCGGTCCTCTCAGCCGTTGGGAGCACCTCCACGACAACATTGGAAAGGCCCACGACCTCGCCCCTGTCGTCGAAGCTGTAGTTTACCCCGATAGCTCCACTCCAGCTTATATCGTAGAGACAGTCCCTGAAGCCGTCCGCGTCCTGGTCGTCACCCGTCCTCTTCAGACACTCGGCGGTGATATAGACATCGTCGTAGGCCGAGCCGAGGTACCACGGCAGCGTAACTTGGCCGTAGCGGTCCCTGTAGCTTCCCAGGACCTCTTGCGCCTTGTTGTTTGCAGGATCGAGGTCAGCGGTGATGGCCTTCAGCCCGGTGGCCGCATCCCCGGCGATTCCGAGGGCCTCAGACCCGATAGGAACGACCTCGGAGTATATGGGCCCTTCGTAACCCAATTCCCGGATCTGCTTGACGATAGTGCCGCCGCTGAATTCCCCTTGTGCCGCAATGTGAATGGCGTCGGGGCTTGCGTTCAGCAGCTTGGTCAGCTGGCTCCTGAAATCGGTGGTATCGGAGGCGTACTGCTCCGCAGCCACGACCTCTCCTCCACGCTTCTCGAACTGCGCGACGGATGCCCGCCTCACGCCCTCGGCGTAGTCGGTCGACTCGTTGATGGTGGCGAGCTTGCGTATTCCGTCCGCCCAGAGCACGTTGCCGGTGTCGATGCCAAGCTGGGCGTCGTTCATGGCTGTGCGGAAGATGTAGTCACCGGCCTCTGCGATGTCCGGGTTCGTTGCCAGTCCTGAGAACATCACCACACCGTCGGCCTCCGCGTGAGGCGCGGCTCCCAACATCGCGCCGCTGCACGATGTGCCGAGGATGATCTTCACCCCGTCCACGTCAGTCAGCTTGTTGTAGGCCGTGATCGCGTCCTGGGCGCTGCACTTGGAGTCTTCGACGACAAGCTCCAACATGCGACCGTTAATCCCACCCGCGTCGTTGATCTCGGCTACAGCCAACTGCTTAGCATTGTTAGCCACTTGGCCGTAGGTCTCGCCGGGACCGGTAAGCGACTCCATCACGCCTATGCGAAACGGTTCTCCGTCTCCTTCATCTTCATCATCTCCGCATGCCACAACCACCGACGCCAGAACCGCCAGCAATCCTATTGCGACAATTCGTTTCCATGAGAATAATTGCATGACAAACCCCCTTTTCGTAAGGATGCTCTCTATGGGCCGATGCTTCCGATACGTTTTATCACCGCTACGTGAGTCTTGCAAGTACGCACACGCGCTTAATGGAGGGTATCTTTCACCATGCACGGCATAAGGGTGTAACGCGCCAGGATCGCGCGCCGCAGAATCTACTCGGGTTGACCGCCGCTCAGAACCCTGTACCCAAAGTTCTCCTCCGTCCTCTCGGCCGGGGGAAGGACCTCCACGACCGCCCTGGAGAGGCCTACAACCTCTCCGTCGGAATCGAAGCTGTAGTTGTTGCCGATGGCGCCGCTCCACGTGATGTCGTAGAGACAGTCGCGGAACCCATCGGCGTCCTGGTCGTCTCCGGTCTGTTTGAGGCACTCCGCCGTTATGTAGACATCGTCATAGGCAGACCCGAGATGCCACGGCAGGGTCAGGTAGTTGTATTGCGCCCTGAATTTGGCGAGAACTTCCTGGGCTTTCTCATTGTTGGGATCGGGAGCCGCCGTAATGGCCTTGATGCCGGTAGCCGCGCCGTCGGCAATGTCGAGAGAGGTCTTTCCGACCGTGATAGTCTCGCCGTAAATCGGACCTTCATATCCCAACTCTCTGGCCTGCTTGATGATAGTGCCGGCTGAAAACTCGGACTGGGGCGCCAGGTGGATTGCGTCCGGATTCGCACCGATCAGCTTTGTGAGTTGAGACCTGAAATCGGTCACATCACTCCCGTACCGCTCCGCGGCAATTACGGCGCCTCCGAGTTTCTCGAATTGTTCCACTGAGGTGCGTCTGACGCCCTCCGCGTAGTCCGTCTCCTCGGTGATGGTGGCAAGATTGCGGATCCCATCGCCCCAGAGAACGTTTCCGGTGTTTATCCCCACCTCGATATCGCTGATTTGAGTTCGGAAGATATAGTCGCCCGCGTCTGCTATGTCAGGGTTGCTGGCCAGCCCGGAGAAGAGAACCACACCGTCTTCCTCCGCCTGTGGTGCGACTCCCAGCATCGCTCCGCTGCAAGACGTGCCGAGGATGATCTTCATCCCGTTCACGTCGGTGAGCTTGTTGTAGGCTTGGATGGCGTCCTGTGCGCTGCACTTTGAGTCTTCGATGACGAGCTCCAACATGCGCCCGTCGATGCCCCCGGCTTCATTGATCTCGTCCGCGGCCATTTGTTTGGCGCGAACCGCCACGTTGCCGTAGGTCTCACCGGGGCCGGTCACGGATTCCATCACACCGATTCGGAACGGGTTCTCCTCCCCATCGTCGGAGCCTCCACAGGCGACGACAATCACGAGGAGGGCTGTGATAAGTCCCCAGCCGACGATCTGCGTCCAAGATGGCAGTTTCATGAACTACTCCCTTTAGAGTACGGTCAAATCATTCCCTGCAACGCGCGACGAGTCATGACGCTGTGGTCTCTAACTCTTCAAGTCCGCTTTCAAGGAAAAAGCGGACAAGGCAACCCATGCAGGGTGATATCCCCTTCTCTGGGAATTATACCGCACATGACTCAGAAAACGGCCCTTGCAGCGCGAGTACATGCCCATCGCAAGGAGTGGTTGTGGTAAACTCCCGCGTCGATGAGCAGCGATAACACGAGTTCGCGGAAGGGAAGGACCTCCGCGACCTCACGCGAGCGGAAGCGCTCCAAGACAGCGGACTACGAAGTCGTCACCGACGGTGAGCGTCTTTCCCGGGTCATGCGCCGGATTTCACGGGAGCGTCGCATCGGATTCGATCTCGAATCGAACGGTTTCTTCCGTTACCCGGAACGCATCTGCCTCCTTCAGCTTTGGGCTGCCGGACGTGCATACCTGATCGACCCGATCGCCATTGAGGACATGAGTCCGCTTGGGGAGGTCCTGGCGAATCCTTCGGTTGAGACCGTGCTGCATTCCGGCGATCACGACATCCGAAGCCTCGACCGCGACTGGGGCTTTCGCGTCGGAAACCTGTTCGACACGAGCATTGCCGCTGCCTTCGTGGGGAGCGAGCGACTCGGCCTCGTGTCCACCCTTCAGGACTTCTTGAATGTCACCATCCCTAAAGAGAAGAACATCCAGCGCTCCGATTGGTCGATCCGTCCCCTGAGCGACTCGGCGCTCGCATACGCAGCCGGGGACGTGCGGCACCTTTTCGGTCTGCGCGACAGGCTTGTCGACGAGCTTCGAAGGTTGGGTCGCACCGTCTGGGTCAAGGAAGAGTGCGACCGGCTAGCGAAGATTCGGTACCGCGCTCCCGACCCGGAGTTGGCGGTCTTCTCCGTGAAAGGATCGCGAGACCTCGACGGTCGCGGGCTCGCCATCCTCAAGTCGCTGTTGGAGTTCCGGGAGCGACACGCGCTCCGACTGGGGCGTCCCCATTTTCGCGTAATCCAGGATGCCGTGTTGGTATCCCTTGCGTCGGAGCCCGGTTCAGACCTGCGCGAGGTGCGAGGCCTGGGAATGTTCGGACGGGGCAGGTTGGCGGCAGGAGTCCGAGACGCCATCAAGAAGGGCAAGGCCGCCCAGCCTCTCCAAAGGCCGCGTCAGCCACGCGGCAGGCGGCTCTCCCGCGCCGAGCGCGCGAAAGTGAGTCAGCGACTGGACAAGCTCAAGGCGTGGCGTTCCGAACACGCAAAACGACTATCCCTGGCAGTGGGCCTCATCTGGCCAATGGCGAGTCTCCAGAGGCTGGCATCCTTTCCCAATGACCTGGAGACCGAACTTCATGCCCCTGAAATAAGGCGGTGGCAGCGGGAGGAGTTCGAGAACTCGCTTCGGCAACTGGTCGCCCAAGAGCGTTGGTGAGGTGATATAGCACCAGTTCCATTTGGATATGACAGCTAAATCGAGAAGCGGGTATCCCCTCTCCCGTCGTGGGCTGACAGGGGTAGGTAAAACGGGATTGCAGCTATGATCCGGCCACCGCAATCCTGTCATTCCGAGCGCAGCGAGGAATCTAAAATCCATAACCGCAAGACCGGACGGCCAGTGTCACGCTTCTCATCATGACCAACAGTCAAACCGGGTAAGAATTTCCGTGTCAGCTTTACGTTGTGACAGACATTTTAGATTCTTCGACTCCGCTGCGCTCCGCTCAGAATGACAGTGGTGGGGTTGCTCGCAGGTTCATGGAGAGTGGGTGGATGGTCAAATACCTAGCCCTCTCCCGTCGTGGGAGAGGGCTAGGGTGAGGGTGTGCTTCGATAGGTCAGTCAAAACCATGTGGAACCGGTACTGGTACCAGTTCCATCTGAAAGTGATAAATCACAACCGTTACCCGTCATTCCGGCGAAGGCCGGAATCCAGATCGTGGGTAGTGCAGAGAACCGTCATAACCATCTGGAAACGGTACTAGTACTTAGTTTCATAATTGAGAGTAACGTATTTTAAGGCTTCCGGGCCCAACAACGCACTTGGTCCACTCGAATGGGACTGGACTCTCATTGCGCGCATCGGTGAAGCGG
>DAOUKG010000047.1:0-26084 GCA_034421575.1 Dehalococcoidia bacterium
TTGATCTCATCAAGTCTGGTGGGCTCAAGAAGGCTCGAATTCATCACTCGGGCCGTCCAAGGCCTCCCAGCCAAAGCTCGAAGATGGTACTTGTTTCAGTGCACTGTGGTGGAGCTGGGGGGACTCGAACCCCCTACCTCTTCAATGCCATTGAAGCGCTCTCCCAGATGAGCTACAGCCCCACGCAGGCGGCGACGTGAGGGACGCCGTCGCAACTCCAATGGTAGCAAACGCCACCGTGCGCCTACAAGAGGTTTGGATGCCGCCTTGAAACGTACTACAATGTTCCGGCGTCCCTCTTGGAGGTATCAAATGGCAAAGAAGCGAGTTCTTATCACCGGCGCTGCCGGGTACGTCGCCAACAGAATGCTCCCGGCGTTTCATGAGCGTTACGACCTGACGCTCCTTGATGCCAGCGTCGAGCCGAGCCCGGATAGGGCGCATTCAACCGCCGGCCCCGTGGATGGTGTGCAGGTAGCTGATCTTCTCGATCCCGACAGGAGCAAGTACGCGCATCACTTCGAAGGTATAGACGCGGTGGTGCACCTCGCATACATCCGTCGGAGGGGCGATCCCATCGATCAATACGAGAGCCAGCGCGAAAACGTCGATATGGCCTACAACGTGTTCCGCGCCGCATACGATGCGGGAGTTGAACGCGTGGTGGCCGCAAGCTCAAATCACGCCGCCAACTGGTACGAGCCTGCCCTGTTGCAGCCTCGGAAGATGGAGTCGCTCGACCCTTACGATCTGCCCCTCTCCTACAACTTCTATGGCTGGTCGAAGGCGACCTATGAGCACCTGGGTTTCCTGTTTGCCAGCGGGACTTTCGGACGCAAGATGGGCATGGTGCTCGTTCGCATCGGCTCGCCCGGAGAGTTGGAAGTTGATAGGTACTCTGACAGTGAGACCGGTCTCAAGCGGAGTCTCGGTTCCTACTTGAGCCAACGCGATCAGCTTCAGCTATTCATCAAGGCAATCGAGACGGAGAACATCGAAAACGAGCACGGTGTTCCCTGGCACGTCGTTTACGGGATCAGCAACAATACGAGGGCATACTGGTCACTGGTCAACGCCAGGCGAGTACTGGGTTACCGTCCCGAGGACGACGCGGAATCAAGATTCGCCGACGATCTTCGGTCCAGGGGCGAGATGGGACCCGGGCGAACGCCCAGCTAAGCTGCACGGTGTGTTCGCTCCCGAATCCACAGGACGAATCACTACAGGAGAGTCCACAGAGATTGACGAAACGAAAGATTCTGGTAACGGGCGCCACGGGGTACGTATCCGGCAGGATGCTACAAGAGCTCCGGTCGAGGTACGACGTGGTGGCGCTTGACGTTAGTGACAGGAACCGCGAGGGACAGAAGGTGGATGGAGTCCGCGTCGTGGACCTCATCGATCCCGACCGGTCAAAATACGAGCGGCATTTTCAGGGGGTCGATACCGTCATCCACCTCGCTCATAAGAGTCGTGACGGGAAGCCAATCGACCACTTCTTCATCGAGAAGCAGAACGTTGAAATGGCGTATAACGTCCTGCGGTGCGCGTACGATGCGGGAGTCCGCCGCGCCATCGTTGCAACGTCGAACCACGCCGCCGACTGGTATGAGCACAACCTGGTCCATACCCGGAAGATGGACGTGGTCGATCCGTACGACTTCCCCCTGTCCGACAACTTCTACGGATGGGCGAAGTCGTCACAGGAGGTCATGGGCTTCCTTTTTGCCTGCGGGTTCCCCAGCTTCGACCATCCTTCGGGACGCGAGGTCCTCGTCGAAGGCATCAACATAGGCCGCAAGCTCGAGGTTGTAATGGTGCGAATCGGGCATCCCCGGGAACTCGACCCCGAACGCTACGGACACGACCCCGCTACCTTCAAGCGAGTGCTCGGCTGCTATTGGAGCGTGCGTGACCAGGTCCAGCTGTTTACAAAGGCAATTGAAACGCCCAACATCGAGAATGAACACGGTGTCCCGTTCCACATCATCTACGGGATCAGCAACAATACCCGCGCGTTCTGGTCGCTCAGCAACGCCCGAAGTGTCTTTGGCTACCAGCCGGAGGACGATTCAGAGGTGCGGTTCGCCGGCATAATCGAGGGATGGATCACCGGCAGCGACGCACCCGGCGGAGTCGGCAGACTGGGACTGCGCTAACGGGGCAGGGAAGTACTCAGGACTTCAAACATCGCAGCCCGAGTTGGCGCTCTCCTTGCATCCATCCGATGCTGGGGTTCGCCAGTAAGGACGTAGAAGGACCTTGGTAGGGAAGTGGAAACCTAAACCGGCGGACTCGGTGGTGCGGAGGCCCCGCCGGGATGTCCTGCGTCCGGTCCACATTGAACTGGCGCCGGCCCGCGAACCGTCTTCCGTTCTGAACCCCTCGCTCATCCTCATCTACGCATTCGTAGCCCTGATTGCGATTGGAACACTCCTGCTGAGTATGCCCTTTGCCCACCACGGCGACGGGTTTACGCCATTCATAGATGCCCTGTTTACTGCCACATCGGCTGCGACCGTCACAGGGCTGATCATCCAGGACACGGGATCATATTGGACCCTTGGAGGACAGGCGGTCATCCTGCTCCTGATGTTCATAGGCGGACTGGGGATCATGACCATTGCCAGCGCCCTGTTCATCCTTGTGGGCCAGCGAATTTCTCTGACCCAGAGGCTCTTGATTCGCGAAACCGTGGGCACCGCGACCTTCACGGATATCACGGCAATCACCGTGCGCATCGTCGTCTGGGCGATTGCCATCCAACTGGTTGGCTTTCTGGTTCTCACGGCGCGGTTCTCATTCATATATGAACCGTTGGAAGCCGTTTGGCACGGCCTATTCCAGGGAGTTTCCGGGTTCAATAACGCCGGGTTCGTATCGTTTCCCAACGCCAACAGCCTCGCGGAATTTCGTTCGGAAAGGATCATCACCGGGACAATCGCTCTGCTCATAGTAGTGGGAGGTCTCAGCTATTGGGTGATCGATGATGTCGTAAAGAGGCGAGGCTTCTCCAGGCTCACACTGAATTCCAAGATCGTCCTCATCTTCACAGGCGCGCTCCTCCTGGTCGGGGGCTTGGGATACTTCCTTGCCGAGGCCGGGAATTCGCACACCCTGGGCAAACTCGGTCTAGTAGACCAAATTGCGGACTCGGTGTTCCAATCGGTCAACCGCACCTCGGGCTTCTCAACGACAGGCTTCGAGGAGACGAGGGAAGAGACCAACCTTCTCTATACCGTTCTCATGTTCATCGGCGGCGCTTCGGCGTCGGTCGCCGGCGGGGTGAAGGTCAACACCTTCGCCATCATCATATTTGCAATGGCAGCCGCGCTCTACGGAAGGACCAGGACTGTAGTCTTCTCGAGACGCATTCCCGCGGTTCAGATTATCTGGGCCCTCGTGATCGTCAGTCTCGGATGCCTCTTTGCCTACGCGACGGCAATGGTCCTAACCTTCCTGGACGGCGGCGAGCATGAGTTTCTCGATCTACTGTTTGAGGCCGTTTCAGCCCTGGGTACGGTCGGCTTCAGCACCGGCATCACTGCCGATCTTTCAGTGGCAAGCCAATACGTCCTGGCCGCTGCCATGTTCATCGGCCGGGTCGGCCCGCCCATCGCAATTGTCATCGCTCTGTCCCGCCCCGATCGCGAGGGCATGTACAGGTACACCAGGGAGCGTGTGCTGCTGGGCTGAACCAGGCAAACAATGGCCGCCGATGCATTGGCCGGTGTTTCTGTGTTCTAATGAATTCCTGAAAATTGCATTTTCGTAAGTGAGGACAATCATGCCGAAGTACCTGTTTCAAGCGTCTTACACAAAGGAAGGCCTTGGTGGACTTGTGACGGAAGGCGCCGCTGCACGTCGAGAAATGGCCGGGAGACTGGCCGCCTCGTTGGGAGGTAGCGTCGAGGCCCTTTACTACGCCTTCGGCGACAGCGACCTCTACGCGATCGCCGATCTGCCCGACGATGCCGCTGCCGCCGCCGTGTCCCTCAGCATCGGGGCTTCCGGCACGGCGTCCATCAAGACGACGGTGCTGGTCACTCCGGAGATCATAGACGAGGCAATCGCACGGTCGGCGGACTACCAACCGCCTGCGGCAGGCTAGAAGCACCTTCAAACGTTCTCGATGAGGACGGGCCCTATGCCGACTGCCTACGGCTGTTTGGGCATAATGTAGTCGATCCCTATCTCCACGCCCTCCAGGCTCACCTTGCTCGAAAGGTTGGAGGGCCGAGAGAGGTGTGCGACGGATATCTCATTCACCCCATCGACAACATCGTCCCACTCCAAGGGAAACTCGAGGGTCGAGTACGTGTATCCATACGTCGTGTAGGTCGCGTCGTCTTGTGGCAGTTCCTTCCCGTTGAGGCGCACGCTCATCACGTCATGCGATGTCGATTCGACCAGCTTCAGCTCCAGGACGGCGTTCCCGTCGGATGAGTCCTTGACTATCGTCAGGCTCACCGTTGCTGGGTCCGCTTCCGGCCCGACGTCGAGTTCGACGGATAGGGGTGCCTCGTATCCGAACTTGACGCACTGGTCTTGGCGGGGAGCCATATAATATCGTTTCGACTTCTCGAACAGCACATCGGGATCGCCGATCTCCGTCAGAATCTGCCGCTGCTCGGGACCAATAGGCCACGGGTACCAGGGCAGGTACAGCGCATCGGCTCCCCGACTCCAGTAGGCCGCCGCCGCCGCTCTGTAGTACTCTAGTCCCGCGTACTCGTCTCGGTTCGGCCCCAGTACCGACCCCATGGCGGGATAGACCGCGCATTCTCCCTTTCGCGCAAGGTCGAGCACCCACTCGAAAGGAAAGTCCGGGTCGATGGGCATGTGGCTGTAGACGTTCGGCACCACGAAGTCGAGCAGTCCCTCTTCAAACCATGTTTCAATATCGAAACCCGTGTCGTTGTTGGCCGCCGGCGTCGGTAGAATTCTCGCCCCTATGTCGATGGACTTGCCCTTCATCTCACCGGCTTCCTTCGCAGTACGTCTGAGGTCGCGCAGGAAGTCCGTCAATACGTGCATGTTCTCCGCTACCTCGTCGGCCTCGAAGTAAGAGGGGTCGAACGTGAGGTCCAGTTCGAGGCCGTCCACGTCGTATCGGATTAGCGTTTCCTCAGCGATGGCGAACCTCTCGGCTCGAACCTCAGGGTAGACCCAGTTGAATGCGTTCTTGCGGTCCGGCGAGTCGTCGCCTTTTAGCACCCACTCCGGGTGGTCGATCTTGAACTGCCAGTTATGGGCGTTGTTCACGTCAGCGGGGTTCGAAGAGTGGGTCAGACGAAGACTGCCGATGAAGTCCATGCCAACCTCGTGGGCGCGATCTATCATCACGTTCAGGGGATCATGACCCTGCTTGATGAGCCGCATGGTGTTCTCATACGCCCGCCAGCTCGCGACGTCGGCAATCACGTCCAGATGCGCGGCGAATACGTCGGCGTGCTTCGAGTCGTGGAACACCGTCGGCCCCACCCCGAAACCCCAGACGAACGTATCGACTCCCGTTCCCGCCACGGCGTCGATGGTCGATGTCGCCTCCGACATGCTCATTGGCGGCTCATGCACGTAGTAGTGATAGTGCCGGGCGTCGTCGTAGAAGATCAGTCGTCGCTTGCTCATCGTTGGTATTCCCTTCGCTGCACTCTCGCCTTTTGGATGTCCTGCCCGCCCCTTGACCCCCTGCTCAGACCCCACTACAGGAAGTCCTGCGGTTCCGGGTATTCGACCCGTACCTCGACCCCGTCAAGTCGTGGAAGCTCGATGCCGAGGTTCTCGGGCCTCGATCGGACGGATATCGAAACGTTGTTCCTGCCGGTCAGCAACGCACTGGACTCCAGAGGAAAGTCGAGCGCCACGTGTGTGAATCCGTATGTCGTCCTCCATGCGTTCGATACCGTGAGATCCTTGCCGTTGAGCGTCACGACCGTCTCATCGTGGATCGTGTGATCGTAGATAGTCAGTCGAAGCGTCGCCCGCGTTTCCGTATCAAACTCGTCGGCTACGAAGAAACTCACGCTGGTCGGTGAGGCTTCCGGCCCTACCTCGATCTTGGCTGGGAGCTGAGCGCCGTACAACTGCTCGGATGAAACGTCGAAGTCCTGCCGCACGACATAGTGTTTCGTGCCCTGCGAGAGCAGCTTGGGATCGCCGATCTTGCCCAGCAGGTCTCGCTCTTCTGCGCCGTGAGGCCACTTGAACCACGGCAGATACACCCCGTCTGCCCCCTTCGCCCGGTGTGACGCCGCGCCTGCGCGATAATGGTCGAGCGTCGCGGGAACGTCGCTGTCGCTCCCGACCTGGTCATGCAGGGTCGAGTACACCTTGCACCCGTTCGCGTGTGCGACATCGACGATCCACTCAAACGGCAGGTCGGCGTCGAGTTGTCTGTCCTGGTAGACAGTCGGCACCGCGAAGTCCAGGCAGCCCCGCTCGATCCACGTGGTCACGTCCATCCCGGCCGCCATGTTGCCCTCGCGGGTCGGCAGGACGCGAGCGCCCAATGCGATGGGCCTGCCCCTCTTGGCCGCTGCTGCGTCGACGGTCTTGCGTACGTCGGCCATGTACTCCGTCAGGATGTGCGCCTTCGCCTCCGCCTCGTCGTCCTCGAAGTAGTGAGGCCAGAACGTCCAGTCCACCTCGAACCCGTCTATGTCGTACTCGTTTACCGTCTCCTCGATCAGAGCGAACCGCTCGGCGCGCACCTCCGGGTGCGTCCAGTCGAAGGCGTATTTCCCGAGACCCTTCAGGCACCATTCGGGGTGGTCGATGCGAAACTGCCAGTTGAACATCCAGCCGACCTCGTCCTCCCGGTCCTTCGGGTCGGCCGAATGCGACTGCCGCAGCGAAACGAAAAACTCGACCTCCTTCTCTTTCGCGCGGTCGATCAGGACCTTGAGCGGGTCGAGTCCCCGCTCGTTCAGGCTCTTGATGTTCTCGTACGCCCTCCATCCCGCCACCAACGGGAACGATTCCAGGTGATCGCCCCAACGTTCCCCAACGTTCGTATCGTGGAACATCGTCGGCCCAGCGCCGAGGCCGTACACCAGTGTGTCGGCCCCTGTCCCCACAACCTCGTCGACCGGCTTCCAGGCGTCCTCCAGCCGGAACGGCGGGTCGTAGTAGTAGATGTACGAGTGCCGTGCATCGTTGTAGAAGAGCAGTCGTCGTTCTTTCATGTCTTCCTCTCGTGAGAATCCTGTAGGGCAGATATTAGCCGATCGGCGGCCTCAACCGCGAAGTCTCCGACACTGCTTCGAGCGCAGACGCCGCGTGGAGCAGAAGCCGGTCATTCAGGTGGCCCGCCGCAAGCTGCACTCCTATAGGCAGCCCGTCCGATGACATCCCGAACGGGACCGAGATCGCCGGGTGCCCGGTCATCCCGAACGTCGCCGTGATGTTGGCCGCGTGTCCGGCGTCCGCCGTTCGTCCGTCCACGTCCAGCACCGCGCTGTCATGTGGCGGAGCCGTTACCGGCGAGGTCGGCAATAGCAGCAAATCATGGTCGCCGAAGAACTCAGTGACGTCCCGCGATACCGACTCATGCTTGTCCATAGAGGCAAAGTAATCGGCCATCGAGGGCTTCGGCAGGCTGAGGAGGGCGGAAATCGAACCGGAAAGCTCGTCCTCCCGACCCTCCACGAACGGCTTGAAGTAGTGGTCGGCCTCGACGATCAGCATGTCCATCGTAAAGGCAATCGGGAGACGGTCGTGCCAGCCGAAATCGACCTCCTCCACTATGCAGCCCAGCGACTCAAGCGCAGAGGCCGCCCTCCGGACGGTATCCTGAATTTCTCCCATGACCGGCTCGAAAGGCCCTTTGGTCATCATGCCGACCCGAAGCGGCGGGAGCGACGCCCCGAACCATGGCATGTCGTCCACGCCACGTCCAAGCGCGTACGGATCGAGGTAGTCTGGCCCGCTCATCAAGTTGAGGGACAGGGCGATGTCTCGCACCGACCGCGCCATAGGCCCGACGTGCATCCTCCGCGACATGATTTCCGGCCACCCGCCCGTCAGAGGGATCAGGCCGTGCGTGGGCTTGTAACCGACGATGTTGCAGTAGTGTGACGGAAGCCTGTTCGATCCTCCCAGATCCGTTCCAATGCCCATCGGCGAAAGTCCCGCCGATATCGCCGCCGCCTCGCCTCCGCTGGAACCGCCCGATGTCCGGTCGAGGTTCCAGGGGTTGAGCGTTCTCCCAAACAGATCGTTCACCGTCTCAGCCGCCAGCGCGAACTCCGGGCAGTTCGTCTTCCCGATGACGATAGCCCCCGCTTCCTTCAGCCTCCGTACGGCCGTCGCGTCAGAGTCAGGGACTCGGTCGGCATACAGCAGCGAGCCTCTCGTGCTCCGTATCCTTTCGGTATCAAAGACCTCCTTTACCGAGAACGGAACACCATGTAGAGGCCCAAGCGATTCGCCGCTCATCACCTCTCCCTCCGCCTCCCGCGCTTGGTCGAGAGCCAAGTCGTTCGGAACCACGATGGCATTGATGGCGGAGTTTACGGAATCACTCCGGTCGAGGTGTGCTTGGACGACCTCCACCGGCGACACGTCTTTCGACCGAATCCGTTCCGCCAGCTCGGTGGCGTCGGAGTAGAAAAGCTCAGATGTCACGACCCGCTCCTAGTACACCGAGTATCCGCCGTCTACGGGAATCGCCGTTCCCGTCACGTAGTCAGACGCGCCGCTCGCCAGAAACGCGGCGATGCCCGCGAAGTCCGAGGGGATTCCCCAGCGCCCATCGGGAATCCTCGACGTAATCTGTGCATGCCTCTCCGGGAACCTCTCCTGCAGAGGCGCCGTCAAATCGGTCTCGATCCAGCCCGGCAATATGGCATTGACCTGGATGTTGTCCTTCGCCCACGCGATGGCAAGGCTCTTCGATAGCTGGACGATTCCACCCTTGCTGGCCGCGTACGGCGCCCCCCAGTCGAGACCGAAGATCGACGTCATCGAACCGATGTTGATGATCTTCCCGCCCCCTTGCCTCGCCATGTGTGGGTACGCCTCACGGCTGCACAGGAACGCTCCCCGCAGGTTCACGTCCTGCACGAGGTCCCAGTCAGCCGCATCGTAGTCCTCCGGTCGACTCCGCACGGTAGTCCCGGCGTTGTTCACAAGGATGTCAAGACGCCCGTACCGCTCCACCGTTTCTTCCACGGCGGCCTTGATAGAACCTTCTTCCACCACGTCCAGCGAAATGCCGCACGCTTCCGGTCCCAGTGCCCGTAGCTCCTCAACCGCCGCGTTGGTCTTGTCCTTATTCCTCGCAGCCACGACGACCGCGGCGTTCGCACCGGCCAGACCCATGGCGATCCCCAGACCTATCCCGCCGTTCCCGCCCGTTACGATTGCGACTCTTCCTGTGAGGTCGAATAGCTCCGTTGACATTCCCATTCCTCGACAATTCCACGCCTGAGTTGTCGTGGAATAGTACTCCATAGCCGGACGCTCCGCTAGGGCGGAATGCAAGACCTTGTGGTATCCTAAATCGCCCTTAAGACGACTTGTAACAGCGGCCCTCACTCCCGGAATTCAAGGACATCCCCGTTTCGTGAATCTATCCGTCGTTCGACATCGCTTGGAGCAGCGCGAAGAATCGCTTTCACCATTCGCCGCCCGCTCGAAGGATAGCACCCGCGAGACTCCTGAGAGTCCCTCGGACATCCGCACCGAGTACCAGCGCGACCGCGACCGAATCATCCATTCCAAGTCGTTTCGGCGCTTGAAACACAAGACGCAGGTCTTCATTGCGCCTCCGGGCGATCACTACGTGACCCGGCTGACGCACACGCTGGAGGTCGCCCAGATCGCCCGTACGATTGCCCGCGCCCTTAACCTCAATGAGGACTTGACGGAGGCCATAGCCCTCGGCCATGACTTGGGCCACACTCCCTTCGGCCATGTGGGAGAGAAGGAAGTGGATGATCTTCATCCTGCCGGGTTTACCCATGCGAGACACAGCCTTCGCATCGTCGAAAAGCTCGAACGGGAGGGCAGAGGCCTGAACCTGACTCTCGACGTCCGGCACGGCATCGTAAACCACTCCAAGCCCCGCGGCGACGTGATGGGCGGCGCGAACCCCCGTGATCTGACCCTGGAGGCGCAGATCGTTCGCGTCTCCGACGCCATCGCCTACCTGAACCATGATCTTGCCGACGCCTTTCGAGCAGGTATTCTCAGGTCTGACGACTTGCCGAATGAGGTGACGGAACGCCTCGGAGACCGGCACTCGACGCGGATGAACGCCATGGTCACCGACATCGTAGACACATCTTGGGCTGCCACAGGAGATAACGGTATTAGCTCACGCCCCTCCATCCGCATGAGCGAAGAGATGCGCGATACCGTCAACATCCTGCGCGAGTTCATGTTCGATCAGGTATATATGCCCGAAGACCGTGGCGACGAGGGAAATGCCGCCCGCAAGATCGTCCGCCTGCTGTACCGGCACTTCGACGACAATCGCGGTAGAATACCGGGCGAGTATCGAGACGAGGAGTGGGCCGTGGTCGACTACATCGCGGGAATGACGGACCAGTTCGCCATCCGCATGGCGGAACGCATCGAGCCGGGCATTGGCAAGGTCTTTGCCATGAGAAGGGCCGGATGACCCCAAACGACCGAGTCCTTACTCGCCTGGTCCGCAACAAGACGAAGCTCATCCAGGAGCATCTCGAAGCGATGCAGCGCGATACGCACGGCGTGGAATACGCCCGGTGGCGGCGAGAGGTCGACGATATCTGGAAGGGAATCTTCGAGAACGTCAACGAGATGCAGCCTGAGCCGCAGATGGAAACACTCGAAGAGATTCGTGAGCTCTGGACGATGTACGTGGCGCACTACGTTGGCGACCAATAGACGAGGCGAAACATGACGGAAATCACACCCGACCTCCCGCATGCCCGGCACACGGCACTCATGGCTCACGCCATCGTTGTACGTCTTAAAGAGATGGGACTGCCGGAGGAGCTTGACGAGGACCTTGGAACGCTCTCCACAGATCTCGGAGACATCTGGGCAGCGCACAAGACCATCGCTGCCCGCTTCGATGACCTCATCGACAGAGCCGACGACTGGGAGTCAGTCGCGGACTGCCTCGTCGATCTCCGCGCCGCAGTCGACCACATCGGAACGCACGTCGAGACGGCACGCGAGCCTATCGACCGGGTGGCAAAATACGCCTATGAGCAGGTAGAGTCTTCCGAAAACGGTTCCGGTGCCTAGCAGGGGGTTGCCAAAGTACTTCGAGAGTATGTGTAAAGGTGACTATCACCCGTTCGCCCTGAGCCTGTCGAAGGGTGGTTCATGGTACGACAAGCCTGTCCTGAGCCTGTCGAAGGGCTCACCACGAACGGTTCTCACAGATTTCGGAAATACCCTCTAAGTCGAACTGGTACCGGGGGAAGATAGAAGAACGGAGCAGGCATGTCCGTAGTCGATGACATACGAGACAAGCTCGACATCGTGGAAGTTATCTCCGGCTACGTCCCGCTGAAGAAGGCCGGGCGCAACTACAAGGCGCGCTGCCCCTTCCATACGGAGAAGACGCCCTCGTTCACCGTGAACCCGGAGCGTCAGACCTGGCGCTGCTTCGGCGCGTGCGCGACCGGCGGTGACATGTTCAACTTCGTCATGCGCAAGGAGGGCGTGGAGTTCGGAGAGGCCCTCAGGCGTCTCGCCGAGACCGCTGGCGTGGAGGTCACCAGCCGTCCCAAGGAACAGGTGGACCTGGAGGAGTCCCTCTTCCGCGTAAACCAGGAGGCCGCCCGCTACTACAACGACATGCTCAAATCTCCGGAGGGTAGGGCGGCGCTCAAGTACCTCGAGGACCGGGGCATCGACGAAAAGGCAATTGAAGAGTTTCAACTCGGATACAGCCCAAGAGGCCGCGACCGGCTGAAGACGCACCTGTCGACTCTGGGTGCCAATCTCGGCCACGCCACTCAGGCCGGTCTGCTCCGAAGCGATGACGAAGGTAATGTCCGGGACTTCTTCTTCGGTCGCCTTATGGTCCCGATATTCAATCGTCGCGGAAGGGTCGCCGGATTCGGCGGACGCTCTCTGGACGGTTCGAACCCCAAGTACATCAACACCGTCGCCACGCCGATATTCGACAAGCAGGCCACTCTCTACGCTCTCGACAAGGCTGCAACGGCCATTCGAGAACAGGAGACGGCCATCATCGTCGAAGGGTACATGGACGTCATTGCCGCCCACCAGCACGACCGCAAGAACGTCGTAGCCTCCATGGGCACGGCCCTCACGGAACGGCAGGTGTATCTCATCCGAAGTATGGCCAAGACGGTCACTCTGGCCCTCGACGCCGACACTGCCGGACAGGAGGCAACCGTCAGGAGCCTGGAAGCGTCGTGGCGCGCCATGGAACGCCGCAGGTTCGGACAACGAGAAGAGGTAAAACTCCTCATCGCCGAGATGCCCGAAGGCCGCGACCCGGATGACCTCATCCGTGAGTCCCCTGACCAATGGGACGAGATCGTACGCTCAGCCGTCCCCTACATGGACTATCTCATTCCCGCCTTGGCGCGAAGGTACGACGTCAGCTCATCCCAGGGGAAGATGCAGGCGGTTGAGGCCCTCATGCCGATCATACAATCAATGAGCAACGCATTCGACCAGGACCGCTATTTCGGCCAGTTGGCGAATGCGCTCAATGTTACGCGGGAGCAGCTCCAGGCAAGTATCGGGAAGCTGCGTCCTGCCGGTCGTCCCCGCGCGCCAGAACGTGCCCGTGCCAACGTCCCAGCCCCAAGCGCCACCGAATCTCCCCTCGCGGCGGCAGAGCGAGAGCCGCTCGAAGAGTTCGTCTTGTCCGCACTGCTACGCTGGCCTGAGCTAAAGGAAGACGTGGGACATCATACGCCCGATGAATTCCGCCGGACGGAGAACCGTGAGCTATTTACTCAACTGCTCGTTGCGGGTACAATGGATGAGTTGCAAAAGCACCTTGACGAGACCCTTCGCGGTCACTCTGAGTACCTTAGAGAGCTAGACCTGAAGCCCACGAACCGCCAAACGGCTCCTCAGGCTGTGAGACAGGCGCTAACTCGACTGGAGCAGCGCTACTTGCGAGATCGGCAGGCCGAGATTTTGGAGTCCCAAGAACCCGGCGCTCCCCTGCCCAAAGACGTTCAGGACTCTATCGTAAACGTCAACTCCAAGCTCAAGGAAACCTACCTCGTAGGAGCGCGCGAAAAACCGCACGGCTAAGGCCGTCGTATAATACCTTGCCCTAGTTCGCAAACAGCAGACACAACACGGGAGGACACTGCATGGATATAGAGCGTCCCAAGCGGCGTGACGATGACAGAGACTTGCTGCGAGATTTGGCCGGTGGGGGATCCGACCAGATTTTCCCCATAGACGGTTCTTCGGAAGTCAGACGCGTGGACGACGACGAGAGCGAATCCGGGATAATCAATCCTGCGGCCACTCCGTCCGATGACTCGACGGAGCCTTCAGACGCGGATGTCGAGGCGGAACAGCGCGAAGAGGCTGAGGCCGAGGCACAGGCCGCGTGGCAGGAGAGCATCGAGTCGTCCGAGATGATTGACGACCCAGTCCGCATGTACCTTCGCGAGATCGGGCGTGTCAGCCTGCTGAAGGCCGCCGATGAGCGGCACCTTGCAAAGCAGATGGAAGCCGCCAAGCACATCGAACGCCTCGAGGAAGAGCTCACCAGCCCCGAAGGCCGTCCGCCCCGCGCATGGCAGGTGGTCAACCAACTGTTGTCCCGGGCCGTTGAGGGCCAGGAACTGGCAACGGCCCTGAGCAAGTACGGTGGCCTGCCCGGTGACTTGACCTTCAAGGAAATCGTGACCAACCAGGAATTCCGCAACGTCCTGGACGGCGATATCACGGAAGAGCTGATGATCTTCGCCGAAGACGCCATGAACGTCTCCCAGGACGAGGCCAAGCAGCTCATTCAGGAACTCTCGCTGGACACTCGCCTGCTTCCGCCCGAAATAATGACGAAATTCGATGACTCGGCCACGATGGACGACGTCAAGAAACAGATCAACGAGATCGATTTCACGCGTCATCTCGACACGCACGAGATACTGTTCAACGGTTTCTTTGCGCGAGTGAAGGCTGAGGGAACGACCGCTCAAAACCACTTGGCCGAGGCCAACCTTCGACTGGTCGTCAGCGTCGCCAAGAAGTACATCGGTCGCGGCATGTCCCTCCTCGATCTCATCCAGGAAGGCAACATCGGCCTCATCCGCGCAGTCGAAAAGTTCGACTACCGCAAGGGCTACAAGTTCAGCACGTACGCGACGTGGTGGATCCGTCAGGCCATTACCAGGGCCATCGCCGACCAGGCCCGCACCATCCGCATACCCGTCCACATGGTCGAGACCATCAACAAACTCCTGCGTGTGAGCCGCCGTCTCGTCCAGGAGTACGGTCGCGAGCCCAGCAGCGAAGAGATTGGCTCAGGCATGGAGATAACCCCGGAAAAGGTCCGGGAGATTCTCAAGATATCCCAGGAACCCGTTTCCCTCGAAACCCCCATCGGCGAAGAGGAAGACAGCCACTTGGGAGACTTCATCGAGGACCGCAGCGCCCTCGCCCCCTCGGAGGCCGCCTCGTACCAGCTCCTGAAGGAGCAGGTCGATGACGTTCTCTACACGCTGAGCGAGCGCGAGGCCCGGGTACTGCAACTGCGTTTCGGCCTTGAGGACGGACGCGGTCGCACGCTGGAAGAGGTGGGACGCGACTTCGGCGTCACCCGCGAGCGCATTCGCCAGATCGAGGCCAAGGCCCTCCGCAAGCTGCGGCAGCCCAACCGCTCCAAGAAGCTGCGCGACTTCCTGGAATAGCCACGTGAGCGTTGCGGGACCGGCCAAGCCGAAAGTCGCGGTCGTCTACACATCGCCCGACACGGTAATCGACGACATCGCCCGCGCGATGCGGCTCGCCGATTACCAGTCGCACTTGCCCGGCGATCTCGCGACGCTGCTCAAGATCAACATCTCCTGGCAGCACTACTACCCTGCGTGCTCCACCAGCCCGTGGCAGCTTGACGGTGTCATCCAGACCCTGAAGCAAGACGGCTATGGCGACCTCATACCCGCGCACAACGGCACGGTCGTCGTAGACCCCGTCGAGGGCGCGCAGAAGAACAAGCACAGCGCCGTTGAGCGCAAGCACGGCCTCGAAAGCGTCTTCTTGGACTTCCCGCCCGTCAAGTGGGTCGACTACGAGCCCAAAACCAAGCTGATTGCCCTCGAGGAGATCTACCCGGAGGGTTTTCAAATTCCTGAGATGTTCTTCGGCAAGAACATCATCCACCTGCCGACGATGAAGACCCACGTCTTCACGACCATCACCGGCGCGATGAAGAACGCATTCGGAGGACTCCTGAACCGCAAGCGTCACTGGACGCACTCTGTCATCCACGAGACTCTCGTCGACCTCCTGAGCATCCAGAAGGAGATACACCCCGGCATCTTCGCCGTCACCGACGGCACCTTCGCGGGCGATGGACCCGGCCCTCGCGCCATGAGGTGGCATGAAAAGAACGTCATTCTCGCCGGGGCCGATCAGGTTGCCGTCGACGCCGTATCGGCCAAGATGATGGGCTTCGACCCCATGAGCATTAAGTTCATCCGGCTGGCCCACGAGATGGGCCTCGGAGTGGGCGAGATGCGGGATATAGACGTCGTGGGAGAAGACATCTCTGACGTCGACTGGAAGATGGGAGGCACGGAGAACACGCTGGCCAGCAAAGGCCAGAAGCTCATCTACTGGGGCCCCCTCAAGCCCTTGGAGAATATCTTGCTCAGGTCCCCCATCGCGCCGTGGTCTTTCGTCGCCTCCAACCTCTATCACAACACCTACTGGATGCGATTCATCGGACGCAGACGAGTCCGCGCCGCCATGAAGACCGGTTGGGGTCGTCTATTCCAGCAGTACTGACTCCTATTTCTGACTACCCCGCCATGATTCCTCATGTGCATCGAGGACAACTGCCCCCCGACCGTCATTCCGGCGAAGGCCGGAATCCAGAAAGTTTGGTTGGCGACCAAATGCTGGCTCTAGGACCAACGGCTTTCGTCCAAGAACACTCGTAACGGCGACACCACAACCTCAATGGAGCGAACACGATGCACCTGATTCAGGCAAACGAAAAACTCCCTGCCGAGCACGGCGTCGTCGCCGACTACGCCGACGAGTTCTTCGGCTACTTCGGTTGGCCGACCGTCGCCCGCATGGATGACGGCACGCTCATCGTCTCGTCGTCTGGCCTGCGCAACTACCACGTCTGCCCGTTCGGGCGGACCGTCATCTGCACCAGCACCGACGATGGCCGCACCTGGACGACTCCCCGCGTCATAAACGACACGCCCCTCGACGACCGTGACTCCGGCATAATCTCCCTCGGCGGACGAAGCCTGCTGGTGACCTGGTTTTCCGTCGACGCCCGCGGCGCGACACCCTCTGAGTATGAGACGAGCCTGAGTCCACGGGACGCCGAACGCTGGCAGCAGGGGCTTGGCAACATGACCGACGAGGCCACCGAGCGCTACGGTGGCTCGTGGGTCAGGACGAGCGACGACGGCGGCCTCACGTGGAATGAACCCGTTCGAGTGCCGGTTTCATCCCCGCATGGCCCGAACCGACTCGCCAATGGCGACCTCGTCTACCTCGGCAAGACGGTGGCATCCGATGAGATCGGCAAGGTCATGAACACCGGATCGATTGGTCTCATCCGAAGCAGCGACGGAGGACGTTCATGGACGGCTCAGGGCTCCGTGCCTCTGCCGGAGGGTGTCGATATCGAGTGCTTCCACGAGCCGCACGTCGTGGAATTGAGCGACGGACGACTGCTCGGCCTGGTCCGCTTCGACCCCAACCATCACGACTACGGAAACCGCCAGCCGGGGCAGACCGACTTCCAGATGTGCCAGTCGTTTTCCCGTGATGGCGGGAAGACCTGGAGTACAGCGGAGGTGATGGACTTCCACGGCTCTCCACCGCATCTGCTTCGACACTCAAGCGGTACTCTCGTCACCACATACGGCTGTCGCGAACAGCCCTACGGAATTCGAGCTATGATCAGCTACGATGACGGTGAGACGTGGCGCTACGACTATATCCTCCGTGACGACGGCCCCCATCCCGATCTCGGCTACCCTTCGAGCGTGGAACTGGATGATGGGAGTATCCTGACCGTCTATTACCAGCGACCCCGCTCGGTCGACGACAAGTGCGCCCTCCTCTGGAGCAGATGGAAATTGCCTACCTGAACCTCCCATGCACCCGGCGTCGAAAATATCGTAAGCTATGGGGAAATAGCCACCGTCCGTGAGCAGCAATATGAACAAGACGATGTACCAGAAGATATGGGATTCGCACGTGGTGCACCAGGAAGAGGGGCAGCCCGCGATCCTGTACGTCGACCTCCATCTCATCCACGAGGTGACCACCCCGCAGGCGTTCGATGGCCTTCGTGAGGCGGGCAGGGGAGTACGGCGCACCGACCTCACCGTCGCGGTTGTCGATCACAACACGCCGACCGACCCCGGCCGCGTCACCCTGCCGATCAGAGACCCAATCGCCAAGCAGCAGCTCGACGCTCTCAAGCGCAACTGCGAGGAGTTCGGCATCAACCTCTTCGACATGGCGAGCCCGAACCAGGGTATCGTCCACATCATCGGCCCCGAGCAGGGTTGGACCCAGCCGGGCAAGATCATCGTCTGCGGCGACAGCCACACGTCCACGCACGGCGCCTTTGGAGCGCTGGCTTTCGGAATCGGCACCTCAGAGGTCGAGCACGTTCTGGCGACGCAGACGATCCGTCAGAACGAGTCACCCACGATGGAGATCAGGGTCAACGGCGCTCTGCCCTTCGGCGTCACGGCGAAAGACCTCATTCTCGGGATCATCGGACAGATAGGCATCGGAGGCGGGCAGGGTCACGTCGTCGAGTATACCGGAGAGGCCGTCCGTTCCCTTTCGATGGATGGACGAATGACCGTCTGCAACATGTCCATCGAGGGCGGCGCGAGAGCAGGGATGATCGCCCCTGACGAGACGACCTTCGATTACCTTCGGGGCCGCCCCAACGCCCCGCAGGGAGACGACTTTAAGGCAGCCGTCGAAACATGGTCGAAGCTGGGAACCGACGATGGCGCGGAGTTCGATGAGCTCGTCGAGATTGACGCGAGCTCGCTCGAACCGATGGTGTCGTGGGGCACCAACCCGGGCATGGTGATTCCGGTAACCTCTCGCGTGCCCGACCCGAACTCGTTCGTCGAGGCTGAAGACCGAGTCGCCGCCGAACGCGCCTTGGAATACATGGATCTCGAGCCCGACACACCCGTCGAGGACATAGCGATTGACCGCGTCTTCCTCGGCTCGTGCACGAACGCTCGTCTCGACGACCTGCGCGCCGCCGCCGATGTCATACGAGGCCGCAAGGTGAGCGACTCGGTCTACGCCATGGTCGTGCCCGGCTCAACCTCGGTGAAGATGCAAGCCGAGGCCGAGGGTCTCGACGCCGTTTTCACGGACGCTGGTTTCGACTGGCGCGAGGCTGGCTGTTCCATGTGCCTGGGCATGAACCCCGACATCCTCTCGGCAGGCGAGAGGTGCGCCTCCACGTCCAACCGCAACTTCGAGGGACGACAAGGTCCCGGCGGCAGGACTCACCTTGTCTCACCCGAAATGGCGGCGGCAGCGGCCATAACCGGCCACTTCGTAGACATTCGAGACTGGAAGTAGGCCAAGAATGACCACGACACCCGATCTCCCCCCGAAGGCCGCCGAGTTCGCCCGAATCCTGCAAGACCACATGCCGGTGCTGGAGCGCGAGTACGGCGTGGCCTCCCTTGCCCTGTTCGGCTCCTACATTCGCGGCGAGGAGCGGGAAGACAGCGACCTCGACGTGCTGGTGGACCTCAGCCGACCAATGGGCATGCTAGCGTTCATCTCGCTGGGGGATTACCTCTCGGAACTTATTGGCAAGCGCGTGGATCTGACCACGACGAGGAGCGCCTCAGAATACAGGAGTGGAAGGCACATATTGCAGGAGGCCGTCACTATATGACGGATTTCGGCCGCGAATCCCATTTTGAAATGAAAGAGTAATCCTCACATGCAGCCTTTCACACAACTGACCGGCGTCGTCGCGTCGATGGACCGCGTGGACGTCGATACCGACCAGATCATTCCGGCGCAGTTTCTCAAGCGCATCGAGAAGACGGGCTTTGGACAGTTCCTCTTCTATAAGTGGCGTTTCAACGAGGACGGATCACTCAACCCGGGCTTCGAGTTGAACCTGCCGGGATATGAGAACGCCTCCATCCTCGTCTCTGGGAGGAATTTCGGCTCAGGGTCGTCCCGTGAGCACGCTCCCTGGGCGCTCCTCGACTACGGCATCCGCTGTATCATCGCGCCCAGCTTCGCCGATATCTTTGCGAACAACTCACTGCAGAACGGCATCCTCCTCATAACCTTCCCTGACGCGACCGTTCGTACCATCATGCGGAAAGCCCAGAACAACCCCGGCTATCGACTCCACGTCGATTTGGAGAACCAGCGAGTCTGGGACGACGATGAAGAGGTCAATGAGGGCTTCGATATCGACGAGTTCGCCAAGTACAAGCTCCTGAATGGCTTGGACGACATCGGCCTCACGCTCCAACACGAGGACAGGATCGCAGCGTACGAGGTGGCCAGGGCGCTTTGAAGATTAGGAAGCACCCCGTTCACCCTGAGCAGCGTTATGCCCTACGCGCGAGGCCGTGCAACCACGAGAAAGTACGTTCGGCCTGAGCCTTTCCCGTACTGGATATGGGGCCGTGCAGGGGTGTCAGCAGCTGCCGTGCAACCATGAGAAAGTACGTTCGCCCTGAGCCTGTCGAAGGCCTTCTTATCCCCTCTCCCGTCGTGGGAGAGGGCTAGGGTGAGGGTGATGCTCCGACGTAGGCGAGGGCAGTTACTTGAAAGCAGTGTTATGCCCCGCGCACAGGGCCGTACAAGTGGTAATGACTGCTTTGAAGACGACCTCTTTTTCCCACTCTGTGCCCTCTGTGGTGAATCCCCTTCGTCCTGAGCAGTTACTTGAAAGCTTGTCGAAGGGCAATTCTCTGCCAGCGCATGTGCTCTTGAGGGAGTTCCCTGGCTCCCGCGTTCAACCGGCCCCGTCGCCGAACGCCCACAGCCGTCCGTCCCACGTCGCCACAATCAGCCGTCCGTCGATCACGCCCGGAGCGGCGCTGATCGGCGCAGGAAACTCAGTAGCGGACAACACCCCTCCGGTCTCGGCATCCATCACGTAGAGCCGTCCGTCGATCCCGCCCACTGCGAGCAAAGCACCATACTTAACTGGGGCGGCCCACATGGACCGCGCACCGCGACGGAACGGGTTCATGTCGAGCAGGTCGCTCCCCGCCTGAACGCTCCAAAACGCCTCGCGAGGCGTGAGGCCGAGACTTCGCACCCGTCCCTGGTTCGTCGACACATACATCCGGTCTCCATCAACCAGCACATGCGTCGGGTACTGGGCGTCGAGGACCTCCCCCTGCCAGACAACTGCACCCGTTTCAGGGTCGAGTGCCGCCAGCTTGCCGAACTCCACCCCGCTGATGATCAGGCCGTCCACCATGACCGGGCTGGAGAAGTAGTGAGTTATCCCAAGAGGGTTCTCCCAAGCGATCTCGCCGTTTGCTCGGTCAAGAGCGACTATACCCCGTCCGGAGAGGTGCGTGATTAGCAGTCCTCCCACCACAAGCGGACTGGGAAACGACCCCCATCCGTCGCCGACAGGATCCCCCGAACCGACCGGCGTCGTAAGCGTCGTATACCAGCGCTCTTCGCCGGTCGCGACATCGTAAGCGCCGTACCCTGCCTTGCCCCCCGTGTATGCGGTGCCATCGGCAATAACCGGCGACGTATATATCCACCTTCCTGGATAACGTGGCAGGTCACGGCTCCATGCTAGCTGTCCTGAATCGGCGTCGATGCCGTGTACACGTCCTGCCACCGAGGTAGCGACCGCCAGGCCGTCTTCACTAAGCGCAGGTGAGTTTTTGACCGACGTGTCGGTCGGAACGTGCCAGTCTCGACGACCGTTCTTGGAGTCGACGGCATAGACCCCCGCATTGCCCCGGAGGTTATCGTCGGTGACGCTGTAGAGAAGGGCGTCGCCATGCCGGACGGGCGCGGCGCGATGCGTCGGCCCCGGTAGTGCTTGACTCCATAGCAAATCAAGCTCTTCACCCTGACCTGCGAGGAACACCCTCGTGGGCTTCACGTTGCGATGCGCCTCCGTCGTCTGCTGCACCAGGTCGAACTCGAAACCCTCCTCCGTGAATCGGACGAGCCGGTAGCCCCGGGAGTTCCCGTCGTAGCCGCCGAAGCACAGTGGCGTCGGCCCGCCCACAGCCATCCCCTTGTACTCGAACGCCTTGGCGCAGTGCGTATGCCCAAAGAGCACCATTCTCACGTTGTACCGGCTCAGCGGATCGAGGAACTCGACAGCAGGAGGGGTGTGCATGAACAGCACCGTCTCGCGCCCATTCGCCTGTGCCGACAAATCCTCGATCAGCCAGCGGTTCTTGCGCGCGATATCGGCTTGGGTGAAGTAGCTGTCCTCCTTCGAGAACGCTACGAAGTGCCGCCCGCCCCAGTCGAAGCTGTAGTAGACCGGCCCAAGCACCCCTTGGTAGTTCTGGATGCAGCTCACGCCCTCCACGTACTCGTACTTGTCGCGGTTGCCGCCCTGCGTTTCCAACTCGACGTGGCCGTCATGCCCGCCATAGACCGGACGTATCGGCGTTTGGATGGGTGCTATCGAGTCACGGAAAAGCTCAAGCTCAGCCATGGTGCCGATGTCGGTGAGGTCGCCCGTCGCGAGCACGAGGTCGGGGGACGATTCCCGCTCCAGCTGTCGCAGGTCGCCCGTCAGCCGCGGCCCTGTCTCCAGTCCCAGCCATGCCCCCTGCGGACGATAGTATGGCTCGGTGCGAACGTGGGTGTCTGTGATCTGGGCGAGCGTGAATTCTTCGTATTGACGCTCCGGTGCTGAACGAAGCTCGAAGTCAATCTCCGCGTCGGCCACCGGCACGCGACGATAGAACGGACTGGTTGCCCGGTGCGTGTCCGGCACGGATAGGGTAATGAACGAGTGACTGCCCGGCTCGGCTTCGATTTCGTAGCGCCCTCGGCCATTTGCGCGGACGACCGTCTCCCCGTTCGATATGGACACCCAGGGCACTCCATACCCCCGTTCGTCGAGCACCGTTCCTCTTACGAGTACCGTCATATTCTCTCCGCCGTTCAGACATGAATGACGTTGGGATTGTACATCGTCCGGGGTGGTGACGTGGTATCCTTGTTGCCGCAATGGAGACTCCTGAAATATCGCTGTTCGAGGCGATCCACACGCAGCGGGCCATCCGCCGGTTTACGGACGAACCCGTGTCCGACGAGGCTATCCGGCGCATCATCGAGGCCGCCGTTCGCGCTCCGAGCGGACGGAACACTCAACCATGGCGCTTCATCGTCATCCGCGACGCTGCCACCAAGAAGAAGATCGGAGACTACTACCGACGGGCGTGTGAGGTAGCCGGCATCGGCCAGGAACCGATTCCGGGACTGTCGAAGAAGGTCAACGACTCGGTCACTCATCTCGCCTATCACATGGGAGAAGCCCCCGTTCTCATTCTTGCTTGCTACGAGTACCTGAATGAGGACGTCGTCGGGCCAAGTACGATCCTGACCGGGTCCTCGATATACCCCGCCGTCCAGAACCTGTTGCTGGCAGCCCGCGCGCTTGGACTCGGGACGTCCCTGACGACCGTCCACTCGATGTTCGAGGACGAGATCAAGGACCTGCTCGGCATCCCGTCGAACGTCCAGACGGCGGCCCTCATTCCGATGGGCTACCCATCTCCGGAGGAGCGCTTCGGAGGCAGCCGTCGCAGGCCGGTCGCCGAGGTCACCCACCACGACCGGTGGTCGGATGCTGCCGGCGGCGAATAGCAAACGAAAACCGGGCCAGGAGCATCTATGTCGGAAACACCTATCAGAGTCGGCGTCGTTGGAGCGGGCAACAGTGCCGTCGAAACGCACATCCCGCGATTCCAGAGTATCGAAGGCGTGGAGGTCGTCAGCGTTTCCAACCGGAGTCGCGAGTCCGCGCAGCGCGCGGCGGACCGTCTCGGCATCCCGAAGGTCTACGACCACTGGCCGAACCTCGTCGCTTCGGACGAGATCAACGCCGTCTTCATCGGCACGTGGCCCTATCTCCATAAGCCCGTCACCGTAGCTGCACTCGATTCCGGGAAGCACGTCCTCTCACAAGCCCGTATGGCAATGAACGCCCAGGAAGCGCACGAGATGCTCGATGTCTCATTACGACACCCCGGACTGGTTTCGGCCGTCGTGCCAACGTCCAGGCTTGGCGCGGGCGTGGAGCAGGTCAAGCATCTCATCTCCGACGGATGGATGGGCGAGTTGCTGTCGATTAACGTTGTATCCGGCCACGAGTTCGTCGACCGTGACGCGCCTTATTTCTGGAGACACGACCGCGACCTGAGCGGAGTCAACACACTCGATGTCGGAATGTTGGCCGAGGCCCTCGACCGCATCATCGGCCCATTTTCTACCGTAATGGCAAACGTCAAAGTCAACGTTCAAAATCGACGTGACGCGGCGGGAGAACCCCACGCTGTGACGGTACCTGACCACGTCGATATCATCGGTGAATTGGCGATTGGAGCCTCCTATCACATGCGCTTCAGCCAGGTCACCGGCATGGCCGGAGAGGGCGTGTGGTTCTTCGGCAGCGAAGGTACGCTGAAGTCCGACGGCTACGCGGAGCGGCTCTTCGGCGCGCGAAGGGGAGATTCTGAGTTCACTCCCATAGATTCCCCGTCCGAGAACCGCATCGTGCATGACATCGCCGCTGAGTTCGTTTCTGCCATTCGCGAGAAACGGCAGGTCAAGCAGGTGACCTTCGCCCAAGCCGTTCGATACATGGAGTTTACCGAGGCGGTCGGCATCAGCGCCCGGACGGGCAAGAGGATTCATCTTCCACTGTGAGAGGTTAGACCTGCCGTGCAGCCACTTTCCGGCGTTCGACTCATCGACGTTACGCAGATCATGGCGGGGCCGTTCTGCACCATGCTCCTCGGGGACATGGGCGCGGATGTCATCAAGATCGAGAAGCCGGACGGAGGAGACGACGTTCGCCGGTCGGGTCCCCCATTCGTGGCCGGCGAGTCGGCCACCTTCCTCAACATCGGTCGCAACAAGCGCAGCGTAGTCATCGACATGAAGCGGCCCGAGGGAGCCGAGATTGTCCGTAACATGGCGAGGGACGCCGAGATATTCGTGCAGAACCTTCGGCCGGGCCGTCTCGAGGGATTCGGGCTTAGCTACGACGACGTTCGAGAGGTCAACCCCGCCATCGTCTATGCCACCATCACGGGGTATGGCCGCACTGGCCCCCTCAAGGATAAGCCGGGGTTCGATCTCATGGCCCAGGGACACTCCGGCATCATGAGTGTGACCGGCCATCCGGGTCAGCCGCCCGTGAAGGTCAGCGTCCCCATCACCGACCTCAACGCCGGGCTGTTCACGGCCTACGGGATACTGGCGGCCTACGTGAACCGGCTCAAGACCGGGGTAGGGCAGCACGTGGACTCGTCCCTCATGGAGGCCGGGGTCGCGTACACGATGTGGGAGTCGGCAATCTACTTCACCTCCGGCAGGATTCCGGAACCGAACGGTTCTGCCCACCAGATATCCGCCCCGTACCAGGCCCTTCCCACCGCCGACGGGTACATCACCGTGGGCGGCGCGAACCAGAGGAACTGGGAGAATATATGCCGCACCCTCGGCCGTGAGGAGCTTATCTCAGACCCGCGCTTCGTCAATAACGCCGGACGCATGGCGAACCGGCCCGCCCTTGAGGAGACGCTGGGTGAGACCCTCAAGACGAAGCCAACGGCACATTGGCTCTCAGTTCTCGAGAAGTCCGGCGTTCCGAGCGGGCCCATAAACGACATAGCCCAGGTCTACGCCGACCCGCAGGTCATTGCGCGTGACATGGTCGTCGAGGTCGAGCACCCGACGGCGGGCGCCATCCGCAACGTCGGCATTCCCGTCAAGTTCTCCGAGACTCCCGGCAGCATCCGTCGTCCGCCCCCGCGTTTCGCCGAGCACACCGAAGAGGTACTCGGCGAGTTCGGGTATTCCACCGCCGACATCGATGCGCTCAGAGATCGAGGAATCGTCAAGACTCTCAAGGACGTGTGATACCAATTCGTTTTGAATGCACCGTGAATCCGTCATTCCCGCGAAAGGAGACCTTTGCATAACCACCGTCATTCCCGCGAAAGCGGGAATCCATCGGATACGCTAGCGACAATGCGGCTTCATTGCACCCAATTGGTATAACACTGCAGGCGAGGAGGGACTGGTGGCAACTCACCACTTCCGAGCTGAGCTTTACTCCATCGGCGTAAACCGCTGCGTCGACGTTCCTTCCGAGATCAGCCATGCACTCGGCGGCGAGACCCACATCCGCGTGAAGGGCAGGGTAGGGGAAGAACCGTTCCGATCTAATCTCGCGCCGCGCGGAGGAGGGTTGCACCGTCTCTTCGTCCACAGCGACATCTGGCGCAAGCTCGGCGTCGACGTGGGAGATGCCGTTCATGTCGAAATCGAACATGACGAAGTGGAATGGGAAATCACCATTCCCATCGACCTTGCAGAGGCGATGCCTGAGGGCAGCGAGGCGCTAAAGGCCTTCCATGCCCTCACCGTCCCCAACCGCAAGCGGTTCATCGACCGCATCGAGGAAGCCAAGACGCCCGCGACACGGAAGCGCCGTATCGAACAGGGCATCCAACTGCTAATCAAGCGGCTGCGGGGAACGAGCAAGAGCTAGGTTGTGGTGACATTCTTGAATTTATCATTCTTATACCAATTCGTTTTGAATACACCGTGAATTGGGCGTGGGACAACCAACTCACCCGTCATTCCGGCGAAGGCCGGAATCCAGAAAGTCCAGTCAGTCGAGAATACGGCCT
>DAOUKG010000048.1:0-5329 GCA_034421575.1 Dehalococcoidia bacterium
GTCGGTGCAGCATCCGTCTTCGACGGTGCTCACCCAATGACAGGCGACGCGCCCCCCACGCATGACTCACAGATCGGCCGATCTGTGAGTCATTTGCATCATACAAATGACAGCAGAAGGACAATTCCTACGAGTGTTCAGAGTTGAGTGAGGGGAACCTCCCCGCTCCTCTGGATTCCGGCCCCGTATCGTGGTACGGGGTGACGTTCCTTCGCCGGAATGACGGTGGGCTGTGCGTGGCGAGCGGCTCATGAAATCTGAACAATTGCCAATTCCTGCATATCTCACCGACTTACCACCTACCAGTTCGTCAGGGAGCCGTCCTTCCGGCGGAGGTGGGGGGCCTCCCAGAAGCGGAACTCGTAGGCCTTGAGGGCATCCTCGTTCACCTCGACTCCGAGACCGGGTGTGGTTGGGACGGGGTACCGGCCCTGCTCAGTCTGGGGCCTAGAGGGGAACATCTCGTCGTCGAACAGGTCCGTGCCGTCCGGGGTGACCCGGGACTCCAGCCATGAGAAGTTTGGGACTGCCGCGCCGAGATGTACCGAGGCCGCAGTACACACTGGCCCCAAGGGGTTGTGCGGCATCAGGTCGATGTAGTGCGCCTCGCACCAACCGGCGACCTTCATCGACTCGGTGAACCCGCCGATGTTGCAGATGTCGATCCGCGCGTACTGGGTCAGGCCCTCCTCGATATAGGGAACGAAGTGCCACTTCGACGACATCTCCTCACCGATGGCGAACGGGACACCGGTCATCGTCCGTAGGGCCCGGTAGGCGGCGGGGGTCTCGTCGCGGATCGGCTCTTCCAGGAAGTCCAACGTGCCCGACGGCATCTTCTGGCAGAACGAGGCCGCCTCCGCCACGCTGAGCCGGTGGTGGTAGTCGATGCCGAGGACGATTCGGTCGTCGATGGCGTTCCGCGCCTCGATCAGCCACTCAGCAGTCTCGGCGATAGACTCGCGGGGCTCGAAGACGCGCTCATCGCTGTTCGTCAGCCACTCCCAGTTCAGCCGGACGCACTGCCAGCCGTCATCGACGAAGGCCTGCGCCTCGGCAAGGGAGGCGTCCCTGTCCGCCTGGTTCGTGGTCGCGAAGCCGGGCACGAAGTCGCGGTGCTTGCCTCCCAGAAGCTGGTAGACGGGGACACCCAGCGCCTTGCCCCTGATGTCGTGGAGGGCGATGTCGATGGCGGAGATCGCACCCGTCAGGACGCGGCCCCCCTCGAAGTACTGGCTGCGGTACATGAGCTGCCAGAGCGCCCCGGCGTTCATCGGGTCCATGCCGATGAGGAACTCACGGTAGTGCTTGACCGCACCCACGACGGCAAGCTCGCGGCTCGAAACGCCGGACTCGCCCCATCCGTAGATGCCCTCGTCGGTCTCGACCTTGACCAGCATCACGTTTCGCGTGCCGGCCCAGATTGGGTAAGGTTTGATGTCGGTTATCTTCATGGTGTCCTCCTGGCTATACCATTTGCGTGTGATTGGGCCGTGATCTCGCTCACTGGCATCGTGGAACCCTCACCCCCGTTCTGCAACGGGGCAGGCTCTAGCCCTCTCCCGCGAACGGGAGAGGGGATTAGATTCCCGCCTACGCGGGAATGACGGTGAGTAGCATCATTCCTGTTGCTCTCCGGTCACCTCGTCTACGAAGTCCTGTAAGGCATCGAAGTAGGGAGGGCCTCCGACGTGGTACGTGTCGTTGTGTCCGGCTCCCTCGATGGTGTAGAAGCGCTTCGGGCCCTTGGCGGCGTCGAACAACTCGCGGCTCATGGAGAACGGCACGATCTCGTCGCGGTCGCCGTGCAGGACCATCACCGGGGCGTCTACCTTCGCGATCTTGGCGAGGGTGTCGTACTTGGTGGTTACGAGGAGCTGGAGGCCGGGCAGGAACGGGTAGACGCTCTTGGTCATCCCCCTGACCGACGTGAAGCCCGACTCGCAGATGAGAGCGCGCGGCGGGTGGTTGATCGCCATCTCGGCCGCGACGGCGCATCCGAGAGAACGTCCGAAGTAGATGAGCTTCTCCGGGTCCACGTCGTCGCGGGAGTGGACGTGTGCGATGGCGGCCTCGGCGTCGAGGTAGGTGCCCTCCTCGTAGGGCGAGCCCTCGCTCCGTCCGTAGCCCCGGTAGTCGAAGATGAAGATGTTTATCTGAAGCCGCGCGACGAGTTCACGGATGTTGCCGACGCGGTGGCTGATGTTGCCCCCGTTGCCGTGGAACCAGACGAGCGTAGTATCGCCTCCGCCTGTGACGAACCAGCCGTGCAGGACGACGCCGTCCGACGCCTTGAAACGCACGTCCTCGAAATCGAGGCCGACGTCGCCGGGCGTCGCCTCGATGTCCCTGCTGGGGAAATAGATGAATGAGCGGTCGACCACGTTCGAGCACCTCAACAGCGCACCCACGACAACGACGGCAATCAGGATGAGTACCGCGCGTCGCAAGAACACGGCAGCGTATTGCCGGTACCGGGGCATCATTGCGGCCCATGCTAGCAGAGTGCTAGCATAGTAGTACAGCACAGAGGGAGATGTTCCCATGGCTACGCTAACGATTAGAAATGTACCTGAAGACCTAGTCGCACGCCTGAAGAGGGCCGCCGCAGACAATGGCCGCTCCATGGAGCAGGAAGTAAGGGAACTCCTGAAGACGCGATATCTGTCCAAGGAGGCAGCAATTGCAAGTATGCGGGAGAGCTGGAAGACAATGCTGCCCACTTCGCGGGAACTGGCCGACACTTGGCTGGAAGACACTAGGAACCGACCGATCTGATGGTCTTCGACACTAACGTGTTCGTGTATGCCTTGCTTCGAATAGAAGATCGTTACGAAGAAGCCGGCGACGCCATTGAAGCTGCGGAATTGATCGTCGTTCCGGACTCCATGTGGGCCGAGCTAGCGAGCGCGGTGTGGCAGTGGGTTCGCGCTGGACATCACGGCGTGACCGATGGTGTAGATGCTCTACAGCGCGGTGCGTCTTTTGTTACGGAAGAGGTCGATACAAAGGCGCTCTGGGAGCGCGCACTGCAGCTAGCCGTCGACGCCGACCATCCGCCGTACGACAGCATCTTTGCGGCGTTGGCCGAGCGGGAGGGCACGCGCGTGGTCACGTATGACCGGCGGTTCAGGCTCGCCTTCTCGGAGTTGACGGTGTCTCCCGCCGAGTTCCTGGCTACCGGGTGACGGCTAGAGCATCGCCTTGTAGACGGCCTGGCCCTGCTTGAACAGGTCGAGGACCTCTTTGCGCTGGCTGTCGGTGTAGAACTTGCCCTTCTTGGTGACCCATTCCAGCGATTTTTCTATGTGGTCGTCGAACCAGCGGGCGGCCTGGGCTCGTTCGGGCGAGGGTGCGCCTGTCCTGACGTAGACGGGGCTGGTGTGCGCCCAGACGGGCTGGGCGAAGCTGTCGCGGGCGTTGCTGTACAGGCGGGCGGCTACCCAGCCGTCGTTGGGGATGGTCAGGTCGGCGGTCAAGGCTCCGTTCTTGGAGCCGGAGGGATAGGACTCCGACGCGACGACGGCGCCGTTGAAGATGATCTCGGCGCGGTGTATGGGGTAGTGCGACTGCCACGTTGCGTTGGCGGGGAGTGCGCTTCCGGCAGCGGTATACACCTCGGCTCCGGGCTCCTGGTCGGCCACGGTGAGGCGGAGGGCAGGCCCGTTGGTGATGAAGGTCTTGCCCTGCTTGAGGGCCTGGAGCCAATCGGCGTAGTCGAAGGCGCGGCCCGTGTCGGCGTAGACCCTGTTCGCGGAGCTGACGAACCAGTCGGAGCCGGTTGAGGCGGGGAGCTTGAAGCCCGCGTTGAGCATCCGGTAGTAGATGTCGTACTCGGGGTCCATCCACTGGGGATCGAAGAGGTTGAAGGCGTCGAGCTTGCCGAGGGCCGCGGCGACGGGGGCCTCCATACCCTGCCCGTTGTGGCACCAGATGACGATTCCACCCTGCCGGTGCGTGTCGTCGCAGGCGTAGGAGAGGGGCGGATAGTCGGGGTCGAAGGCGTCGACGAGGAGGCCACGGCTGACGGGGTGGACGACGTTGCGGATGTTGAGGAGCATGATGTGGCCGTAGCCGATGCTATGGGAGGCCAGGGCGTTGTGGCGGTTTTCCTCGCCGCACTGGACGTAGTAGTGGGTTGAAGAGAACTCGTTGAGGAAGCCGGGGGCGTATTTGTTGGAGGCGTACTCAAGCTCCCAGCGCTTGAGGATGCTGATGGCCGTCATCCGCAGGTCCTCGACGCGGGGATCGAGGGAGAGGCGGTCGTCGGGGCGCTGCTCCTTCTCGTCGTAGTGGATGTGGGTGTTGCCGGGGTGCCATCCCTGCTCGCCGAGGGCGTTCCATCGCTGCAGTTCCAGATCGACGGCGACGGCGCCCTGGAGCGGGGAGTCTACGGTGATCTCGGCGGGGACGTACTCGGTTCCGCGCTCGGCGATGATTTTCGTCTTGCCGCGACCGACATCGAGGTCGAACGTGCCGTCGGAGTAGAAGAAGGGCGCGCCCGTGCCGACTTTGAGCAGGGCGTCGCTCGGATGCGCGAAGTTCCCGTTTGGGCCGATGACCTGTACCCGAGCTTCAACAGGCTCGCCGGTCGCCTTGTCGATGATCCGTCCCGTCAGCCTTCCCATTGAGTGCTCCTGTCATGCTTGGTCTAGGGAATCCGCGAGGCGGACTCGTTCGAGACACTATAGTACAGGAAGGACGGAGCCGGGGGCGCCGGGCAACTCTTATGAGTGGGATGGTGTGAACTTTACGATAACGCCGAGAAATTCTTGAAATTTGTTGCATGGTGTTGCATTCTGTTGCATTTTCCTTGTTATTGTAAAGTTCCGTGGGGGCCGAATGGGATGGTCGTGAGAGGAACCGTTTGTTGTAAATGCCCCTAAAAATTGACGGCCATCCCCGGACATCTGGCGACTCTTCCTCGGTTGGCCCCGTGGGCTTACTCTCCAGAGTTTTGTGTAGGCGTTATGTGGGCTGTTACCAGTGTAGTACGGGTGTTCGCTTGCGTCAAATTCGGGTTTGCCGACTGGGACTATTTTTCGACAGGCATTCAAGTGGCTGTGCAGAACGAGGGGGACTCACCGCAGAGGTCGCGGAGAGCGCAGAGGGACTCACCACAGAGAGCGCGGAGATCACAGAGTGGGGAGAGATTGTGGTTGTCTGTATCTCTGCACCGGTGGGGCATCACCCTCACCCCAACCCTCTCCCGGGAACGGGCTGACAGGGGTATGTATTTCGTGTTTCAAGTATCGGTATGGTAGATGATCTTCAAGTCAGGCGATGACTTAGGCCACGGTTCGGGAAGCAACCAGACCCTCCGCCATAG
>DAOUKG010000049.1:0-102249 GCA_034421575.1 Dehalococcoidia bacterium
CCTGCGTCACCTTCGCCACTTTGTTCATACCATCCGCCATCTGATTGTGTCTCTCACTCAGCCTACCGTGCCCCAAACAAAACAATGAGACAGCCTCCGTTCGCGGGAGAGGGTTAGGGTGAGGGATGTTCACCCCATGAACTCTGAACACTCCCCCAACCGCCCGCCAGTTTGACAAAGAAGAACGCATGTACCATACTGCACATAAGCAGCTTGCGTAACGGTTCACAGTCGGTGATATACACAGAAACTGTCCTCTTGCTGTCATTCTTGAGGAGGCGTAGCGACGAAGAATCTACAATCTCTCCCCCGCCGGGGGAGAGATACAGAGAGGGGGGTCTTCGCAATTCAACTCACGGAGACTGGACAATTACCGGATCTCCACCCAGCTTTACGATAACGAGGGAAATGCAACAAAATGCAACAGAATGCAACACTTTTAGGAAAATCTCTCCGCAAGAGAGCCGCTGGCGCTTGTCCACCTCACCGCCCATAGATTACTCGTCGAAGCGTAGCTGTTCAGAGTTGGTGAGAACGCTCAACGCCCACAGCCACCGTCATACCCGCGAAAGCGGGTATCCATAGGGGTGGGGAATGTTCACACCATGAACTCTGAACACTCACATCGAAGCGACTCAACTTTACAATAACGCCGGAAATGCAACAGAATGCAACACCATGCAACACTTTTCGGAAAAATCTCTTCGATAGACTGCTGCTCGCAACCCCATCCTGATCCGCTGCTCTAGACTGGTTTCCCTGCATACTGCGTTCTACGCCATAACCTCCCCAAATCGGCTATAATCCCGTCCGTATGCTGAACGGACCCGACCGCAGCCCCCCTTCGAGCGATGGCAGTGCGTTTCACGGGTGGCGTTACGCTGCTATAGCCTCGACCATGAATTTCCTGGCTGCCGGGCTGTATGGGCGCGGATTCTCGGTCTACTTCCTCCCTATCGCCCGCGACCTCAGCCTCAGCCACACCGCCACCTCGCTCATCTTCGGCTTCGCCACCCTCGAGGGCGGTGTACAGGCCCCCATCGCGGGTTACCTGATCGACAAGTACGGTCCGAGGATCATGACCCTGATAGGCGCCACTCTGGCCGGCATCGGTTTCATCCTCCTGCCTCTTGCCAACGATCTGATCAGTTTCGTCCTCATCTACGTCGGCATCATCGCGCTCGGCATCAACGCCGGTTTTCACAACTCCGCCGGGGCAATCGTCAACGCGTGGTTCGTGCGGAGGCGGGGCTTGGCGTTTGGAATCATATCCGTGGGCATCGCGCTTGGCGGCGGCGTGATGACGCCCATCGTCGCGGCCGTCGTCCTGGAGTGGGGTTGGCGCTGGGCGGTTGCAATGTCCGGCATAACCATCCTCCTCGTGGGCGTCCCTCTCTCCTTCCTCATCCGCAACAAGCCTGAGGACGTCGGCCAGTTTCCCGACGGGGAGCCTCCTCCCCGAAGAATCGGGCGTTCGACCGACACCCTGTCATACAGGGACTTCACCTTCCGTCAGGCCACGCGAACGATCTCATACTGGCTGCTGGCCTTCGGGATCACGCTGAGGATTTCGGCACAGGCGGGCATTCTCGTCCACATCGTTCCGATGCTCGTGTGGAAGGGACTCGACGAGGCGGTCGGCGCCGTCGCCATCGCGACGATATCCTTCTCAGCCGTCGGTACGAGACTCTTCATGGGCTGGCTCGGCGACAAGCTCCCCAAGCGCCTGCTCGTAGTCTTTGGAATGATCGTCGGAGCGGCGGGAGCGCTGTTCTTCCTGCTCGCGCCAGGCAAGCTCTGGGTCGTGATCGTCTTCGCGCTGATGTTCTCCGTGACGGACGGCGCTGCGGGCCTCACGTGGGCGATGATCGGAGACTTCTTCGGCAGGAGCGCGTACGCGACCCTGCGAGGCGCGATAACGTTCTGCGTGAGCATCGGGTCAATGACCACCCCGGTGGTGGTGGGACGCATCTTCGACGTGACCGACGGATACTACTGGGCGCTCATACCGCTGATCGGCGTGTACCTGAGCGCCGCACTGGTGTTCGTGGTAATCCGAACACCAACGAAACGGAGAGATAGAGTAGAAAGTACTGCGTAGAAAGTAGTAAGTTGGATACCAGGCGAGCAGTACGCAATACTCACTACTTTCTACGCAATTGAGACGACCAATGTCGCGATTCGATACCGACAACTTTGACCTGGACGTGATCCAGCGGAGCCACGAGAAGCCGGTTCTGGTGGACTTCTGGGCCGCATGGTGCGGGCCGTGCCGGGTCATCGGCCCCGTCCTGGAACGTCTGGCCGACGACAACGGCGACGATTGGGAGCTTCGCAAGCTCGACACCGAGAAGCACCCAACTATCGCGCGTCAGCACCGGATCACGAGCATTCCCGCCGTCAAGCTCTTCGTCGACGGCGAGGTGAAGGACGAGTTCATCGGAGCGCTGCCGGAGCAGGCTATCGTGCAATGGCTCAAGAAGGCGCTGCCTGGCAAGTTTCGTGAGCACCTCAAACGGGCGGAGGCGCTGGTGGCCGAGAGAAACTTCGGCGAGGCGCACTATCTGCTTTCCGAAGTGCTTCAGGGCGATCCCGACGACCATCATGGCATCACGCTCATGGCGCAGGTCGAGCTCTACTCCGACCCGCAGAAGGCGGCGCAGACTGCCGATCGCGTCCCACTCGGATCTGACCACTCCGAGACCGCCGAGGCAATCAAGACCGTCTCGCGGCTCTACGGACTCTTGGAGACGACCAATGATCTGGACGACGCGCCTGTAAAGCCCGACTACCTGGAAGCCATACGCCTCCTCCGGGACGGAAAGAACGAGGCCACGCTGGAGGGATTCATCGACGTGATCCGCCGGAACAGATACTACGACGATGACGGAGCGCGCAAGGCCGTCATTGCAATCTTCAAGCTGCTCGGCGAGAACCACGAGACGACCAAAGCCTACCGCAACCCCTTCGCCAACGCGCTCTACTAGGGTTGATTTCACCTAAACCGCAAATGAGGCGTCATTCCCGCAGTTGCATAGCCATCATACCGGCGAAGGAACGTCACCCCGTACCACGATACGGGGCCGGTATCCAGTGGGGCTTGTGGGTGGTTGTCGTGTCGACCTAATCCCGTCCCCCTACCCGTACGTAATCCAGAACTCGACGTTGTTCACGACAATCGGCACGCCGATTCGCGGATCGCGCCTTACCAGAACAACCTTGATATCATGCGGCCCCTTGGCACACTGGTCGGCGTTCAAGTCCCACACCAACCAGCTATTCTCGTTCACCGTCTCCGGGCTCGTCGGGTCTTCCGCGTCGACGTTTCGTATCGCCGGTGTCCCCAGTACCGTGCCGTCGAGCGTGACCTCCACCTCGTCACCCGTCGGCGAGAAGTGCTCCAACTCGATCAATAGCTGTACCGACCCTCTCTCGGCCTCCACGTCATCGTACACGGGGATGTGCACGGTCGGCCCATCGTGCGTCAAGGTGCGGTAGAGCGTCACCGGCACCTCGCCGTAGAGCCGGTCGTCGCGCTCTGAGTCCTCGCGGAGCGGGTTGTTGGCGATGCTCCGCTGGATGGCGGCGTAGGCCTTGTTCTTCCGCCTCAACGTTTCCGGCGAGCCGATGGATGTGAGCGACTCGCGGCGAGTGGTCGGTCCCGCGTGCCAGTTGAAGGCGTACATGCCGTGCGCGCCGCGCTCGAAATGGCCCTGCGACATCGCGGCGAACCACCAATTGCGCCACTCCGAGTGAGGAATGAGCCGGTTGGCGGCCTGCCTGCTCTCGAAGTCGTATCCCGGATACACCCGTATGTCCGTGCCCTCGACGAGCGTGAGGAACTCCTCCGTCTCAAAGCAGGGGTCGGTGCCGGAGTTGCCGCCGCCGATGATGATGTCGCACAGCCCCTCCTTCACCCACGTCTCGATGTCGTAACCGATGTTCCTGCAGGCCTCCATCGTTGCGCCGACCCTAACCGCCACCGGGAACGGCCTGCCACGTTCTTCGGCGAGGCCGTCGGTCATGCGACGAATCGCCCGCTGCAGGTCGGTGAGGGCGTAGCGCATTCGGTACTCGTGCTTGCCCGGCAGGTGGAAGGCGTGACGCTGCCAGTCCAACTCGACGCCGTCCCAGTCAGCAAGCCGGCATGCCTGCTCGACCAGGTCGAGCTTATGCTCGCGGACCTCCGGTATCGCCATGTTCCATGAGGTCGTGCACCAGTTCGGGGCGTCGTCGCCGAGGCACCATTCAGGATGCCGCTTACGCATCTCGGTCAGGCCTTGGGAGTTGGACTTTACCATGCTCTCGAGGCTGTCGATGTTCCAGAAGTGCTGGTCGTTCATGCGGATGGATGTCCACACGTCGATGCCGAGTGCTCGTCCACGGTCGATCATCGCGGCGTAGGGGTCTTCGCCTCGTTCCAGCATGGCCCGGAGGTTCTCGGAATCGCGCATCGACCTGACGGAGCCATACACCCTGTCGACCGTGTCGCCGACCACGGGGATGTTGTCCGAGAGCCACGTCGCCTCGTGCGTGCCCATGCACCAGAACAGGGCGTCCACCTGAGTGTCGGCCAGCGGGTCATACACCTTCTCCAGGAACTGCTCCATCGTCTGGGGGTACTCGGAGTAGAAATGCGGCGCGCCGTCCCAGTTGTAGATGATGCGATAGTCGGGAACGGGAGGACGACCAGCGGAGGTGTCTAGGTTGGTGCTCATGGGGACAGTCTACCTTTCGGGGCGTGCGTTAGATGGAGTTCGACGTTTTCCACGACTATCGGGACGCCAAGGCGTGGGTCGCGCCGTTCGAGGACGATCCGTACTTCATGGGTTCCCCGAGCAGCCTGGTCGGTCCGCAGTTTCCAGACCAGCCAGGCGTCTTCGGATACGCTGCCGTCGCCGACCCGCCGCAGAGCAGATTCGCCCAGTAGTTCACCGTCGAACGTGGCCAATATGACGTCTTTCGGCGAGTAGTGGTCGAGGTTGACCTGCAGTTCGACAGTCGTGTCCTTGGCTGCGTCGTCGTGGACGTGAATATGGAACGTCGGGCCGTCACCCGTTAGGGTGCCATAGAGAGGCACCGGCACCTCCCCAAGCAGACGGTCGTCGCGCTCCGCCCCATAGCGGATCTCCGCTCGGTCGCGGATGTGGCGCTTGACCGGCGTGAAGATCGTGTCGACGCCGGTGAGCGTGTCGGGAGAGCCCATGGTCGTCAGCAGGCTGTTCAGTTGCGCCGCGTAGTTGTGCCAGTTAAACGTGTGGATGCCGGACGCTCCCCGGTCGTAGTAGGACTTCGCCAGACCCCGCAGCCACGCCTCACGCCACCGGGTCTGCTCGACCAGATGGCCTCTGCCAAACTCACCGTGGCTGTCGAATCCGGGATAGAGCTTGACGTTCGTCCTCTCCATCATCTCGGCGTATCGCTCGACCTCCACGCCGGGATCGTTGCCGGAGTTGGCATTGGTCGCCACGATGTCGCACAGCCCTTCGGCAATCCACGTCTCCACGTCGTAGCCGATTCGGCGATTGGTCTCCTCAGAAGCGCCTACGCGCGTGAGTATAAAGAAGGGGCGACCGCGCTTCCGGGCGATGTCGTCTGTGAGTCGGCGTATGGCACGCATGAGGTCGGTCAGCGCATACCGCAGCCGATAGGCGTCGAACGTGGGCAGGTGGTAGGCGTGTCGCTGCCAGTCGACCTCCACGCCATCCCAGTCGGCGAGCATACAGGCCTCGCGGATGCGGAGCAGCGCATACTCCCGCACCTCGGCGATAGCCATGTTCCACGACGTTACCGCCCAGCGCGGCGCGTTGCCGATGCCGAGCACCCACTCAGGGTGGTCCTTGCGGAACTGGGTAAGCTCCGGTCGAACGGTGGTGGCCATCTCCTCTGGCGCGAGCGGATATGCCATTCGAGCCGAATCCGACCAGAAGTGATTGTCGTTCATGCGCATGGAGACGTACACGTCCATGCCGAGATCGTGCCCCCGCCGGACAATGTCCCCATACAGGTCTTCCCCGCGGTCGAACATCGCGCGAACACTCTCGGCCCTGCGGAACTCCTTGACTGAACCATAAGGGTGGTCCCGGGTACCGACAACGGACTCAAGGTTGTCGGAGGGCCATCGCGCCTGCTCCGCGCCGACGCACCACATGAGAGCGCCGACCTGCGTGTCCCGCAGCGGCCCATACACCTTGTCGAGCAGTTCATCGACGCGCTGCGGGTACTCCGACTTGCCGTGAAACGTGCCGTCATGATTGAACATGATGCCGTAGTCCGGCGGCGCAGGTCGGTCGTGGTTCTCCATAGCGCCCCAAAGGATAGCAGATTCGCCCCACTCATCCATGTCGGTCCGAGGGAAACTGCGTATGCCGTATGTGGTATAGTTGCGCGACCACGCGGTCGATTCGGAGGCAGGACGTTGAATCAAGGATTCGCTCCATGGCGGGGCTTTATGGAGCTTTCGCCTAACCATCGCAAGCGCCTGGTCCTCGTCGTCGCTAGCGTCGTCGTTGTCTTCCTGCTCTTCTACATCGCCCGTGGCGCCCTGTTCCCCTTCATCATCGGCGGCGTCCTCGCTTATGTCCTGTTCCCCGCGGTGAAGGGTCTGGAGCGGCTTATGCCGTGGCGAAACAGGCACCCCGACGCGGCCAGAGTCGCTGCCATCTCCGTGATCTACATCACCGCCTTGGCCATCCTCATCGGGCTGCTCGCCCTCATCATCCCGCCGGCAGTGCGACAGTCCACTTCCTTGATTGAAGACCTCCCGACGATCTACACCGAGGCGAGAGCGGCGGTTGAAGAGCTGGTCGAGAGATTCGCCGATGACATTCCCCAAGACGTGCGGGACAAGGCCGAAGAGATCGTCGCCGGCCTCGGAGACACGCTTCTCTCCGTCGCCCAGACCGCCCTCGGGAAGACCCTGCAGGCGGTCGCCAACACCTTCAGCTTCATCATTGGCCTAGCCATAGTCCCCGTGCTGCTCTTCTACCTGCTTAAGGACGGCGAGCGACTCGTCTCCGCGTCGCTGAGCGTCTTCCCGAAGAACGCCAGGGTACACGCCCGCGAAGTCGTCCGTATCGTGAACGAGTCGCTGGGAGCATACATCCGCGCTCAGTTGCTCCTGATGCTGTTCGTGGGCGTGATCGTGTTCATCGGACTCTTGCTCCTTGATATCGACTTCGCCATCCTTCTGGGGCTGGTAGCCGGAATCACGGAGGCGATCCCCGTCGTTGGCCCGATCATTGGCGCGGTGCCGGGCATCATCGTCACTCTCGCCACGGCCCCGGAGAAGATCGCGTGGGTCCTGGCGCTCTACCTCGTGTCGCAGCTCCTCGAAAACTCGCTTCTCGTCCCGCGAATTCAGGGCAACGCGGTGCAGATGCACCCCATCGTAATCATGGCCCTCTTGATTGTCGGCAGCGAGACGTTTGGGGTGATCGGAGTCGTGGCCGCAGTCCCGGTCGCCAGCGTCGCCCGCCAGGTGTTCAAGTACTTCTACGGAATTTGGAGCGACGATCCGCAGACCGTGTCGCTCGAAGAGGCCGTTGAGGAAGCCGACACCCCGGAAGCACAATCAGACTCGTGACTCCGCCGTGAGGGTGCCGACGTGACACGTTCCAATGTCCTCCTGATCTGCACAGACCACTGGTTCGGCGATCTCATTGGAGCGCTTGGACACCCAACGGTTCTGACGCCGACCCTCGATCACATCATCGGGAACGGCATCGCTTACACGAACGCCTACGCGCCCACACCGACGTGCATCCCCGCCCGTCGAGAGCTGATGACCGGCGCCCACGCGCGTACCCACGGCGACCGCGTCTTCAACGAGACGCTGCCGATGCCCGACCTGCCGACTATGGCCCAGACCTTCCGGGACAACGGCTACCAGGCATACGGGGTCGGCAAGCTCCACGTCTACCCGCAGCGCGACCGGATCGGCTTCGACGACGTGCTTCTGCTTGAAGAGGGGCGTCACCAGTTCGGGATGGGGAAGGATGACTACGAACTCTTCCTCCAGGACGAGGGCTACGCAGGGCAGGAGTACGGGCACGGAGCCGCGAACAACGAGTACATGGTCAGCCCCTGGCACTTGCCGGAGTACCTCCACCAGACGAACTGGACCGTCCGCGAGATGTCGAAGTTCATCGCGCGGCGCGATCCGAGGAAGCCGGGTTTCTGGTACATGTCGTTCAGTCCGCCGCACCCTCCTCTCGCACCATTGTCGGCGTATCTGGATATGTACAGGGACATCGAGATCGATGAGCCGTTCTACGGCGACTGGTCGGAGGACCCGACCGCCTGGCCCTACGCCCTGAGAGCGAGGCCCGTCAGTCGTGACACCTACTCGCCCGACGCACTGAAGCGGGCGAGGCAGGGATTCTACGCGCTGGCGACGCACATCGACCACCAGATCAGGCTGGTCATCGGACTGCTGCGCGAGGAGAACCTGCTGGACAACACCGTTATCGGCTTCACGTCGGACCACGGTGACATGCTTGGCAACCACGGGCTGTTCGCCAAGAGTGTCATGTACGAGAACTCCGCCAAGATTCCCATGGTCCTCATGCCGCCGGCGGACAGGGACGACCTCGGGCGGAACGTCCACGACGACCGTCTGGCGGTGCAGGCGGACGTGTTTCCGACGCTGGCCGACATCTGCGGCGTGCCCATACCCGATACGGTCGAGGGCCTGTCTCTCGTCGCCGACCAGAAGCGGGAGTACATCTTTGGCGGGCATGGAGAGGATGACCGTCCCACGCGGATGGTCCGCGACACGCGCTACAAGCTGATCTACTACCCCGAGGGGAACGTCACGCAGCTATTCGATCTCCACGACGACCCGCGAGAGACTCGCGACCTCTCCGACGACCCCGGGCACGCAAGCGTCAAGTCTCGATTGACCGAACTGCTCATCGAGAACATGTACGGCGGCGACATGGAATGGGTGGATGGAGGCAGACTGGTGGGAACGGAGGAGCCGGATCCGGGGTTGACGCACCCCGCCCACAGTCGCTCCTTCGGCAACCAGCGAGGATACCGATTCGGAAATGCTGGACCCGCCTCAAACATGCCATCGCGCCTATAGCTAGACCTCCTTCTCCCATTGAGAAGGACAAAAACGTAGGGAGGCACACGTGCCCGACAGGCCAAACGTACTGCTGATAACCGCCGATCACTGGTTCGGGCGGCTCATCGGCGCGCTGGGACACCCTACCGTTCAGACGCCGACGCTTGACCAACTCATCGGGAACGGCGTGGCCTACACGAACGCCTACACGGCCACGCCTTCGTGCATACCGGCGCGACGAGAGATCATGACCGGCGTCTCGGCCAGGACGCACGGCGACCGCGTCTTCAACGAGTACCTCCCGATGCCGGACCTGCCCACGATGGCCCAGACCTTTCGCGACAACGGCTACCAGGCCTTCGGAGTCGGAAAGCTGCACGTCTATCCGCAGCACGACCGCATCGGGTTCGACGACGTGCTGATTAACGAAGAGGGTCGTCATCATCTAGGCCTGTTGAAGGACGACTATGAACTCTACCTTCAGGAGCAGGGCTACTCCGGGCAGGAGGCCACACACGCGATGGGTCACAACGATTACATCGTCCGTCCTTGGCACCTTCCGGAACATCTCCACCAGACCAACTGGACCGTCCGCCAGATGTCGCGGTACATCGCCCGTCGAGACCCCCAAAAGCCGGGGTTCTGGTACATGTCGTTCAGCGAGCCCCACCCGCCGATCGTCCCGCCTGAACAGTTCCTGACCATCTACCGCGACAGTGAGATCGACATGCCGTTCGTGGGCGAGTGGGCGAAGGAATGGGACGGGCTGCCCAGCGGCATAAAGGCGCGCAGATGGTCGGGACGCAACCCATACTCGGACGACGCCGTCCGACTTGCGCGCCAGGGGTTCTACGCCATGTGTAGCCACCTCGACCAGCAAATCCGCCTGGTGATCGGCCTGTTGAGAGAAGAGGGCCTCCTTGACAACACGGTGGTCATGTTCTCCTCCGATCACGGCGAGATGCTGGGCAATCACGGACAATGGGCGAAGGACCTCTTCTACGAGGAGTCGGCCAAGATTCCCATGGTGCTCATGCCCCCCGCAAACCGCCCCGATATCGGAAAGAACCTCCGCGACGACCGGCTGGTCGTGCAGGCGGACATCTTCCCTACCCTCGCGGACATCTGCGGCGTCCCCATCCCGGACACGGTCGAGGGGCTGTCGATGGTAGGCGACCGCAAGCGGGACTACATCTACGGCGAGCACTGGGAAAACGAGACCGCCTCCCGGATGATTCGCGACGAGCGTTACAAGCTCATCTACTACCCCCTCGGCAACCACTTCCAGTTGTTCGATCTCGATTCCGACCCCGATGAGCTTCACGACCTCGCGGACGACCCTTCGCTGGCCGAAGTTAGGGAACGGCTTACCGACCTCCTCATAGAGAACCTCTACGGCAGCGACCTCGCATACCTGCAGGATGGGAAGCTGGTGGGCGTCCCCGACGACGATTTCCATTCCCGCGGCTACGACCGGAACTTCGGCGGACAGCGCGGCTGGCGGTTCGGAACAAGCGGCAAGGCAACGTATTGAAACGACTCCGACGAATTCCCCGCCCCTCTGCCAAGATGGAGTAGGAAATTCTCTGCCATAGGCGAAAATCGCAGCCGTCAATCTTGTACAATGCTCCAAGACTGGTAGAATACGGGAACGACGCGAATGTCACTCAGGAGGGATCTGTTATGGCAACCGCGACCGTCGACCTCGATGTGTATGCTCACCTGATGCGCCGCGCCGGATTCGGCGCGCGCCTTGACGAACTGGAAGTGCTCGCTTCCCGTCCCTACGAGGACGTCGTGGAAGACCTGCTCCATCCCGAACGGTTTCCCGACGTGGAGATCGACATGATCGAGCGCTTCTACAGCACCGGCAACGCCGGATACGGCCCCATCTGGTGGTCGCGAATGTTCAACTCTCGCCGCCAGCTCGAAGAGAAGATGACGCTCTTCTGGCACCACATCTTCGCCACGGGACAGTCCAAGTCCGCACACAACCCCTCGGCGCAGGCGCAGATCAACATGTTCCGTCAGCTGGGGATGACGGACCTGCGGACGCTGCTGGTTGAGCTCTCCAAGGACCCGGCGATGATCTTCTGGCTCGACAACAACGAGAACCTCAAAGATGAGCCGAACGAGAACTACGGACGCGAGCTCCTCGAACTCTTCTCCATGGGAGTCGGCAACTACACTGAGGAGGATGTCAAAGCAGCCGCCTACGCCTTCACGGGCTGGACGCTCCAGACACCGATCCCCGGGGCGGGGAGCAAGTACGGCGGCTATCATTCCAAGTTTGCGTTCCTGGAAGAAGAACACGACCACTCGGACAAGGAATTCCTGGGCGAGACCGGCGACTGGGACGGCTACGACATCGTGGATATCATCGTCAAGCAGCCGGCCACCGCGCGGTTCATTTCGCGACACATGTACAACTACTTCGTGGCCGACGAGCCTCCAGTCTCGAACTGGAACGAGACGCCGCCGAAGGACCCAGAGGCCATAAATGCCCTGTCAGAGGCCTTTCTGTCTTCGGAAGGCGATATGCGGACCATGCTCCGCGTCCTGTTCAATTCGGACTTCTTCAAAGAGGCCCGCTACATGCGCGTAAAGACGCCCACGGAACTGGTCACTGCCGTTGTCAAGCTGACGGGTGAATACCAGAAGATTGAAATCGGCATGTCGCGTGTCACGGGGGCGAGCGGTTCGATGGGGCAATCGCTGATGAACCCGCTGACGGTAGAGGGCTGGCCATTCGGCGCGGGCTGGATCGACGGGGGAACGCTGAATGAACGAGTCAACTTCGCAGTTGATGAGCTCAGTGATTCCGACAAGCCCGGCATTCGTCTCATCATCGACCGGCTTAAGGAGATCGGCCACCCCCTCTCTCCGGCCGAATTCGTCGGGGAGTGCGTTCAGATGATTCGTCCTGCCCCTCTCAGCAAGGAGAGCATCCTCGGACTTCTGAACTACGCAGAACAGGGACAGGACCTCGACCTCAGCGATGAATCCAAGCGCGAGATCAACGAATTCAGAGTACTGAGAATGCTCCAACTGATCGTATCAACACGTGAGTACCAACTGAATTAGGGCGTCTTGGCTTTGCCCGCCCATACGCCGTCGGCGAAAGCGAAGGCGCGGCATTGCGGTACAATGTGAGGAAGAATGATGGCGGCTTGGCTGACAATAAACGGCAACGCTGTATAGGGGTGAGGACGAATGATTGAGAACGGTGGTCGGACTTACAGCGATATCCTCTATCAGGTGAGACCTTCCTTCCTTGAAGGCATGGCCAGAGCGTTCGATCTATTCGGAACTATGCCCATACGCAGATGTCCTGATTCATCGACTGATGCGAACGCCGCCGCCATCCATGGGGATTGGAAGACGATCGGCGACGATATGCGAAAAGTCATGATCGACTTTGAAAACGAACACGGTATAGCAGTGCTTGACAAGCTGGACGCCCTCAATGTCGAACGAACAAATCGTCCCTCAGCAGACTGAAGACAGTAGTCCGGCACCGGCAATTGCCGCGTCCGCTTGGAGCGGACCACTTCCTCCACCGATAGCTCTACGGGAATACGAAGCCATACTTCCGGGTTCGGCGGATAGGATCCTTACTGCTCACGAAATGCAAGTTGCCCATCGCATACAAAGCGAAAAGATATCCATCGGCGGAGATTCTCGAAGGAGTTATTTCGGATTGTTCGCAGCGTTCTTCATCGCAGTCCTGGGAATTGGCGGCAGTATCTACCTTGTAAGCACCGGCCATGACTGGGCGGGAGTCGCATTGGGCGGAATTCACTTAGTAGCTATAGTAACCGTGTTCATTCGAGGCTCAAGCGCAGCGGTAAACAATCAATCGGATTAACGCGTCGGGTCGGAGTGAAACCGGCCTGAACCAGAGCCACCCGTCACTACGACGAGGACAGTCAGCAAGGAGGGCGCACATGCGACCATACGGACTTCTGCGAGCCGGGTTCCCATACCTCAAGACGATCGGCGAGTTCATGCGGATGCACTTCCCCACCGACGTTGCGCCCGCGCGCGACGGCCGGCTGTACGTCATCGGCAAGGGCAGCATGTACACGAAGGGCAAGTCGGGTCCCATCCTCGTGACGAACATCGACGACGACAACCTGGGCAGCTTCGGCTGGAAGTCCTACGAGGAGAGCGTCGCCGACGCCTGCTTCATGTGGCCGATGGCGATCCAGCTTGATGTCGAACAGCGGGAGCTCTACGTCTCCGACAGCGCCACACACCGAATTTCGGGCTTCACGACCGACGGCGAGTACCTCGGCAAGTGGGGCGAGCACGGCTCAGGCGAAGGGCAGTTCGACCGACCTTCGGGACTGGCCATCGACAGAGAGGACCTCCTCTACGTGGTGGACTCGATGAACCACCGCGTCCAGAAATACACGAAGGACGGGCGATTCATCTCGCAATTCGGCGAGTTCGGCGATGGGCCCGGACAGTTCAACGCGCCATGGGGCATTACCATCGACGAAGAGGGATCGCTCTACGTTGCCGACTGGAGGAACGACCGCATCCAGCAGTTCTCGCCCGACGGCGAGTTCATCCGCATGCTGGGCACGCCGGGCCACGAGGACGGCGAACTCCATCGCCCGGCCGGAGTTGCGGTAGACGCCCACGGAGACATCTACGTTTGCGATTGGGGCAACAACCGGGTGCAGCTCTTCGCGGCGGACGGCCATTTCGTGCAGAAGTTCGTCGGCGACGCGACCATGTCGCGGGCCAACCTGGAGAGGATGCTCACCCGTCCTGCCAAGCTGCGCCGGATGCGAGAGACGGCCCCCTACGAGCCGGAGAAGTACTTTGCTCGTCCCCGCTCAGTCCGCGTTGATGAACACGGGCACATGTACGTCCCGGACTACGAGCACTACCGCATCCAGATCTACAAGAAGGAAGCCTACGTGATGGACGAGACAGACATGACGCCTCCATTCCGCGTCCCGACGCTGAACTACATGTAGGCCGTTTCCCGTCGCCCCTAGCGTCTCGATAGGATGAAAAGCAAAGGCCTCTCCCTCGTGTGGGGAGAGGCCTAATGATGTCCTGCATGCCGGAATCTTGGTGTGCCGACTTCGGGCTCTTCAAATCCTTCATAATATCTTCAAACATGGGGGGTATAGTGATATCACGCAGAGGTGAGATGAATACTCATCGGAGGTGATCGTATGAAGAAACTTGCAGTTGGCCTGGCAGCCGCCGTCTTGGTGGTTCTGGGCGTGGCAGGCGGCACGGTGCTGGCGCAGAGTGCCGACGAAGACGGAGAGAAGAAGAGCTTCGCTGACAGGGTGGCCGAGATTCTCGGCCTGGACAGCGATACCGTTGAAAGCGCCCTGAATCAGGCCAGATCGGAGATGCAGGACGAACGCACCGACTCGCAGCTTGAGAAGGCGGTCGAAGCGGAAAAGATCACGCAGGAGCAGGCCGACGCTTACAGCGACTGGCTGGACGACCGGCCGGATGGCGTGGGGGAATGGTTCCGCTTCAGCTACAACCCCAACGCGCGTGAGCAGCTCGAAGCCAAGCTAGACGAGGCGGTCGAAGCCGAGAAGATGACGCAGGAGCAGGCGGATGCCGCCCTAGAACGGTTCGACGCCAAAGCGGAAGCGATGGACGAGAACTTCAAGGCTGCCGTTGAGAAGGCGGTCGAGGCCGAAAAGATGACGCAGGAAGAGGCCGACTCGCTTACCTCATGGTACGACGAGAAGCCTGACGGAGTTTGGTCCGGCTACGGCGGCCGTGGAAAATTCGGGCACGGAAAGTTCCGTGGACGGGGCGGATTCCACGGCAAGTCGGGAGGCGGTTGGCACATGTACAAGGGGAATAAGAACACGGACGCCGCCCCCGTCGTAGAAGGTTCATCGGCTTAGAAAGAGCGAAGTGCGGACATTGTGAGCGGGTGTCCAGCGCGACAACGCACCTCCCTTCGGGCACCCATTGAAAAACGTGGAGGCGGCAGGCGGCAGCAAACCATTTTGCGGCCTCCACGTTTTCAGGTTTCAAATCTCACGGAGGACATTGGATTGGGAACGACGGTCTTGCTTGTGGAAGACGACCCCGGCGTCGTCGAGATAGCTCGAACGTACCTGGCGCATGACGGCCATGACGTGCTGGTCGCCAACGACGGTATGGAGGGGCTCCGACTCGCACGCGAGAACGATCCCGACCTACTGGTTCTCGACCTCATGCTCCCCAAGCTCGATGGCGCCGAGGTCTGCCGAGTGCTCCGGGAAGAGTCGGATGTTCCCATAGTCATGCTGACGGCCAGATACAGCGAAGAGGACCGGCTGGCGGGCCTCGATCTGGGCGCGGACGACTACATCACCAAGCCGTACAGCCCGAGGGAACTGTGCGCGCGGGTGAGAGCAGTTCTGCGACGCACCGCCCGGCAGGCCGGTAGTGACAAAGGGGCCGTGGTCCAGTACCGCGACATCACCGTCGACCAGGACCAGCGCATGGCCTCAATCGGCGACCGGGAGCTTTCCCTCACTCCCACCGAGTTCCGGCTCCTCGTCATGTTCGTGAGCGATCCCGGCAGGACGTTCACCCGCGATCAGATTATTGACAGGGCCTTTGGCTATGATTTCGACGGTTTCGACCGGACGGTCGACGCCCACGTGTCTCATCTGAGGCGCAAGCTCGAAGCCGGCGGCGAACCGCGATATATACACACCGTCTACGAGGTCGGGTACAGGTTCGGCGATGCAAAGACTTAGCAGCTGGCTTACCAGTCTTCACTTCCGACTGATCGTGGGGTTCACCCTCGTACTGGTCGTCTCCCTGCTCGGCGTGAGCCTGTACGTTCGCTACGCCACAGAACGAGAACTCGAACGGTTCCAGCAGGAAGTCGAGAGAGCGCGCGCGGAGCGCATCCAGGCGGTGGTGAATCAATACTATGAGAACAACAAAGATCTGTCCGGCCTCGGGCCGGCCCTCGAACAGGCAAAATGGCTCTACAACTGGAACATCGAGCTTACGGACGCCAACGGTATGCCGGTAGCTTTAGTGAGCGGCCAGAAGGCAGCATTTCCAACGGAAGACAAACGTCCCGTACCGGCGTTCGACAGGAACCAGAAAGCGCCCCTGGGACCCGGCGCTCGCAGAATAGCCGGTGACGGCAACAGGTTCCGCAAGCACATCTACAATTTGAAGGACGACGACAAGAAAGATGTCGCGTCAATAGCGATGGGGCCGGCGGACATTCCCGGCAGTGTCCCGGAGCCGCCCGTGTCTCGGCTGCTGGCAACCGTCGACGCCTCTCTGCTGTGGACCGGCATCGCGGCGGGAATAGTAGGCATAGTATTAGTCTCCCTGCTTTCACGCCGAGCGCTCGTCTCAGTAGGGGTGCTTCGCGGTGCGGCGAGGACCTTCGGTAGGGGCCAGTATTCCCACCGGGTGCCGAAGCTCGGTCCCCATGAGATCGGGGAGCTTGGCGATACGTTCAACTCCATGGCGGACGACATCCAGCGAGCGGAGCGACAGCGACTTAACCTCATGGCGGACGTTGCCCACGAGCTCAGGACTCCACTCTCAAACATCCAGGGCTACGTCGAGGCGATGAAGGACGGGCTTATCAATCCAAGCGACGAGACCCTTGAGAGCATTCACCAGCAGGTGTTGCAGCTCAACCATCTCGTCGAGGACGTCAAGCTCCTGTCCCTCCTTGACGCCGGGACGCTGCGCCTCAACTTCGAGAAGGCTTCGGTCGGCGATGTGATCGACAGGTCCGTACGGGGGTTCATGGCGAAGGCCCGTGCAAGAGACGTAGGTCTGACCACCGAGATCGTTGATGGATTACCGCCCGTCCGAATGGACACGGCCCGAATACGCCAGGTGGTCGACAATCTTCTCGAAAACGCCATCAGGCACACTCCATCCGGGGGTGTCGTCACGGTGAGGGCCTCGATGATGCCGTCAACCGACGAGGTCATGGTAGCCGTCGAGGACACGGGCGATGGCATTCCCAGCGATCTGATTGGGACGATATTCGACCGATTCCGACGCGCCGATCCGTCGCGCGCTCGCTCGACCGGCGGAGCGGGCCTGGGGCTGGCCATAGCGAAGAACCTCGTCGAGGCCCATGGCGGTCGAATCGAGGCCGAGAACCGTTCGGGTGGAGGAACGTCGTTCCGTTTCACCATTCCTACCGGCGACGGCAGCGGTGCGCGTGAGTAGTCATGCCCCGATCCATGAGTCGCAGTCGAACGACGCACACAGATTCAAAAGATCGACCAATAAGTTAGGAGCACGTTGTCGTGATTAGAGGAATCAACCATGCGGGGTTTGTCGTACGAGACCTTGAAGCTGCCGTCAAGTTCTACGAGGAGATCGTGGGGCTCACTGTTCAGGACAAGCTTGAGCGCACAGGAGGGACGATATCCCAGGTGGTCGGCTACGAGAACTCCCATTTGAGGATCGCCAAGATGGCGTCCGAGGGTGAGGAGCACTTCCTGGAGCTGATCCAGTACGTCAGTCCTTCCCCGGCGGAACGCGCCTCGGAGGAGAGAGCGATCATCGGCGGCTGTCACGTGGCTTTCATCGTCGACGACATCCACGCGGCCTTCGACCGAGTGATGGCGAACGGGGCGATCGAGATGAACCCGCCCGCAAACATAGCGCCCGGAAGATGGGCCTGCTACATGCAAGACCCCGAAGGCAACTGGATCGAATTCATCCAGCAGGACTGAAGCGTCCGACCTTCTCCTGCGGTAAGGCAAGGTTACCTACCTGGAATGTTGGATCGAACGGGTGCTAATTCTCCGTCAGGTCATCCAGACACGGGCTAACCTTACCCACCGTACCCAACCTATCAGTGAAGAACAGAACCGGAATAGCCAACCCATGGCAAGCGGCGTGCGTGGACATCCCCCAGTCTCCTTCATAATGTCTTCAAACATTGTCGCTATAGTGGTATCTCGCAGAAGTCAGTTACATCGTTAGAGGATCAGGCATGAACGCACTCAGAAATATCTTGGAACGCATGAAGTCGTGGAGGCTGTGGGCCGTCGTTGTGATCGTGGTGGCGGCGGGAGCAGGGGGCTACTACGGATTCACCGCGCTGTCCGATTCGAGCGCCGAGGAGGAAGCGGCACAGACGCAGCTGGTCCCGGTAACTCGCGGCGACCTCGTCAACGACATCAGCGTGACCGGGACCCTGACGTACACCAGCCGCGAGACGGTGACCTTCGGACAGCAGGGTTTCGTCTCGGACATCGCCGTTTCGGAGGGGGACAGGGTATCCGCCGGCCAGGCGCTGGCCGTTCTGGACGCCGAGACGGTCGCGACCCTGGAGCAGGCAATCGCACAGGCTCGAATCAACGTCCGAAATGCTGAGGACACGCTCGACGAGGCAAGGAATCCCTACACGGCTTCGCAGATCGCAAAGGCCGAGGCGGATGTTGCGAACGCCCGTCTTGACCTCCAAACGGCGGAGGAAGAACTGAGCGAACTTGGCGTGGTCTCACCCGACCTCCTGGCGCAGGCCCGAATCAACGTCTTGAACGCTCGCGCCGACCTCGATGCCGCCATGGAGAACAAGGTCACCCTGGTCACACCGACGTTCCAGGAGGTCGTGAAGGCCCAATCGGACGCTACCGCCGCCCGCGTCGATCTCCAGGACGCACAGGAAGAACTGGACGCACTCATCAGCCCGACGCAGGGAGACATCGAAGAGGCTGAGGCCGACGTGACTCAGGCAAGACTCAACCTTGAGGCAGCCAAAGACTCACTTGAGGAACTCTCAAGCGTAACCGCCGTAGACCTCGCCAAGGCTCAGGCGGCAGTGGCCGACGCGCAGCTCGATCTGGAAAAAGCGCAGGAGGCGCTTGACGACGCTACCTCTCCGGATACCGCCGAAGATATCGCAGGATTCCAGAGCAACATCGACTCGGCCGAGAGCAATCTCGCCGGGGCCCTGTTCGATCTACAGACGGTGGAGAGCAACGCCGATGACAGGATTCGAGAGGCTATGGACGAGCTTGATACTGCCCAGGGCGACTATAACGCCCTGTTTGAGAAGTGGCTTGGCCTGAACCCAGCCCCGCTGTTCGGGGAGTCCCCCGATGCGATACTCGCGTCGCATGGGGCCGACCTGGAGAGTATCTTCAATGGTCCACACATCCAGCAGATGCGTTCGCAATTTGAGGTGGGCGTCCTTCGGGACGACCCCGCCACTGCCTGGAACGAGGTGGTGGTGTATTCCTGGGCGGTCCTGTACCCCGGAGAGGTGCTCGTCGATTGCGGGAGCCTCGAGGCGGGACGCCACCGGGCATGTGTAAGCAGGGAGTTCGACGAAGCCTATGATGCCGTCGTCGAACAGACGGCAAATCTCGAAACGGTGCAGGCCGAGGAGGCCGAAAAGATCAGAAAGGCGATGTCCTCCGTTGCGAATCTTGAGGATACCTTGGAGGAACGACGGCAAGCCCTGAGCGACTACCTCACAGAGGCCGTGTCGTCCGAGTCGGAGATCGAGAGCAGGGTCGAGGCAGTAGGGCTTGCCGAAGCCACCCTTGCATCACTGAAGGAAGACCTCACCGAACTGAGCGCGGAACCCGATCCGCTCGAACTCGAATCGAGGCAGCAGGCAATCATCGCGGCTGAGACAAAGTTGGGCGATAGCCTAGAAGCGCTGTCCCAGCTCACGAGCGGCCCGGACGAGCTAACGCTTGAGTCCACGAAGAGGGCAGTCGAAACGGCCGAGGCGAAGTTGCTCGACGCCGAGGCGGCCTTGTCCGAGTTGATGCAAGCAACAGAGTTGGACCTGGAACTTGCCGACCGGGAGATCGAGCTTGCTCAAGCCAAGCTCGCCGACGCCGATGATGCACTCGCCGCCCTGCTGGAGGACCCGGATCCCATCGACGTGCAGGTCAGGCAGACCGCAGTGCGGGTGGCCGTCGAGTCGCTCGCTGACGCTGAAGCGACGCTCGTGGAGTACAACACCGTAGACCAGTTGGAGATCAATCTCCGAGAGGCCGACCTGGTAGCGGCGCAGGCCACTCTTGATACAGCCATCGCCGACCTTGAAAGGGCCACGCTGCAGGCGCCCTTCGACGGCGTCGTGATCGCCGTGAACATCGAGGAGGGACGCCAGGTCAACGCCAATACCGAGGCTATTGAAATCGCGGACCCGTCCATCGTCGAGGTGAGCGGCTCCGTCGACGAGATCGATGTCCTCTTCCTGCAGATTGGCGCACAGGCATTCGTCAGCCTTGAGGCGCTGGGCGCTGAGCCTCTTCCGGGAACGGTATCCTCAATCGCCAGCACCGGCACGTCGCAGCAGGGCATTGTGACCTACCCCGTCACGATCCGGGTGGACTCATCCGAGAGCGGTCAGTTGCCCGAGGGACTGAGCGCGACGGCGCAGGTCATCATCCGCGAGGAGACCGACTCCGTGCTCGTTCCCCTGCAGGCCCTTTACGGTTCCGTGCAGGCCCCAACGGTCAGGGTTGTCAGTGGCAACGACATCGTTGAGCGACAGGTCACTCTGGGCATCAGCGACGACTTCTGGGTCGTCGTCGAGGAGGGCCTCAACGAGGGCGAGACGATCAGCATGGAGGTCGTCGGCAGCAGCACGACCGGATTTGGCGGAATCGGCGCGACCTTCCGGGCGGTCGGAGGATTCGGAGGGGGCCGCGGCCCCGGCGGTGGCGGCGGTGGCGGAGGTCGCTAACGGTCGGGCTATACATGGGCAGGTTTCAAACCTGCCCCTACCGAACCATCAATCTGGACACAGCGTAAAAAGATGACTGAAGAACAAGAAAACGTAATCAAGCTGCACGACGTCACCAAGGTCTACCGCATGGGAGAGATCGAGGTGAACGCCCTGGCCGGTGTCAGCCTGACCATCCGACGCGGAGAGTTGACCGCGATCATGGGGCCGTCGGGCTCGGGGAAATCGACCATGATGAACATCATCGGCTGCCTGGACGTGCCCACGTCGGGCAAGTACATCCTCGACGGAGAGGACGTAGGCCGGCTCAGCGACGACCGGCTGGCGGGGATTCGGAACCGCAAGGTCGGCTTCGTCTTCCAGACGTACAACCTGCTGCCAAGACTGTCGGCCCTGACGAACGTCGAATTGCCTCTGCAATATGGCAACGGTCGAGGGCGCAGAGAACGGTCGATCGAGGCTCTTGCCCAAGTGGGACTTGCCGACCGGGTGCATCACAAACCGGTCGAGTTGTCCGGTGGTCAGCAACAGCGCGTCGGCATCGCAAGGGCGCTGGTAAAGGACCCCGCGATACTCCTCGCCGACGAGCCGACGGGGAACCTTGATACCAGGTCGAGCCAGGAGATCATGTGGATCATCCAGGAACTGAACCGGCAGTCCGGAATCACCGTCGTCATCGTCACGCACGAGCATGACATCGCGGACCATGCGGCCAGAGTCGTGACCATGCTCGATGGCAAGGTGCTCGACGACAAGCGGCAGGAGCCGCTCCTCGTGCCGGAACCGGGCTTGAGCTAGTTCATAGGACTCACACAACACTCACTACAGAATTACCCAAATGTCACTAATTCAGACCATAAAGACGGCAATTGCATCATTAGGAGCCAACAAGCTCCGCGCCGGACTCGCGCTCTTGGGCATCGTCATAGGCGTGACGGCGGTGATCACGCTCATGTCCATCGGTCGCGGCACGACGGAGCAGATTACGGGAATCATCCAGGGGTTGGGCACAAACCTGCTGTTCGTTCAGCCGGACGGTGAAGGTCAACTCACCCTTGACGACGCAAGCGCGCTGGTTGACCCCGTGTTCGCGCCCACGGTAATCGCCTCCGCGCCGGAGATACGCACATTCGCAACACTCGTCGCGGGACGTGACAACACCAACGCACAGGTGGTCGGCGTCACCCCGGAGTACCTGACCGCAAGAAACCTCGATCTGGCAAGCGGAATGTTCATCAGGTTCCCGCACGTAGAGAACAGGGATGAGGTGATCGTGCTTGGCTCGAACATCGCTGAGCAACTCTTTCAGAACCGCGATCCGGTCGGCGAGTACGTTCGTGTGAACGCGCGTCGGTACCGGGTCATCGGCCTTCTGGAGAGCCAGGGTGGCGGGGGATTCGGCACGTTCGATACTCAGGTCCTGATTCCGATCACCACGGCCTACTACCGGCTTAGTAGTGAGCGCACCGCAACCGGCGAGGTCGCGGTCAGCCTCATCAACGTCCAGGTGGGGGACGTGGAGGACATCGACCAGAGCATCGAGGAGACGAGCGGAGTGCTTCGCCTGCGCCACCGCATCACCGAGGAAGACGACTTCACCGTCATCAGCCAGCAGAGCACCATAGAGACCCTGGAGGAGACGACGAACACGTTGGTCGTGTTTCTGGGCATCATCGCGGGTATCTCGCTGTTGGTCGGCGGAATCGGGATCATGAACATCATGCTCGTTTCAGTCACTGAACGGACGAGGGAGATCGGCATCCGCAAGGCCATGGGAGCAAAGCGTCGTGACATCCTCTTCCAGTTTGTTGCCGAGGCGACTGTGCTGAGCATAGGAGGCGGCCTCCTGGGCGCGGCGATGGGCTTTTGGATGACCAATGCCATAGACGGCCGTACCCTCGGAGCGCAGACATTCAACACCAGCTTCAGCAACGAGTTTGCAGCACTGGCGCTGATCGTGTCGGCAGGAATCGGGCTGTTCTTCGGCATCTATCCCGCAGTCCGGGCGTCGAGGCTCCATCCGATAGATGCCCTGAGGTACGAGTAGAAGCGCAGCTTCACTCAATGTGAAACATCAGATGAGACAATTGAGCAAGGGAGAACCACATGAATAGGTTGGCGATTATCATGGCAGGCGCGATTGCTCTCTCATTGGCCGTTGCCTGCGGGTCGGCGGACGAGGGGAGTGGGACAGGGGCCGCCGCAGCCGCGCAGGTCGCGGACTTGTCGCAGTTCCCTACGCCGACGAGGTCACAGGCCGCTCCGGCGCAGGAACCGGAACCCACCGCACAGGCCGTGGCCGCCCAAACGCAGGTAGAAGATACCGACGACGACGGCGGCGAGGCTGCCGAGGTCGAGCCGATGAGCCAGGAGGAGCTGCAGCAACTCCGGGACCGGCTGCGGAGCGGCGAGCTGAGTGAGGAAGAGCGGCAGGAAGCGATCCAGCGGCTTCGGGCGCAGTTCGGGGGCGGACAGGGAGGCGGCGGTTTCGGCGGGGGCGGCGGCGCCCAGGCGGTCGGTTCCATAGAGAGCGTCGGAGAGGACAGTGTCACCGTGACGACGGAGCTCGCGACGGTCACGGCGAACTTGGGAGAGAACACCAACATCAGCATCACGTCGATACTCGAACCGTCAGCACTCACGGAGGGAGCGCAGGTTTCGGTCGTCAGCGAGCGCGTTGACACCAGCACTTTGGCGCGGGTGATCAACGTAGTCCCTGAGGGACAGGCAGGCTTCGGACGCGGCAGGGGCGCAGGACAAGCCGGACAAGGGGCGCTAGGCGCAGCTCAGGGCGGTCAAGGAGTTGGCGGAGTGCGTCCGCTCTCCGGCACCATCGAGAGCATAACCGACAGCGGCTTCACGCTCGAAACCCAGCAGGGTCCCCTGCCACTTGCCATGAACGAAGATACCGTCATCATACAGACAAGCCAAGGAACCGTTGCCGACCTCGAAGCCGGAATGCAGGTCAGGGTGGCCGGTGTGGAGAGCGAGGACGGAACGATTGAAGCAAGGTTGGTCGCAGTCACGCCGGAGGGTTTGGAAGACCTTCCAGGCTTGGGCGCAGGTCGCGCCTTCGGCGGTGGTCGAGGCGGCGGTCAGGGAGGCGGAGGCAACTAGCCTACGTCCATCAGGCCCTCATAGAAGACACCATCAAGACATCTTCCTCTAGCGTAGCCCCTTGACCGCTGCCAGCCGGTCGAGGGGCTTTTTCGTGTCTAACCAAATAACAGCGCGAGCGCTGCGAATATTCCCGCGAGGGTTGTGCCGCCAGCCAACATACCGACGCCGGCGGAGTGAAAGTTGTCCAGCTTCGACCGCATGGCTATGAACCCTCCTGCGATCAGCCCCACCGCTAACGGCGAGACCGTCAGCACACCGGCCAGCGCCATCAATAGGGCTTCCCAGAAGGAAGTACGCACAACTTCGACCGTCTCCTCCCCAGCCGTCCATTCGTCGTGATGCTGGACATTGAACGTCCCATTCCCGAAGACCGTCATCTCCAAAGACGGGTCGTCACCATGTATGCAGAGGGCCTGCAGGACCGCACAGAACCTGAACTTTGCCTGACTGAAGACGAGGTACCGCTCCGGCCCCCACTCTCCTTCGGAGACATCGTGGTATCGCTCGAACGCCCAGAATGGCGCGAGGGCGTCCCAAGACCTTGTCTGGAACGGCGTGTCGACGATTTGGGATCCGTCGCCGCACCATTCGACGCGCTGCGCGTACCTCCACTGCGGGATGTTGACGAGGCTGCGCGAGTCAACCGCGGGTTCGGCATACCAACACGATTCATCGTCGGCCATGCCGGGCGATCTCGGGAGCGGCGATGCCTGAAAGTCTCCCGTGACAGGAGCGGGTTCTGAGTAAGACTCGGAGGTGATATAGCCAGGCAAGAGGAAGAGCAGCGCTGCCCCGATCAGCAGCACCAAAACGGCCACTAAGGCCCAAGGAACGACGGGGGAGAACGTCATGGGACTCAGGCGTTTCGCCGCATAGACCGCAACAATGACTCCTGCCGGAATCGCGGCCAGGATCGCGAGAATCAGGACAACGGTTACGAAAGTCGCATCAATAGCCATAGCCGTGCACCACCTTGCGGGGTTCTGCTACCGCCGGCCGACATCCGACGAGTCGCTGCGGCGTGGGTGCTTGTCTGTCGCAAATTCGCTTACTCTACGATAGTGGGGCGCTCGTACTGTGTCAAAAGCACGGCAACTGTTCAGAGTTGATGAGGCGAACACCCCTTACCCCTGTGGATACCCGCTTTCGCGGGTATGACGGTGGCTGTGTATGCGCCGAGGGATCTCACGAAGTCTGAACAGTTACAAAGCAAGGTATTACCTATGGCGGGCCTACCTGCCCAGACGCGGATACTGGCGGTTGCCGACGTTTCGGGCGGATACTTCGAGGACTTTGAGGAAGCCCTCGGCGTCGGCGTGGTCGTAGGAGCCGAGCGCCTCCATGGAGGAGTCGTCGGTGTAGAGCGAGTGCGGCATGGCCTCCGGCGTGTCCTCGGCGGTCTCGAAGGAGAGGGTCCCCTTGTAGAGGCGGACGGTTACCGTGCCGGTGACCAAGCGGTTGATCGGTTCCAGCGCGGCGAGTGCGGCGGTCGTTCCCAGGTCGAGCCAGTAGCCCTGGTATATCTGGTTGGAAATGAATGCCGAAAGCTGGTCGAAGAGCTGGCGGGCGCGTCGGTCGAGGACGAACTGGAGCAGCAGGTCGTAGGTCTGACCGAGCAGCTCCATGCCGGGAGCCTCGTAGATGCCGCGCGACTTGATGCCAACGAAGCGGTTCTCAACGGTGTGCAGGCCGATTCCGAGGCCGTGCGCTCCCGCGACGGCGTTCGCCGTCTGGAATAGGTCCACAACGCTGCCGGTCTCGCCGTCGATTGAATGGGGCACACCTTCCTCCCAGCGGACGGTTACGGACTGTGGGGTGTCGGGGGCATCCCATGCCCAGACGCCCATGCCCGGCTCGACGAAGAATGGCGACACGGTCACGTCCTCAAGGTCTCCGGCCTCGTGGGTCAGGCCGAGGAAGTTGGCGTCGGTGGAGTAGCGCGACTCGGCGGCGGGCTTGATCGGCAGGTCGTGCTTCTCGCAGTAGTCGAGCATCTGCTGTCTGCCGGGGAACTCCTCAACGAACTCCGGATCGCGCCAGGGGGCGTAGACGTCCATGTCAGGACGGAGCATATTCGTGGCTATCTGGAAGCGTACCTGATCGTTGCCGCGTCCCGTCGCTCCGTGGAAGAGGACGGGGATGTCGCGATTCTTGAATTCCCGGAGGAGCGCGGCCACCGTGACGGGGCGGGCGATGCCCGTGGTGTTCCAGTAGCCGCCCTCGTAGCGGGCCTGTGACTGAATGACCTTCAGGCCGGCATCGGCGAGGGCCTCGTGCGCAGGGACGAGGAAGGCGTCGACCGCGCCGCAGCCTCGCATCCGGTCGGCGATGGCATCGATGTTCTCCTCGTCCGGCTGGCCGAGGTCGACGGTGCCGGCAGTCACGTCGAAGCCCTTGCCGGTGAGCCAGTGGGTCGCCGTGCAGCTATCGAGTCCGCCCGATACGGCGCCGCCGATCAGGGTTATGTCCTTGTCCTGCAATTCGCGCCAATTCATGTGTGTTGGAATATCCTTTCGGAGGAATGGCCATCAACGATTATACTGCGTTGTGGCGTGACGCCGCCTATTGAGGCATGCAGTACTTCGAACGGAAGACGTGAAACACTTCCAACCAACCGTTGAGACGTTTCGGCGATCAGGCGTCTTTCGCCAGGGCGGCTCGCAGTCGCGCGACCGCGGCCTTGGTGTTGGCCATGGAGAACGGGGGGCCGCCGTCGGGGTAGGATATCTTGAGGACGACCATTATGGGGCCGTCGTCTTTGAGGACGGTGGGGAGGTCGGTCTTGAAGTGTTCGAGGTCGTCGAACGTGTAGGCGCGGGGGTAGCCCGCTCCGTGGGCGATTGTCTTGAAGTCGTAGACGCCCGCACCGGGGACGGGCTGTCCGCCAGTCGTCTGGTAGGCCTCGTCGTCGAAGACGAAGTGGACGAGGTTGGCCGGGGCCTGTCCGGCGATGGTCACGAGCGTGCCGAGGTTCATGAGCAGGCTGCCGTCGCCGTCCATGCACCATATCTTCTTGTCGGGCCGGGACAGGGCGAGGCCAAGAGCCATTGAGGAGGCCTTCCCCATTCCGCCCGCAATTGGAAGGTCGTAGTCGGGGTTGTCGGTGATGTCCTTCCAGTACCGGCTGGGCGTCATGGTGTTGACGACAATTGCGTCTCCCCGCGTGTCGCTGAGGAATTGGACGGCTTCATGGCATGGGATCATCTGTGGGTCTCGCTACGTTGGGATGGGGGCTATGTCTAATCCAGCTTGCTTCGGAGAACTGCCCTTCGACAGGCCCAGGGCGAACGTGGTCATCTCTGTGATCGAGCGTCCCGTACTCCCTGGTTGTTGTGCGCCGTAACCGCTGAGTGCGTGGGATTGTAGGGGGTCGATGGCCCAGATTCAAGGGTAGCGTTCAGGCTCGTTGTAGGTCATGTGGTCCGGCATTCTGTCGGATAGGCCGAGCGCGACCATCGTCCTCTCGACGACGAAGTCCACCGTGTGTTGGACCGAGCCGTCGCCGAGATAGAACGGGGGATGCGGCGGGAGAACGACGACGCCTCGCCTCGCAAGGCTTGCCATGTTCTCCAGGTGAGTCTCGGTCAGGGGCGTCTCACGGGGGACGACGACGAGGGGACGGCGTTCCTTCAGGGTGACATCCGCTGAGCGACGGAGGAGATTGTCGGCCATTCCGCTCGATATGGCCGCGACGGTGGCCATGCTGCACGGAGTGACGACCATGCCCGCCGTGGGGAAGGTCCCGCTGGCGATGGGAGCGGTGAGGTCTCCGACGGGGCAGTAGGTGAAGGTACCCCAATCGGCCCAGCGTTCGAGGGCCTCGCCGAACGACTCCTCGGACTCCTGCCTCCAGACCATGCGCGCGGCGGCGGTGGCGGTTGCGATGACGGGATGTTCGTCGGAGAGCAGGCGGTCAATGGTGGCGCGGGCGAGTATGGCGCCGCTTGCGCCGGATATGCCTACGACGACGGGGGGGTTGTTTGTCTGTGCTTTCATGTGTCTTTCAGGGTATCACGGCGGGTGTCGATGGGGCGCTCCCCTGCCCTTCGACAGACTTTCAAGTAAGAGGGGGATTCACCACAGAGGACACAGAGATCACAGAGTAGGGAGAAAGGGTGGGTTTGAAAGCAGTTACCGACACCCCTGCACGGCCCCGCGCGGGGCGTAACGGTGCTCAGGGCGAAAGGAGTGTTTTTTGGACACTCTTTCAGAGGAGGAGTACGTCGATGAGGGTACCGGTGAGGACGCTGAGGGAGACGAAGGCGTTGGTCCGCATGAATGCAACACCCATGCGGGAGAGGTCGTTTGGGGAGACCATGCGGTATTTGTAGGCTATGACGACGGCGGCAACGGCGCAGCCGACGTAGTAGGCGAAGGAGAGATCGAGAAGGACGCCGACTCCCAATAGGCAGAAGACGGCCAGCACGTCGAGGGCCTGGGAAATCCGGAAGGCCGCCGGGATGCCAAAGCGCCGCGAGACGGAGTAGAGGCCGCGTTCGGCGTAGAACTGCCTGTCCTGCGCGTGGTAGAGGATGTCGAATCCGGTGGCCCAGAGAGCTACGGAGGTTGAGAGAAGAACGGGCGCCCAGTCAAGCGATCCCTGCACGCCGATCCATGCGGCCGACGGCGCTATTGCCAGCGCCCAGCCGAGGAAGAAGCTGGCGGCCCACGTAAAGCGCTTCGTGTAGGGATAGAAGATGAGGTAGGCGGCGGCGACCGGGGCGAGGGCCAGCGCAAGGGTGTTGAGAAGCGATGCCGCCACGAAGAATACGACGGCGGACACGAGGGTGAGAGCGACCATGTCGGATAGGCGGAGCAGTCCGGCTGGGAGGTGACGCATGGCGGTGCGGGGGTTCTGTGCGTCTATGGAGCGGTCGATGATGCGGTTTGCGGACATGCCGAGCGTTCGCGCGCTCACCATCGCAATGGTTATCCAGAGGAACTGCTGCCACGTCGGCAATCCATTCGCGGCCAGCACCATGCCGGAGTAGGCGAATGGGAGCGCGAAGATGCTCTCCTGGAACCTGACGGCGTCAAGGAACCGGGGGATGCGCTTGAGCAGCGGGTCGGACGAGGTTATATGCCGAGCTTCGGCCACTTCTCATCCACCAGGCGTTTGATGTCCTCGCTCATCACGATCTCAGGCGGCCACTCACGGCTCAATCCTTCCATGGGACCCTTGGCGGTGGCGTCGATGCCGATCTTGCTGCCATAGCGCGGAGTCGTGGAGGCGTGGTCGAGGTCGTCGACGGGGCCGTCCACGAAGAGTATGTCGCGACGCGGGTCGACGTTCGCGCCGATGCGCCACGCCACCTCCGACAGGTCGTGCACGTTCACGTGTTCGTCGAACACGACGATTGCCTTGACGAGCATCATCTGCCCGATGCCCCAGAGGGCGTACATCACCTTGCGCGCGTGGCCGGGGTATGCCTTCTTCATGGACACGAGGACGTAGTTGGTGAATATCCCCTCGGCGGGCATGTTGTAGTCGACGACCTCGGGAAGGGTGAGCTTCAAAGCGGGAAGCATAATGCGCTCGCTGGCCCTTCCCATGAAGTAGTCCTCGGTGGGCGGTCTGCCCACCATGGTGGTCGGATAGATGGGGTCTCTGCGGTGAGTGATCGCCTCGACGTGGAAGACGGAGTAGTCGTCTTCGAGCGAGTAGTAGCCGGTGTGGTCTCCGAAAGGGCCTTCCGGCCGCATCTCGCCAGGAATCACGTGTCCTTCGAGGACGATCTCGGCGTTGGCTGGGACCTCGAGGGCGTTCGTCTTGCACTTGACCAATTCGACCGGCTTGCCGCGTATGAAGCCGGCGGCGACGAATTCGTCTATATCGGGAGGGAGGGGCATCGCACCGGACCACATCGACACCGGATCGCCGCCGAGGGCAACGGCAACGTCGAGACGGTCTTCCTTCTGCGCTACGCCCTCGCGAGCGTGGTGCGCGCCGTCCTTGTGGCTCTGCCAGTGCATTCCGGTCGTTCGCCTGTCGTATATCTGCATACGGTACGTGCCGACGTTCCGGTTTCCCGTTGCGGGGTCGCGGCTGACGACGAGAGGGAGGGTGATAAATCGTCCGGCGTCGAGCGGCCAGCACTTCAAGATGGGGAAGGCATCAAGGTCGATGTCGTCGCCGGTTATGACGACCTCCTGGCACGGGGCGTTCTTGACGATCTTGGGCCGCGAGCGTGCGATGCCCGCAAGGTCGCCGAGAGCCTTGAGCTTCGGGACGATGCCTTCAGGGGGTCCCTGCACCATGCCGAGCAGCTTTTCGACACGCTCGGCGATTTCTTCCACGTCGTCAACGCCCAATGCCCACGCCATGCGCTGATGGGTCCCGAACAGGTTGATAACCAAGGGCATCCGGTACCCCTCGACGTTTTCGAAGAGCAGCGCCGGACCACCGGACTTGATCGTCCGGTCGGTGATCTCGGTGATCTCCAGGTCGCGGCTTACAGGCTCCGTTATCCGACGAAGGTCGCCCTTCTGTTCCAGGAAGTCTATGAAGTCCCTGAGGTCGTCGAATGCCATGCTCAACTCCCCCTGAGGTCCGTCGAAGATATGTCCTGCCGGAAGCTACTTTCCGGAATCGACTCGAACATACTGCGAAACTGTGAAGGCGCCTCAACGTCTGAGAGGGTGCGGAACACTCCGTCTTCCAACCGTCCGGCGACGAGGAAGCGACCGTTCGATTCAGCTATTGTCGCCAGGGCACTCATCATGTTTCGCTCGCTTCCGCCATAGTACTTCGGGGCTACAAGCCTCTTCATCGTATCGTAGCCGATGACGAAGCAGCACCCCGGCAGCACCCGTGATTTTTCCGCGAACGTGGGGACCTTGGTGAGGACGACATCATACGCTCCTGCAAACTGGTTTATTCTCTCGCGAACAGTGGGAGCAGTGAGGGTGGGCTTATCGACATTCGCGACGGACATCTCCAACGTGACGGGCATCTCAAGGGTCTCAGAGGCGACAGACGCCAGGTCCCGGTGGCCGACGTGCAGCGGGTCGAAGGAGCCGGACAGCACCGCGCCCCGGGGTCTCCCGTTAGCGGTGATTGTACCATCCGCGCCGACCAGCACACTGTCGATGGCGCCCGCGACGAGAAGGTCTATGGGGTCGCCGGAACCTCGAACATCAATGTGTTCGGCGGCGTCCAGTGGCAGCGCGAAGTCCACGGGTATGCCGGACGCTTCGGCGAGCGCCCGTACAATGAGCATACTCGCCAGGGTGTCCTCGCCTTCCCTGTCGCGCAGGCCTTTTTTGAACTCAAGGCTGTAGGTGACGGTGCTGTCCGCAGTGCAACGCGCGACGTGGGCACGGTGGGCCCCACGCTTCCTCCGGTCGGTGGCGATGGCGGCAGTGCAGCCGATGCCGACGACGGGAACGTTTGCGTCAGCCAGTTCGACGGCGCGGCGGTATGCCCGGCGAGCCATCGTCTCGGCTGTCTCGCTATAGGCGATCCCGCGAGGGCGCTCACCGAGGAATCTCTCAAGGGACTGTTCCGAGTAGGGCACCAGCGTTTCCAGCACCGTCCGCGAAGCGCCCGGAACAGTGAGGAGCCAGGTTATCGCCTGTGCGCCCCCGCCTGTAACTGCGGCCACCGCTTGAGCGGGGCCGGCGTGAATTCGACGGATGGCATCTTGAATTTCGGCCTGCAAGGAGCTACTGGGTCCGGTACCGCATTGGGACAGCTAAAACAGGTTGGTCAATCGTGAACGCAGCAGGAAATGTACCACGGCGAGCGTAACCGCTCCAATCATAACGAATAGCGCCGCCGAAGGCTCCCAGCCTCCCACAACGAGACCAAGCGCGGTGCCTGCCGCGGGCGCATGCTCAGTGTTTGTCAGGACCATTATCAAGGTACTTATGCCCACGGATAGAACGGCCATGAAATTGCGAGCAAAGTTTGAGCTCTCAGCCAGATCGCCGAATCCGGGTATGAGATACAGGGCGGAAAACGCAGCGCCGACGATTACCGCGACAACGTGCCCTCCAATGACCCGCTGTGGCGCCGACGCCTCTCCGTGGGGCCTCACGAATACAATGAAGGCGCTGGACGCAATAGCGACGACGATGGCGGCTTGGAGCACCACGTCGACGACCAGCAGAATCAGAAGGAGGGCCAGTGTGGACAGCGCGCACTGGAAGAGGTAGTTCCTCCAGTGACGTCGGAACTTTCTGTCTATCAGCCGGCCTTCCAGCAGGAGGAAACGAACGGACCAGCGTTTGTCGATCTTGTACAGCATGAGACCCGGTATTTTCTACGGCAACGGTAAATCTATCATAGGTTGGAGGAACACGCTCACCTTGATTCTTTGGTTTGATGGCGAAGATGATCCTCGCCATCACGAAAGGGAGGAGTACGCCTCCAAAGCTATTACGAATTGAAGAGAATGCTCAAGGGGATTCGAGGTCTCTGTATGGGAACGGTTGGGACGGCTACAATTGACATAGCTGCGGACGAATACCTAGAATCCTACGTTGTACGCAGCCTCGACCGAACGAACGAGGGACTCCACTGAGCAGTTCATGGACTACGCTTGAGGAGACTGGCCGCCGGCAGCGCGCACCATGGTACGCGTTCGTTTCGAGGGCGTTCACGACGCGCGGTGGAGATACCGGGTTTGTTCCCCGACCGCTGATTCCGGCGCTTGCCTTGCTGGGGTTAACTCTCGTCGGCGCCACCGTGCTGCTGCTTCCGTTCAGTCACAGCGGCGGGGGCTTTGCCCCGATAATGGACGCGATCTTCGCCGCGACCTCGGCCACTACCACCACCGGACTGTCCACCCAAGATGTGACCACGTTCTGGACCTTGCCGGGCCAAGTTACGATTCTCGTCCTCACTTTCCTTGGAGGACTGGGATTCACGGTGGCCGCCAGTCTCCTCTTGCTCAGGGCGGGACGGAGAATGGCATCGGCATTGGATGAGGACACCGGCGACGCCCCATCTCTGGGAAACGGAAAGCGCCTCGCCCTTCGAATCGCTCTCATCATTGTCGGGATACAGCTGCTCGGCTTCATCGCGCTCCTGGTGAGGTTCTCTTTCGTCGAGTCGATGTCCGACGCGGTTCCCAGAGCGCTGACGACGACTGTTCTTGGGTTCAACAACGCCGGGTTCATCGGCCTTCTCGATGTTGGAGAGGGTGAAGCACTGGGCGCCGACTGGGGAACGCTCGCAATTTTCGGAGTGCTGGCCGTGCTTGGGGCGGTGGGCTGCATTGTATTGCTGGACATAGGGCGAAAGAGACGACCGGCGAAGCTTTCTCTCAATACCAAGTTCGTGCTGGCCATGACGGGTCTCATAGCACTGCTCGGTACGGCTGCAATCCTCGCGTTCGAGTTTGATAACTCGGACACAATCGGAGATCTTGCCCTCGCAGACAAGGTGTCCATCTCCGCCTTTGAGGCAATCGCCGGAAGAACGTCGGGGATCACCACCGTTGACCATGCGGAAACCGAACAGCACACGAGCCTGCTGATGATGGGGCTAATGCTCGTGGGGGGCGCGTCCGCATCGACAGCCGGGGGGATCAAGGTGAACACATTGACCGTGCTGTTGGTGGCCGTTCTCGCCGCACTCGGCGCAAGACGCGGCACGTCCATGTTCCAGCGGGAATTGTCGTTTGTCCAGGTAAAGCACGCGATGACATTGTGCATCTTGATGCTCGGTTTGACCCTTTTGGCAGTGATACTCATCACCCTTTTGGAAAGGGGCCATGTGTCACCGTTCATCGACGTGATGTTCGAGATGGTCTCGGCGGTCAGCTCCGCCGGGCTGAGCACGGGTCTTTCGTCTGAACTTTCCGTCTGGGGGAAACTGGTCATGACACTTGTCATGTTCGCCGGCCGCGTGCTCACTCTCACCGCGGCGCTGCTCATGATCGGCAATCTGAACCGGGTACGATATAGCTATGCGGTCGAGCGGGTGACCATCGGTTAGCGACAAAGACCAATCGAGGGCGCCGCCACGACATAGTTTCATTGGCGGCCAATCCGGTATAATTCATCCGTTCCATGCGTCTCTCGATTTCGGAATCGCAGGGTACGCCACTCTTCACCGGGGACCACGAGAACAATGAAACAGCAAGTCGTCGTCATCGGTCTAGGCAGGTTCGGTTCGAGCGTAGCCAACTCGCTGTATAACCTGGGTCACGACGTTCTCGCGATGGACGTGAACGAAGACCGGGTACAGAGCATGATGGGGCATGTGACCTTCCCGGTTACGGGCAACGCCGCCAACGAGACGGTCCTCCGTGAGCTTGGGGTTCCGGACTATGAGGTGGCCGTAGTAGCCATCGGTTCCGACATCGTGGCGAGCGTCCTGTCGACGGTGAACCTCAAGAACATGGGCGTACCGTACGTGATTGCCCGCGCTCACGACGACCTGCACGGCAATACGCTGGAGCGCATCGGCGCGGACAAGGTAATTCACGCCGAGACCGAGATGGGCACCCGGCTGGCGCACAACATGTTCAACCCCAACGTCCAGGAGTATCTCGAATTGGCGCCGAACTTCGGGTTCAGCCGCATTCGCGTGCCGGATGAGTACGCGGACAAGACCATTGACGAGGTCGATCTAACCGGTCCGAGAGACAAGTACGGCCTTGCAGTCGTAGCGATAAAGCGGGGAAGAGACATCACGCTCAATCCCGACACGAGCGACCGGCTTCGGCCGGGGGACGTGCTGATTCTGGCGGGGCGGGACGAGCTATTGGACCGTCTGCCCACCTGATGGCCGGCTCGCGAGAGCTAACCGGCCACACCATGATGATTGACAGGGTGCTGATTTTCCATTGCTGAGACTGAGGAATCGGGATGGCATCGCGATCAAATCGGCGCTAGTCGCCGTCTCCGGCGGCCCTGTGGACGAGTTTGCCGTTCGTTACGCCGCCCAGATGGTGGAGTCCCAGCGGGGGAGCCTCTACGTGGTCCACGTGATAGAAGTGGACCGCGGCCTGCCGGTGGACTCAGAGCTGCCCTTTCACACGAGCCGGGCCGACGATTTGCTGGACAGGATGGAACGCGCGGCAGACTCGTTCAAATGCAAGGTCTATCCCGAGCTGCTTCAGGCGCGCCGCGCGGGACACGCGATTGTCAATGAAGCGGCAGAGAGGGATGTTGACGTGATCGTGGTCGGGATACCCTACAAGACGAAGTACAGCAAATTCACCATGGGAGACGCGGTCCCCTACGTTCTCGAACATGCGCCGTGCCGGGTCCTTCTCTGGCGGGGGGAGATCCCCGAAGAACCGCATCACGAATGAACGACACAAAACCATAGGGACAGGACCGACGTTCAATAGTTCAATGATAGACAGGCCGTTACTTGGACCGAACCATATCCTGATCGTGGGCTGCGGCGAACTCGGAGCGACCATTGCGAGAGAACTCGTCGAGCACGGCAACACCGTCCACGTGTTGGATAGGACTCCGCGAGCGTTCGAGCGTCTGCCCGAAACGGCTGTGGAAGAGGGTCGAATTCTCCCCTTTGCAGGTGACGGCGCCTCTCACCAGGACCTCATACGGGCGGGCATTCGAGACGTGGACGTGTTCATGTCCCTCATGTCCAGCGATACCGCCAATATCCTTTCCGCGCAGGCTGCAAAGCAGGTATTCGGCGTCGAGGTCGTGGTCTGCCGTGTGGATGATCGAGACTTGCAGGGCATGTACGAGGAGATGGGCCTGATCGCGATCGGCGCGACATCGCTGCTCGTAGATGTTGCAGTTCAATCGGCGACGGCTTAGTCAAGGAATTCGCAGATGCACGTTGTAGTGGTGGGAGCCGACAGGATGGGACGGGCCGTATCCCGCTGGCTGCTTGCGGGAGGCCATGAGATCGCAGTCGTCGACGCCAGCCGAAAGAAGTGCAGAGCCGTCGATGAGGCCTTTGGCAGCGTCTCCGTACTCGGAAGCAGCGTCGACCGAACAGTCCTTGCCAGAGCCGGCGCAAACCGGGCGGACCTGCTCATCGCGACGGGGAATGACGACGGAGTGAACCTCGTCACCTGCCAGATTGCCAAGCATCGCTTCGACATACCGACGACCATATCGGTCGTCACGCGTTCCGACCATGTCGAGCTCTTCAATCTCCTCGGTGTAGACGTCGCAGTGGACGTTCCCGACCTCATCCTCAACCAGATACAGGAGGGCGTTGCCTCCCACGGCATTACGCACCTGAAACCGCTGCCTGCAGACGGAACGGAGCGGTCATTAGTGTCGATTCACATTTCCGGCGCGTTCGGAACCGATGGGCGTCGACTCGATACGTTCCCGTTCCCCGAAGGCACGCTCCCCTCCCTGATAATCACGCGCGAGGGCACTCCCATGCTGCCCACCGGAGACATGGAAGTGAGGGCGGGCGATGAGATCATTGCCGTCACCACGGCACAGGGAGAGGACGAACTGCGTGACCTGCTCGCGACCGGCCCACCTGTGTGAGCACCAAGAGGTCTTTCACGCAATGAAGTCAAGTCGTTGAATAGCCGATGAACGAAGGAGGACGCATGTCGAGTCAAGCTTCCATAAAGCTGAACTGGGAAGAGAATTGGAAGTTCACCGCCTCGGATGACTACGGCCACAAGGTCACGGTTGACGCGCCGATGAGGGACGGGGACGAGTTCGACGGCTTCAAGCCAACGCACCTGATGATGAGCGCCTTGGGAGCGTGCACCGGAGTCGACGTGGTCAGCATATTGCAGAAGAAACGGCAGGACGTTTCCGGGGTGGAGATACAGGTGACCGGCACACAGGAAGACGAGTGGCCCAAGGAGTGGACGGCGTTCAACGTTCACTACGTGGTGAGTGGCCGGGGAGTGGACGAGAAGGCCGTTCACCGGGCGATTGAGCTTTCCGAGGGGAAGTACTGCTCCGTCGGCGCGACGCTGAAGGGCACCGCGACGATAACCACGTCGTTCGAGATCGTGGAGGACGGCGGGTAGCGTCGATTCCCCACGATTCTGGCAGCTTACTCAAAACACCCTCACCCCCGCCTCGAGTACGGGGCAGGCCCCAGCTCTCTCCCACGACGGGCTTAGCACACGGCACCTCTTCCGACAGGTACAAACGAGTTGCCCACTTGCGGAAAGTCAGCGCCCGAACTCGAGGTTTTGGAAGCTGACACGGCTTGCTCCTCATCGCAGATCCGGCCTCCCTCCAAAAGGCGTCGCGCATTAAGCCCATGACGGGAGAGGGGTAAATCAGAGGTCTCCCCAACGGCAGAAGCTCTTTACAGATGCCGTTCGAGGCGGGGGACTTGGAGCTCGGCGGCGAGGTGGTCAAAGTACTCTACGACTTCGCGGTGGAGGGGGATGCCGTTGGCGCGGCGGTCCTGCTCGTGCTCGTACTCTGAGAGGCCGGCGTAGAAGACGCGGTCGTGGCCGGGGGCCGGTTCGGCCTCGCGGAGGGCCTTCAGGACGCCGTCCATGTTGTCCTTGAACTCGTCGAGGTCGGCGAAGGCCTCGATGTCGAAGGCCATGAATACGTGCTCGCCGCTTATCTCGCCCGTCAGCATGGTTGGGCGCTCGCCGGGCATGAGGGTGCTCATGATCATTACCATCATGGCGAGGCCGTATGCTTTGTGGGAGCCCAGCTCGCGGGTGCCGGCGAAGGGGAGCATGGGCGGATCGTCGGAGTCGGGCGGGTCGATCTCGCGCATGGTTGGGGTTCCTTCGTCGTCCGCGAGCCAACCGGGAAGGAGCTTGACGCCCATGCGCTGGGCGAGCCTGATCTTGTTCTGGGCGACGCCGGTCATGGCGGCATCGAAGATGAAGGGGGCCTCGTTGCGGGCGGGGGCGGCGAATCCAATGGGGTTCGTGCCGAGCATTCCCCTGGCGGCAAAGGTGGGGACCATGCGCGAGCCGCCGGTGGTGAGGACGAGTCCGAGCATGTCCTGGCGGGCGGCGGTCATGGCGTGGACTCCAAGCGCGCCGGAGTGTCCGGCGTTGATGAGGGAGACGTAGCCTACGCCGACGTTTCTCGCCTTCTCGACGGCGAGGTTCATGGCCGTGCGACCGAGGATGATGGCGAGGCCCTGGTCAGCGTCGATGACGGCGGTGGCGGGGGTCTCTCGCAGGACGCGCCACTGCGGGTCTGCCTTGATGCGGCCGTCGCCGTAGCGCTCGACGTAGACCTTGACCATGTTGGAAACGCCGTGGCTCTCGACGCCCCAGAGGTCGGCGGTGACGAGGGTCTCGACGGCTGCGTCGACGTTGTCGGGCGGCTCGCCCATCTTGGCGAAGATGGCGGAGAGGGTATGGCGGAGGGACTCGTGGGGGACGCGGACCTGGTGTTCGGTGGGTACTTTGAAGCGTTCGAGCATCTTTTGTGTTTTTGTATAGGGGGTTGGGGTTGGAGGGTGGCGGTGGGGATTATACAGGATGTGGAGGGTTGGGCTGCCCTTCGACAGGCTCAGGGCGAACGGTAAAGGGTGGGCGAGGAGGATTCACCGCAGAGGGCGCGGAGGGGGGATTCACCACAGAGGGCACAGAGATCACGGAGAGGAAATAAGAGATGGATTCCCGCCTACGCGGGAATGACGGAATTGGGGTTCGGCGCGGAGGGCGCGGAGTGGGGAGAAAGGGGGGAGGCGTTGGAGTGCCCTTCGACAGGCTCAGGGCGAACGAGGGGAAGGGCGTGGGGGATTCACCGCAGAGGGCGCGGAGGGGGGATTCACCACAGAGGGCACAGAGATCACGGAGAGGAAATAAGAGATGGATTCCCGCCTACGCGAGAATGACGGAATTGGGGTTCGGCGCGGAGTGCGCGGAGAGGGGAGGAAGGGGTGAGGTGGTGGGCTGCCCTTCGACAGGATCAGGGCGAACGGTAATGGGTGAGGCGTTCTAATGACTGTCGGAACCCCCTCTCTGTATCTCTCCCCCGGCGGGGGAGAGATTGTGGTTGTCTGTATCTCTGTCCCAGCGGGGGAGAGATTGATTTGCGGTACAACCCTCACCCTAGCCCTCTCCCGCGACGGGAGAGGGGATAGGTCGCCCTCTCTTCTGCTCTCTGCGACGACGGGAGAGGGGGCATTTGGTTGGCTTTTCAGCGCCAGCGGATTACTGCGCCGAGGATGTCGGTGTCGCCCTGGTCGAGGCGGTGGTAGACGGTGGGGAGGTCTTGCCAGTTGAATTGGTGGGTGATCATTGGGTCGACGGGGAGGGAGCCGTTGGCGATGAGGCGGGCTGTGAGCTTCATGGAGTTCATGCGGTCCCAGCGGAGGTCGGTTGGGCGGTAGCCGAGCGATGCGCGGAGGGTGTAGCGGGTGGTCATGTAGGGGTGGCCGACAGGGTTGAATGTGGGGGAGTCGGTGTGTCGGGCGACGACGACGACGTTGCCGTCCTGCCGGACGATTTCGAGCGAGGTCTGGATGGCGGGCCAGGCGGAGGCGGTCTCGAGGACGAGGTCTGCGCCGCGGCCGTCGAAGTAGTCGATGACCTGCCGGGTGAGGTCGTCGTCCGCGGGGTCGAGGACGAGGTCGGCTCCCATGGCGGTGGCGACCTTTCTGCGGCTCTCGCTGTAGTCGATGCCGACGGTGCGGAAGCCGAATGCGGAGCAGTAGGCGATGGCCGAGAGGCCGATGACGCCGAGTCCGACTATGGCGACGTTCTCGCCCGGCTGCGGTTCGCCGTGGCGGAGTCCAAGCTGGCCGACTCCGAGGATGTTGAGGAAGACCCCCTGCTCGTCGGTCACAGCGTCGGGGAGCTTGAGGGCGTCGCGCGCCGGGGTGATGGCGTACTCCTTGTGGGTACCGGCGCAGAAGACGCGGTCGCCGACGCTGAAGTCGTCAACGTCCGAGCCTACTTGGGCGACCTCGCCGACCATGGAGTAGCCGTTTTCGATGGGGCCGTCGGGGAAGCGGACGCCGCCGTGGAGCCACTCGCCGTCCTCGTCGACGGGGATGTAGCGGTAGACGCGGATCTCCGTGCCGGTGCTGACGGCGGTGACGTTTGCGCGTACGAGCAGGCCGTCGGGGGGGCACTTTGGGATGTCTACGTCGTCGAAGCTCGCCTGCCTGGGGCCGGTGATTACGAGTCGTTTCAATTGATGCCTCCGGGGTGGTGGTGAGGTGCATTATAGCGGTGGGGCCGAAGAAAGTAGAAAGTATTGCGTAGGCGAGAGACGGATACATCGTACCTTGCGGAAGGGGGGATTCGGCGCGGAGGGCGCGGAGAGCGCGGGGAGGAAAAGGGGTTTTTGCCCTCACCCTAGCCCTCTCCCACGACGGGAGAGGGGATTAGATTCCCGCCCCGTATCGTGGTACGGGGTGACGTTCTTTCGCGGGAATGACGGGTGGGCTGTAAGTGTTCAGTCTTGGTGAGGGGAACCGCGCCTCACACAAGGGCGGTTCGCGAACCGCCCCTACGTGTTGGGACAAATTCAGTCGAAGTCGCACATAGATATCATTAACTCTGAACGGTTATCGGCGAGACACGGATGTGTGGGGTAAGATTCGCACGGTGATGACGAGGAGGGTGTTATGGGACTAACGGTAGTGAGCTGGAATATTGCCAAGAGGCACGCGCCTTGGTGTGAGTTGGTGGGGATGGGTGCGGATGTGGCTCTGCTGCAGGAGGCGGGGCCGCCGCCGGAGGGTGTAGGCCCGCTGGACATTGGGCCGCGAGAGGCGTGGGACTCTCATTCTTGGAATTCGGACTGGTGGCACGGGCGCGGCTGGAAGGCTCTGTTCGACCGTTGGCCTATGGTGGTGAAGCTGTCGGACCGGGTGGAGGTTGAGTGGTTCAAGCAGGTCAGCCCGGTATGGGGCGGTGAGCCGGATGAGATCGAAGTGAGCGGAGTTGGGACGATAACGGCGGCGCGTGTGACGCCGAGGGACGGCTCGACTGAGCCGTTCATTGCAGTTTCGATGTATGGGCGGTGGTTGGGCCCGCATCCCACCGCAACCGGAGACTGGATCTACTCCGACGCTTCCGCTCACCGCATCATTTCCGACTTGTCGACATTCATTGGTTATTACGACCGCCCGTCAGAGCATCGCATATTGGCGGCCGGGGACTTGAACATGTCGTTCAACAGCACTGATGAATTCGATCATCGGGCGCAGACCGTTCTGGACCGGTTCCAAGCACTGGGGTTGAATTACATGGGGCCCCAATATCCCGCCGGCCGCCGAGCCGACCCCATACCCGCGCACCTGAACGAAGAGTCTCTGGACGTTCCCACCTACTACCATGTGCCGTCGAACACTCCAGCCGGGGCCTCCACCCAGCTTGATCACGTCTTCGTCTCACGAGGGTTTCACGAAGATGTCCAGACGAGAGCGCTGAACGAGGTCGATGAGTGGGGAGCGAGCGACCACTGCCGGGTGCTGATCGAGATTGGGGAGGGATAGGGGGTTGGGGGTTGCGCCGTGATCAACACTTGAGGCGTTGGCATCAGCGTTATCGAGCGCAGGCTTTCATCGACTCTTCAAGATTTTCGTTGAGGTTGCGGGCACGTCTATACGCTTCGTAGACGCAATCCAAGTCGTGGGTGTGTCGCAACTCTTCGATCCTGTTGCCGACTTCTCGGAGCTCCTGGGTCGTGATGGTGCCTTTGGGCGCACCGTCCAGACTATCCTCTGAATACTTTCTGTCGTAAAAGCTGTCGCCTTCGTGCTGCGGCAACCAACGCCATTGCTCGTCCTCCAAAAGGTTCGGCGATCGCATTTCGCTCGGCAACCTCGCGAGGAAAAAAGTCTCGATCTTTGATGAAATGTTCTCAAGCCCTTCAAGGAAGTGAATGTTGTCAAGGAATAGGACTGCTTCCCGGTCGTCAAGGTACAGGTAGTCTTGGCGGAGATTGGCAATACTTTCTGGACGGACGCATTCCGCGTCAGGATAGGTTCCGTAGTAATCCCATCCAACCTGCCAAACAACTATGTAGTCAAGAGAGACCGAACCACGGAATGCCTCGAAGGCCCTAAAGATCATCTCGATGGCCGGGTAGTGTCTCTCGCCGTCGTCATTGCTGTTTCTTATACTTGCGATGCGAGGGTGACTTGAGACCAGTTCGGCCCTCACGACTACGTCGACGTCCAAGAACCGCTCTTCCCATGTGGGCTGGCCTTGCTCGGTTTGCTTAGCAGGAACGAAATCGGAACCCGCCAATCGCTCCCGAGCTTCCTTGCAGTGCTCCGATGTGTAGACCGGCTCGCGCGTTAGGGGTACGCTCGTTGCTGTCGCCATCCTTTCGGCGGCAGTCCAAGTTGGAGTCGGAGTTGACGAATCCGACTTGAGTTCAGGCCCACCGTCTCCGCAAGATAGCAACGCCAACAACAGTACGACTGGCATGAGCCGCATTTCGCAGTCTCAACCTTCTCCCCCTCTGTCTCAATGCAGGGTTCTGATTCTACCATCCGTTGACTGTGCGTGTATCCGTTTGTACCATTGCCTCGCATTGAGGGGGATAGCAAAACATGGAGGTGCGCCATGCGCGCTGCTTTACTACTGTTGTCACTCTCAGTGCTGGCCGGCTGTTCGTTGATACCGGTTGGGGATGCCGGAGATCGTGAATGCGTGAATTCCAGGCCTCTCCGTGCGGCTGCCCCTGCCCTCGCTCCCATTCCTCAGCCAAAACTGCTCAGTCGTACCATCGAAGAGCGCGTAGCAGGCGCAGTCGGTGTAGCGATGGTCCGTCTGGAATCAACCACATACCAGCTACCCGACCGAGCTGCGAACAACCGCATCAATCTTGGCACCGTTACGCTCGATTTCGCCGTATTGGAGTCTCTGAAGACCGGGCGGCACGTGCCAGAGCGGGTCAGGGCGCGCATGGGTGTGGGCTACGCCTGTGAGTATATCGAGAACGACGAACGCGACATGGAAGCCCTCGCCGAGTTGAGCGCCGACCTCGAAGAGTTCTTTGGCAACAGGGAATTGATCATGTTTCTGCCGGGGTACGGCGGCTTTGGACTGACGAGGGCGATAGTCTCATACCACGAGAGGCCATGGGATAGGCTGGAAGATAGGTATAAAATGTGGGGAGCCTGGAACGACGGCTCGCAATGGCTACTGCGAGCCGAAGGCATGGGCAGCGACCAAGACCCTCACTTCGTCGATCCTCTCGATGCCGTATATACGGTGCATGTGCCGGAGAACACCATTGCGCTGTCGGAGATCCGCGAGAGGGTGAACGCCGTGATTGCCGAAGAGGAGGAGCGAGGGGTTGAGTGCGTTGGCGCACACTACCTATATCAGTGGTATGTGAGGTCAAACGAGGAGAGCTGGTATCGCGGGCGGGTTGGGTCGGACGGAACGCCGATAGAGTGCATCGAAATCTGACGCGAAACGCAACGTTATTTCAATTGGGGGTGATGAGGCCGTATTCTCGACTGATCAGGGTAAGTGTTCAGTCTCCGTGAGTTGGATTGTGAAGACCCCCTCTCTGTATCTCTCCCCCGCCGGGGGAGAGATTGATGGTTGTCTGAATCTTTTCCCCGGCGGGGGAGCACCCTCACCCCAGCCCTCTCCCGCGAACGGGAGAGGGGATTAGATTCCCGCTTTCGCGGGAATGACGGTTATTCAAAGTCCTCCTTTCGCCGGTATGACGGTTATTCAAAGGCGTTCTTTTGCGGGTATGACGGTGGCTGTGTGCGTTGTGCCCTCTCACGAAGTCTGAACAGTTACGTTGGGAGGGCGTCGGTTCTTGGTCGTGTTTTAGTGTGGTACCATGTCGGCAGCGTGGGGAGCATGGTCCTACACGACTACTCAGGCGCGTCATCGCCTGCAGCGAGGTGATCGAATGATAGGCAGAATGCTGGGCGCGGCCCGGTTGGATGTTGCCACGTACGAAGATGTGGAGGCGGACGGCAAAGCCACCATACAGGCGCTGATCGTGGTGATTGTCGTCACCATCGCGAGTGTGGTTGGCGAGATGCTGGGTGGCGGAGATAACTTCGACGTGGTCAATGCGCTGGTCATCGGAGTAATCCGAGGAGTGGTGAGTTGGGCAGTCTGGGCGCTGGTAACGTGGATGATCGGCGCCACGATATTGAAGACGGAAGCGACCGAAGCGGACTGGGGACAACTGGCTCGATGCACAGGTTTCGCCCAGACGCCGGGGCTTCTGAACTTGTTCAGTTTCGTACCGGCAGTCGGGGGACTCGTTACGATCGTGGCATTTCTGTGGACGTTCGCGGCCATGGTCGTCGGCGTTCGGCAGAGCTTGGACTACACGTCGACCTTCAGGGCTTTCTTCGTGATCCTGATCGCGTTCATCCCGGTGGGCATCATAAACATCGTCATCTACATGGTCACGGGCGGGAACGTCTCGGCGTCGTAGGGTCCGGCCTTATACCCAATTGGGTGTGATGAGGCCGTATTCTCGCTGACTGGGTAAGTGTTCAGTCACCGTGAGTTGGATTGCGAAGACCCCCCTCTCTGTATCTCTCCCCCGGCGGGGGAGAGATTGTGGTTGTCTGAATCTATTCCCCGGTGGGGGAGAGATTGTGGTTGTCTGAGTCTATTCCCTAGTGGGGGAGAGATTGTGGTTGTGTATCCCCCAGCGGGGGAGAGATTATGGTTGTCTGAATCTTTGCCCTCGTGGGGCAGCACCCTCATCCCCGTATCGAGTACGGGGCGGGCTCTACGCCGGAATGACGGGTTAGGGATACTGTGTCACGTGGTTTGCGGTGTAATCACAACGCCATTGGCATAGGTCTCGATTCTCAGGCCTCTTATCCAGTCCCTGATACCCCGCATCACCCCAAAAAACATGAGCCTCCCCACCGTGCAGCAATCGAGGCGTTTGTGTCACGTCATGCACGTTCTGGCGGTTGCCGAACGCGTACGGCATAAGCTATCAGGATTACCAAAACGAGCGAGAGGATCCAGATCATGATCCCGAGTACGGGGGGAACGAACTCGGTTACTTCGAGATCGTGACCAGCCCAGATCCGCAGAGTTATGTAGACCGGCAACAACCCGCTCATCCCGAACAGCGTGAGGATCGTTTCCCTATATGAGCCACAGGCGGGGTCAAAGCGTGGCAACACCTGACTCGTGAAGCGGTCAATTGCGTCGCTGAATACAGCGACATTCAAAGAGCCCCCCCGGTGCTTGAAGTCAGTCTCCTGCGGCCCGCCAGCCATATCAAGCCGAGACAGCACCCAAACAGCGAAAAGCGTTACCAAGAGGGTAATGACAACCAAATCCCAAGCGACCGGCCCGCCTACAAACCTAGCAAAGACGAGGTTCGGCATGAGCAAACCTAAACCATTGAAGACGGTTGCCAACCCTATTAGCACGAGTGCGTGATTGAAGCTGGTTGTGGACGCCTGTCTCGCGAACCAAACCAGTATCGCGTTTGATGCAAGAAATGTTCCCAAACTCCACCACGATGCTGAAACTACCGACGATTGTTCAATATCCGCCACGTCAAGGACCAGATAGTCAACAGTGGCGACGGCTTCGTATACGAACGCAAAGCCCCACAACAGAGACAGGGTAGTCCTCCCCAAGCGACGTACACGGAAGTAGAGGATGCCTAGAAGTACCAGCGAGACGTTTAGAAGCGGCGCTGTATATGAAGGGGAAGAATCAACGTCGAAGGTGATGTTGAAATTGCCGAAAACATGAGTGAGAAGCCACCAACTCGTTTGTTCAACGAGCGTGATGCCTATGAAAAGCATCAGTTCCCATCGATATCGTGATGCTAAATGAGTCAGTGTCGCCATTCTCGGCTTCCTCTTACGGCCCTATCACCCGCGTCGGCCCGCTAGTGATACCACCCTTCGCCTGCGATGTACAGGCGCGTGCCACCTTCGCTGCCGCTTCCGGAGATACAGGTTCTTCCCGGAAAGCGTCTGCTGTGCACGAGCAAGGTCTAAGCTGTTGCCGACGGTTCGATTGTCCCCGGTCGTTCCGGCGGCTGACGAACACGTACCGCGTAGGCGAGGCCTATGATCAAAGCTGTCTCGACTGCCCACCACAAAAGCTGAATTGCCGAGAACGCGAAGACATCAGTGAGTTCCGGACCTTCGCCAATCCAGGGTCCGAATTTTGAGCCGACACGCAGTAGACAGCTCAGACTCAACAGGGCGATGATCACCTCTTTGTACCTGCCTCGATCGGGGTCAAATCTCGGCAAAACTCGGCTCATCAAGAATTTCACCGTGCCTCCGAAAAAGGAGACGTCCCTGGGGGCGCTACGTTTGGCGGCAGTAACGTCTGAATCGTCAACACTGTGAAGCCGCGTCAACACCCACAACGCGAAGAGCTTCAGTACGGCATTGAGAATGGCGGTCTCCCAGGAGAATATCCAGCCGTCCAGTGTGGGGAAAGGAACGAAAGGTATGAGGATGCCCGAGCCATTGAGGGCTGTCGACAGGGCTATAAGCAGGAGTGCGTGGTTGAAGCTGAACCTTGACGCCAGTCTTGCGAACCAGACCAACACGATGATTGATACCAGTAACTCTACACCCGTCCACCAAAATGACCAAACCACAAACAACTGCACTACCTCATCGATCATCACGCTAAAGAATAGATCGACTATCATGCTGGATACTGCGAATACCAACACGTAGGCCCACGCCAAGGTCAGCATGGATCTGCCTAAGGCACGTACATGGAAGTAGAAGATGGCCAGCAGAATCGGCTGGACGATCGAGAGTAGCCCTAAAGCGAGTGTGCTGGCGTCAAGTAAGGCGTCGAGTGCGATCAGAGGGACAATCAGCAATAGCCCGATCACGCCCGACACGAACGGGATGACAAGGACCAGCATCAGTTCCCATCGATAGCGTGATGCTAAATGAGTGAGTGTCGCCATTCTCGGCTTCCTCTTACGGCCCTATCGTTCGCGTCGGTCCGCTAGTGATATCACCCTTCGCCTGTTATGTACAGGCGCCGTGGTGAGTGCTCAGAGTTCATAGGGTGAACATCCCCCACCCCTATGGATACCCGCCCCGTATTGTGGTACGGGGTGACGGTATGACGGTGGCTGTGTGCGTTGATCGCTCTCACCGATTCTGAATAGTTAGGTACCGTGCATCCGAGTTTGACACCCTGCATCCCATCTGAGAGCATACTTCAAACCTACGGGAGGCTCGCTATAGCCATGCCCAAGCCGATCAGCCACGTCGTTCGCCGACCGGGGCCGCGTCCCGGAGACCCCGATGTCGAGATTCCCGTCGCCGAAGACCTCGTGACCGTGCCCGGCCACCCGGTGCGCGAGGCCGACATTTCCTTCTACGCCCGCGAGGAGCCGCTGGAGCAGTGGCACATGGAGAAGGGGGCCGACCGCGACTGGGCTTGGACGGTCTACTCCGACGAGTTCTCCGAGTTCCGCAAGGAGCATGACAGCACTGTCAGGCCGCTCGTGGCGGAGTCGAGAGAGACCGCCGAAATCGAGCCGACGGGCGAGCCGGATGACACCATCGACGTGACCGAGACGATTCGCGCCAAGGGGAAGGAGCTCGGATTCGGCGAGGTGGGGTTCACCCGGTACGACAGGCGGTACACGTACAAGAGCAAGAAGGGCTGGGTGAAGTTCAACAACGCCATCTGCCTCGCGTGGGAGCAGGACTACGACGCGACCCAGTCTACGATCAGCATGGCGGCGGAGCACGCGCACTATGGCGCGTACGAGGTCATGGGCGAGGCGGGCCTGCGGCTCGGCGACTTCATCCGCACCCTCGGCTACCGCGCCCAAGTACACAACCCGAACGACGCGAGCGCGCCGACCATCCCGTATTTCGTCAACGCGGGACTTGGGCAGCTCGGGGCAAACGGGCAGTTGCTGATGCCGCACTTCGGGTCGCGCGCGCGGCTCATGATGATCACCACCGACGCGCCCGTGCGCCACGACGAGCCGGTCGACTACGGCATCAACAAGTTCTGCGACAAGTGCCAGGTCTGCGTCCAGCGGTGTCCGGCGCGGGCGCTCGTGCGCGAAAAAGTGTGGTGGCGCGGCGCACTCAAGAACAAGGTCATCTACGACCGCTGCCGTCCCCTGATGGTCAAGCTGGACGGGTGCGGCGTCTGCATGAAGGTCTGCCCCGTGCAGAAGTACGGCATGAAGCCGGTCATGGAGCACTACGTCGAGACCGGCGAGGTGCTCGGCAAGGGGACAGACGACCTCGAAGGGTTCCCGGTGCCCGACGGCCGGTACTTCGGCTCCGGCGAGCTTCCTCACTTCGACCGCGAGTTCTTCGACTTCCCGCACGGCACCCGCGAGCAGTGGCTATTCGAGCAGCTCAAGGAGCGAATGGACGCCGGCGAAGAGGTGACGGAAGAGGAGTTGGCCGAGTTCGCCGAGCAGGTCAGGGAAGCCGTCGGTCAGACCAAGCAGGGCTGGGGCAGCACGACGGACGATTAGGGGGTGTGTGCGTCGGTCCGTTCGCGCTGAGCAGCGTTGCGCCCACACGCCCTTCGACAGGCTCAGGCCGAACGTACTTTCTCGTGGTTGCACGGCAGTTACTGACACCCCTGCACGGCCGCGATCGGCCTGAGTTTGTCGAAGGGCCAATGCACAGGTGTGTATACGAGAGTATAGGCTGCCAGATATACACCCCTTGTATTCCCAGAATACTGGGGTATTATGGAAATGGACGTTCCGAGTACCCCCGGACCGTATCACCTGCGAAGCCTGCGGCTTCGCAGTTTTGTTTTTCCGCGGAGAGACCTATGAAGTGGCTACCATCATCGTATAAACCATCTCGGGGATAGCGCTTTCGAAACTATTGCGGATCCAATCGAATCATTTGATTAAGGAGAAAAACATTGGAGCGGGTAAGAAATATAACCCACTTGCGTCGTCTCATGCGAGGGAGAGATGTTTGGATACAGGCAGACGTCCCCGGTGGCACTTATGATGTGCCGGTTCCGAAATCGACTGCCGAATATCTATGGAGAATTACTGAGTGGGAAGATTTCCATTTGGAGTACGAGAAACCAACACCCGGTGATCTCGACCTGTTTTGCGAACCAGGGGAACTAGGCGAATCTTCCAGCTAGTCAGTGTGGGAGAATATGACTGCATAATCCCTCCAACGCAGTTGATACTCCTCACACGTCAAAAAAAGCCAATTATGATTGCGAATGAAAGGAGAAGAAAATGGGTAACTCGGTACCAGAGGCGTTCATCTTTATGAAGGTGGTGAGGGAATACGATGGAAAGACTCTCGATAAGATTGTGGAACGAAAGCAACGTGAACTGAACGACGTGGGAATGACTTACTGGGGCTATGGTGGGACCATTCTTGACCCCACGAAACAGGTTCAGCCCTTTGTAGGGCGGTGGTTCAGAGAGCAGGAGCCCATCTACTTGTTGATGCACCGAACAAAAGGCAAATTCAAGTCAGAAGCTTCTCCAGCCAAGGCCACCCGATACTCCGTAGCCAAGAAAGATGAGAAAAGTTGGGAAGACATCCCACCTGGAATCCATCTCCAGCGCACAAAGTGCGCCTTGGTGCTCGACGAGATAATAGAGCTAACGCCACATCAGGAACTTAACCTTCGAGATTACGAGGTTGGTATCGGGCCAAGCTGTGGAAACAACGCCGCCGAGTACCTGAAGGCGCCAAATAGCAAGGGGTGCTTTGTGAAGGCGGAGTCAAGGTATCTTGGCCCTGCTGTGGAGGCGTGCATCACATACCTTGCCCGTCTGAAATTTCCGTACGCAGTCTTCCTCGGATAGGCCCCGCAACCTACAGCGGTGGTTCCTGGTACTCCCTGTCCTTTCGGTATACCACGAGCCTGCTCAATGCGTCGGTGATGAAGATGCGGTTCTGGTCGTCGATGTCGATGCCGACGGGCCGAGAGAACCTGTTGAGGAACTCAATGGGGGCGTCGTTGTGGTTGAGGCGCTTGATGCTTTCCGGGTCGCGGTCCAGGGCGTACTGGCCTGCCTTTGAGAGTTCGTGCATGTCTCCATACAGAGCGGTGAGGACTTCGCCGTCCGGCTCGTAGATCTGGACACGCCGGTTGCCCCAGTCGGTGACGTAGACGTCGCCGTCGCTGTCGACGGCCACGCCGGAAGGGTTGCACAGCGAGGATGGCGACCCGTTCTGCGAGCCGAAGGACATGAGGTGCTCGCCGTCCGGGCTGAACTTCTGGACGCGGTTGTTGCCCCAGTCGGCGACGTAGACAGCACCCTCGCAGTCGATGGTGATGCCCCACGGCCGGTTGAACTCTCCCTGAGAGTTTCCGGGTGAACCCCACGATTTGAGGTAGTCGCCCGTCCTCGTAAACACCTGGACGCGGTTGTTCATGCTGTCGACGATGTAGAGGTCGTCGTTGGAGTCGAAGGCGATCCCTGCGGGGCCGTTGAGCATCCCAGGCTCGGAGCCCTTCGTGCCCCACCGGTCGATGTACTCCCCATCGGCGCCTTGTTGGGGGAATGCCACGATTCCCTCCGGGTCGAATGCCGATATCGTGCATTCGTACTCGTCTGAGGCGAAGACGGTCCCGTCGGTCTTCGAGATGGCGATGCCGACGGGCCAGGTGAAGCCTCCGCGAGCGAAGTCTCCTATGTGGTCCTCGTCGATGGTCGTCTTGCTGATGCGAAGGTAGGCGTCGTAGCTGCGGATTTCCAGCTTGGGATAGCCCCAGCCCCGACTGATGACGAAGAGGATGTCGTCGCCCGCCGCCGCGACGTCCATCGGGTAGCAGTACCCGCCCGTCCTGCCGAACTTGCTCTGGTTGTGCTCGGCCGTCTGCCGCCCGAGGTTATGGCTGTAGTGCCACGTCCGTCCCGCCGCCGTGGTCGTGATCATCGTTGCCTCACCTCCGGTTGGAACACTCGAAAGACTTTAGATGGTGTGTGAGAGGTCTGCAAAATCGGTCATGGTGAGTTTGTCGAACCATGAATTGCCCTTCGACTCTTCGACAAGCTCAGGGGAGCCAGGCTTTCAAGTAACTGCCCTCGGCTAAGTTGGAGCATCACCCTCACCCTAGCCCTCTCCCACGACGGGAGAGGGGATAAGAGGGCCTTCGACAGGCTCAGGCCGAACGTGCTTCCTCGCAGCCACACGGCAGTTACTGACACCCCGGCACGGCCTCGCGCGCCGGGCGTAACGCTACTCAGGGCGAACGGATCATATAGCTCTGTAAGCACCTTCGCACACACCCTCTTAGAGCGGCGGCTCCTGGTAGTCGCGGTCCTTGTTGTAGACGACGACCCTGCTCAACGCGTCAGTGATGAAGATTCGGTCGTGCTCGTCGATGTCGATGCCGACGGGGCGGGAGAACCTGTGTGAGTACTCAAGCGGCGCATCGTAGCGATTGAGCGTCTTGATGCTCTCGGAATCACGTTCCAGGAGGTACTTTCCCGCCTTTGACAGCTCACGCATGTCTCCGTACAGCGACGCGAGCACCTCGCCGTCCGGCTCGTAGATCTGCACACGCCTGTTCCCCCAGTCGGTGACGTATACGTCGCCGTCGCTGTCGACTGCCACGCCGGAAGGGTGACTCAGCGACGACGCCGACCCGTTCTGCGAGCCGAATGTCATCAGGTGCTCACCGTCAGGGGCGAACTTCTGCACCCGGTGGTTGCCCCAGTCGGCGACGTAGACCGCTCCCTCGCGGTCTATGGTGATGCCCCAGGGCCGGTTGAACTCTCCCTCGGAATCGCCGACGGCACCCCACGTCTTGAGGTAGTCGCCGTTCTTAGTGAATGCCTGGACGCGGTTGTTCAGGCTGTCGACGACGTAGAGGTCGTCGTTCGCGTCGAAGGCGATTCCGGTAGGGCCGTTCAACATTCCCGGCTCGGAGCCCTTCGCCCCCCACCGATCTATGTGCTCACCGCCGGCGTCACGTTCGGGAAACACCACGATCCCGTCCGGATCGAAGCGCGATATCGTGCACTCGTGCTCGTCGGAGACGAACACGTTGCCGTCAGTTCCCGAGACGGCGATGCCGGCCGGCCAGGTGAACGCGCCACGGGCGAAGTCACCGATGTGGTCCTCGTCAATCGTGGTCTTGCTGACACGAATGTAAATGTCGTAGCCGAATGACACGATCACCTGATAGCCCCAACCGCGACTGACGACGAAGAGAATGTCGTCGCCGGCGGCGGCAACGTCGACAGGGTAGCTGTAGCCGCCCGTCCTCCCGAACCTGCTCTGGTTGTGCTCGGCCGTGTGCCGCCCCATGATATGGCTGTAGTGCCACGTTCGGCCCGCTGCCGTGGTCGTTTTCATCGATGCCTCACCTCCGGTTGGTACACTCGAAAGATTTAGGGGTGTGTGAGAGGTCTGCAATATCGTTCATGGTGAGCTAATTGCCCTTCGACAAGCTCAGGGGAGCCAGGCTTCCAAGTAACTGCCCTCGCCTAAGTTGGAGCATCTCCCTCACCCTAGCCCTCTCCCACGACGGGAGAGGGGATAAGAGGCCCTTCGACGGGCTCAGGGCGAACGGATCATATAGCTCTGTAAGCACCTTCTTATACCAATTGGGTGTGACTAGGCCGTATTCTCGACTTATCGGACATTCTGGATTCCGGCCCCGTATCGTGGTACGGGGTGACGTTCCTTCGCCGGAATGACGGGTGAGACTTGGCTGTGCATGGCAAATTCACGGTGTAGTCAAAACGAAATGGTATTACACACCCTCTTAGAGCGGCGGCTCCTGGTAGTCGCGGTCCTTTGTGTAGACCACGAGTCGGCCCATGGCGTCCGTCACGATGACGCGGTCCTGATCGTCGACTTCGATGCCAACCGGTCTGGAGAACTTGTTGAGGTACGCCGTCGGCGCGTCGAACTGGTTGAGCCGCTTGATGCTCTCCGGGTCGCGCGCCAGAGCGTACTGCCCGGCCTTGGACAGCTCGCTCATATCTCCGTACAGCGCCGCAATCACGTCGCCGTCCGGCTCGTAGATCTGCACGCGGCGGTTGCCCCAGTCTGTGACGTAGACGTCTCCGTCGCTGTCGACGGCAACCCCGGCAGGGTGACTCAGCGACGATGTCGACCCGTTCATCGATCCGTATGTCCTGAGGTGTTCTCCATCGGGACTGAACTTCTGCACGCGGTGGTTGCCCCAGTCGGCGACATAGACCGCCCCTTCGCGGTCGATGGTGATGCCCCAAGGCCTGTTGAACTCTCCCTCACCGTCGCCGGAAGCGCCCCACGTCCTGAGAAAGTCGCCACTCTTGGTGAAGACCTGAACGCGGTTGTTCAGGCTGTCGACGACGTAGAGGTCGTCATTGGCGTCGAACGCGATTCCGGCGGGGCCGTTCAGCATTCCCGGCTCGGAACCCCTCGTGCCCCAACGGTCGAAGTACTCGCCGTCCGGGTCGCGCTCGCAGAACGTCTGGATGGCGTTAGGGTCGAAGAGTGAAATGTTGCACTCGTACTCGTCGGAGGCGAATACGCTGCCGTCGGTCTTCGAGACGGCGATCCCCACCGGCCAGGTGAAGCCACCGCGAGCGAAGTCGCCGATGTGATCTTCGTCAATCGTCGTCTTGCCGATCCGGGTGAATACGTCGAAGTCGTACGACACGTTCGGGAATCCGTAGCCGCGACTGATGACGAAGAGAATGTCGTCGCCCGCCGCAGTGACGTCCACCGGGAAGCCGTAGCCGCCCGTCCTGCCGAACTTGCTCTGGTTGTGCTCGGCCGTCTGACGCCCCAGGTTGTGGCTGTAGTGCCACGTCCTGCCCGCTGCCGTGGTCGTAATCATCGCGGTCTCCTGCGAAAGTGCGGAAAGCCCACGCGCTAGTTCTTGAAGATCGGCGGGCGCTCGAACTCGCCGCCCACGATCTCGCGTTCGTCGATGCCCATCCAGTCGTCGAGGATGGCGGCGTACGGGCCGCGGAAGTCCATGCCCGGCGCGAGATCGCCCTCAACCAGCTTGTCCGCCTCGATGCTGGGGTACTCGCCGTACTGTCCGCCATTGACGTTCGGACCGATGACGAATGCCACGCCTCCAGCCCCGTGGTCGGTGCCGCCGCCGTTTTCGCGGACGCGACGCCCGAACTCGGAGAAGACCAGCATCGTCACGTTGTCCGCCGCGTCGTGGGCATTCAGGTCGTCCCAGAAGTCCGCTATGGCGCCCGACACCTCACTCCAGAGGCGGGGATGGTTGACGCCCTGGGCGGCGTGTGTGTCGAACCCGCCGAACTCGGTGTAGAGGATGCGCGACCCTATGTCGGCCATGTGGATCATGGCAACGTCCCGGAGCCTCTGAGCGACGGTGTTGGACGCGTACTCGACCTGGGACGCGTACTTCTTGGGAGCGACCGCTATCTGGTCGGCGCCGTTGAGCGCGTCCATGCCTGTCTTGGCGATGTACTCGGCAACCGGGCCGCGACCGATGGCCGGCGCGTACATCTTGGCAAAGCGGTCGAGCATCTGCGCGCGAATCTCCGCCCTCTCGACGGAGGTGAGCATGCCGTAGGTGTCGATGTTCGCCACCGAGGCGGCGGAAACTCCGTCCGCAACCAGCGCCCTCGGCAGCCCCTGGCCGACGTTGACGGTGGTGACGGGGTTCTCCCCGTTCGGGTCGATCTGGCGGGTGGCCTTGCCGAGCCAGCCCTGGGAGGCGAACTCGTCCGGCTCCGCCGTGTGCCAGATGTCCATGCAGCGGAAGTGCGACCGGTTGGAGCCGGCCCATCCGACGCCGTGCAGGACGGCAACCTCGCCGCGAGAGTACATATCGTGCAGGGGACCCATCGAAGGGTTGAATGCTACATGGTCATCGAGCTTCAACAGGTCATCTTCGGCCAACTGGAGGAGCGGACGGTTATCGAAGTAGTGGGGATTGGCGAAGGGCACGACCGTGTTCATGTAATCGTTCCCGCCGCTCAACTGCAGCACGACCAGGACGGGGTCTTTGCTCGTGGTTGTCATCACACACCTTTTCCTTTCGTTCAGCTTGTGCTGATCAGCGTGAGGCTTCCTTGGGCCGTCAACCGAATTGGTACTCCTTGGTACCCGCAATGAGGGCGAGCATGTCCGCCACTCTCTCCGAGAACCCATCGAATTCGCCGTTTTCTCCATATACGATAGGGCCGCCATTCTCCGCCTGCGACACCAACTGCCCGTATGTCTCGTCGTCGACCGAGTCGAGTCCCATTTCAAAGAGACAGCGGTCGACGAATGCGTTGGTGGTCATCGTCCCGCCGTTGTTGCCGACGCGCCTGGCCATCGCGCGAACACCCGGCGATGTCGTGTCTCGAAGTCGTTCGGCAACGAAGTTGACCCGGTTGATAAGGGCCCCGCTGTTGATCCACTCGCCGCCCGTGTGCCAGCCCTCGACCGTGGGCGGATTCAAGAGGTCCTGCCCCATCGTGCCCGGTTCGAGCGCGAGCAGTCCCCAATTGGGGTTGGGGCCGTTGTACGACTCGGTCATCTTGAGGGTTGAGGCAACGATCTCGGCGGGGTTCTTCACCTTCTTGTACATGGCCTCTTTGAAGAAGTCGGAGTTGAACAGGGTCCGCAGCACGGGCCTCATCTCCAGGTCCGAATTGATGAAGACCTCACAGAGCATGTCTATGGCCTCGGGGTTCTTGGGCCGCTCGTTCGGCCACTTGGGCACTTCCGGCTCGTCCTCCACGAAGAAGCTGTACATGTGGCGCATGATGAACCGCGCGCACGCCGGCTGGCGGACGACGATGTCGATGATGTCCTCGCCGTTGAAGTTGCCGTTGAACCCCATGAACGTCTTCTCGTTCTCGTCATGGTCCTCCGCCCGGTAGTCGAACCGCCACGACTCCGGGGGGTAGGCCAGACCGCGAGACTTACCCGTGAACGTCCAGCCGGTGAACGCCCTCGCGCACTCGTAGACATCCTTCTCCGTGTAGTAGCCGACACCGAGCGAGAACAGCTCCAGGAGCTCGCGTCCCCAGTTCTCGTTCGGGGCGCGCTTGTGGTTGTCCTGGTTGTCGAGCCAGTAGATCATTCCCGGATCGCGTGCGAGCTGCACCAGCAGGTCGCGGAAGTTGCCGAGACCGTGACGGCGGAACATGACGATCTGGTCGTGCATGGTGTTCGCCGTCTCCACCTTGTCAAGCCCGGTGGCGAAGACGTGGTGCCAGAAGAGCGACACCTTCTCCTGGAGCGCGCGCGGCGAATTGACCATGCGGTACAGCCAGTTCATCTGCGCGTGCTCGGCGGCGGTGATGTACTCGGTCATCGGAAGGTAGCGGAAGAGCAGGGCCTCGTCGATGTCGGGTTCCGCCTCGGGGGACAGGAGCCTCTCGACGGTTGCCTCGTAACCCTGCTCGACGAGGTGTTCCAACTCATCGTGAGTGGCCCCGAAACCGGCCCGCCGCATGAGGTGGGCCATCAGTGCGACTTCTTGTCGATCAGCCATCGTTTGCGCCTCCTGAAGGGTGCTATCCGAGCGATGTTCGCCAACCGCGCATACGCCTTCTATTTTGGACAAAGATTGTACCGACTCTAGTCAACCTACTCAATACCATACTGGTATTGAGTAACGCAATCCGTGTTTGAGGGTGATTTTCGGGCAGATCCGGAGATCGTTTGTGGTGAGCTTGCCGAACCATGAACGGCGCTGCCGCCCTTCTGCAGGCTCAGAGTCTACCCTGTACTCTCCGATAGGGGGCGGAAGTCCAGTAGTCGGGGTAGTGGATCAGGGCAATCGCATTTCACACAGGGTCGGGCGTTGAGGGGCCTCCCAACCCACCTCTCTGGACTCCGGCTCCGTATCGTGGTACGGGGTGACGTTCCTTCGCCGGAGTGACGATTGCTGGTGTTCCTATCAACTCTACATGCTATTGCCCTAGGAGCCTGTCGAAAGCAGATTCTCTTTCCGCGCTCTCTGGACTACAATATCAGGGGTTCGTTCACACTCATCCCCACACAGGCAAGCCCCATATCGCATGGACTACGAAGTCGTCATCGGTCTTGAGGTCCACAGCCAGCTGCTGACGCGGAGCAAGATGTTCTGTGGGTGTGCGGCGTCGTACCAGGACGCGGCCCCAAACACGATGGTGTGTGAAGTCTGCATGGGGATGCCGGGCGTCCTGCCCACCATCAACCGCCGGGCGGTGGAGATCGTCATCGCGACGGGGTTGGCCCTCGACTGCACGGTGTCCGGGTTGACGAAGTTCGACCGGAAGAACTACCCGTATCCCGACCTCATGAAGGGGTACCAGATTTCGCAGTTCGACCAGCCAGTCGCGAAGGACGGCAAGTTGACGGTCGACGTGGACGGCACGGAGCGCACGATTCGGATCAATCGCGTCCACCTCGAAGAAGACGTGGCCAAGCTGTCGCACCACACAGGATACGGGGGAGAGCGCTACAGCCTGCTGGACATAAACCGCGCGGGCGTCCCCCTGATGGAGACCGTCAGCGAGCCGGACATGCGCTCGGCCGAAGAGGCCCGCGCCTACCTCACGTCGCTGCACTCGATTCTCCGGTATATCGGCGCGAGCACGGCGAACATGGAAGAGGGCAGCTTCCGCTGCGACGCGAACATCAGCGTCCGTCCGGCGGGAGCGACAGAGCTTGGCCCGAAGGTCGAGGTCAAGAACATGAACAGCTTCCGGTCGGTCTTCGGCGCGCTCACGTACGAGGCCGACAGGCAGACCCGACTCGCCCGCCGTGGCGAACGCATTGTCCAGGAGACTCGCGGCTGGGTCGAGGAGAAGAGCATTACGGTATCCCAGCGTGTCAAGGAAGGCTCGTCGGACTATCGCTACTTCCCGGAACCCGACCTGCCGCCGTTCGTGATCGACCGAGACTGGGTCGATCATGTGAAGGGCGATCTGCCGGAGCTTCCGCGAACTCGGAAGGCGCGTTTCATGGAGGAACTCGGCCTCTCGTCATACGACGCGGGACTCCTGACGGCTGAGAAGGCCACGGCGGACTATTTCGACTCGGTGATCGCAGTCCGGTCCGTCGAGGGCGATGCACTCTCACGGCTGGCAAAGTCCGCGAGCAACTGGATGCTCGGCGAGCTTACGAGGCTGATGAAGGAGACCGACACCGAGATTGACGACATTCGAGTCCGTCCGGGCCAACTGGTCGAACTGATCGACATGACAGAGGAAGGGAAGCTCAGCTCCAACCTGGCGAAGGACGTCTTCGTCCGGATGTACGAGACGGGACGCGGCCCGGCTGAGATCGCCGAAGAGGCCGGGCTCGTGCAGGTGAGCGACGTCGACCAGGTTGCCTCCGCCGTGGATGCGGCTATCGCCGGGAATCCCCAGGCGGTCGCCGACTACATGGAGGGGAAGAACAAGGCAATCGGCTTCCTCGTGGGACAGGTGATGAAGGAGACTCGCGGAAAGGCCAATCCGCGCATGGCGTCGTCGCTGGTGAAGGAAAAGCTCGACGAGATGAGGCAGGCGGTGCCGAGTTGAGGGCAAGCAACGGGTCGGGTCGTACGGGTCGCGGCAGTTGGGAGACCTTCCTGAAGTTCGCCTACGCCGGCCTGGGCGTCAAACGGTGGTTATTCCTGTGGTCTGCGGGAGTCGGAATTATCGCCATCGGCCTGGCGTTCGTCTCCAAGAACGTCTTTGACATCTACCTGCCCAACTTCCTGCCGTGGTACCTTGAGGGCGTGCTCCTCGGAGGAGTGGGAGTTGTCGCGGTGGTCGTGTCCGTCTACGGCCTGTACCGCTCGGTTGGGCACCTCGTCCTGGCCACGTCAGGAATCGACTCCCTGGCCGACACGCTGTACAACCGGCGCTACCGCTCGCGAGGTCCGCGAATCGTCACGATCGGCGGCGGCACCGGCATGTCGGTGCTGCTCCGCGGACTCAAGGAACACACCGACAACATCAGCGCCATCGTGACGGTGGGTGACGATGGCGGAAGCTCAGGACGGCTGCGGGAAAACCTGGGAGTCCTTCCACCGGGCGACTTTCGAAACTGCCTGATAGCGCTCTCCGACGACGAGACCCTTGTCCGAGACCTGTTCCAGTACCGGTTCGACCGTGGAGAGGGTCTGGAGGGCCACAGCTTCGGCAACCTCTTCATAGCCGCAATGACCGAGATCACCGGCAATTTCGAGGCTGCGTTGGAGGAGTCCAGCCGGGTGCTCGCAGTGCACGGCAGAGTCATACCGGCCACGAACGAGAGCCTGCATCTATCCGCCAGACTCTTCGATGGCAAGGTTATCGACGGAGAGTCGAACTTCGAAGGCAACCGCGTCCTCATCAAGGAGCTGATGGTGCGTCCCAAGGATGCGACGGCCGTGCCGGCCGCCATCGACGCGATACGCGACGCCGAGATGATCGTGATAGGTCCAGGCAGCCTGTACACCAGCATTCTTCCCAACCTGCTTGTGAATGGAATCGCACAGGCGGTGGTGGACTCCGATGCCCGAAAGCTCTACGTCTGCAACGTCGCCACGGAGAGCGGCGAGACCATCGGATACACCGTGGCAGATCACCTTTCCGCCCTCCAACAGCATACAAGCGATGAGATCGTGGACTACGTCATCGCCAACAGCGGCATTGCCGAGCTGGGCCCGCCCTTCAAGGGCCGTCTTGTGGAGCAGGATGGAAGGGATGTCGAGCACGCCAGGATTGTCACCGCCGACCTGATAGATGCGACTTTTCCCGTTCGACACGACGCGGGTAAGCTAGCGGACTGCATCCTCGGGGTGTATCATAGAGGGGTTCCTGAAGCTGAAGCGGTTAGGTAGTTATCACATACTTGTAAGACACTTCGTTATCCTTAGGCAACAGTGTCATTCCCGCGAAAGCGGGAATCCAAGTCTGGATAGTATGTGCTCTCGGGAGGAATAGATTCCCGCTTTCGCGGGAATGACGGGAAAGGTTAACGTTACCTAGCGTAATACCAATTGGGTGTGATGAGGCCGTATTCTCGACTGACTGGACTTTCTGGATTCCGGCCTTCGCCGGAATGACGGGTGAGTTGGCTGTATCACGACCAATTCACGGTGAGTTCAAAACGAATTGGTATAAGTAAGGAACGTCGACCTTGATGGAACGACGGGGTAGAGGTACAGATGGACTTTGAGACGGCGATGAGTTTCGTTCAGATCGCACTCAGCATTGTGCTGGTGACGGTCATTCTCGTGCAGGTACGAGGCCAAGGCGTTGGCCTGTTCGGCGGCGGGGAGAGTTCCTTCCGCACCCGTCGAGGCATCGAACGCACGCTCTTCCAGTTCACCATCGTCCTTGTCGTCATCTTCATCGTGACCTCGATCATCAGGGCACGCATCTTCTAGGCGATATTGCCGTTCGCCCAGTCCGCTTGGGTTCTGGGCGCCAGGCGCTGGATTCCCGCGTTCGCGGGAATGACGGTGTGGGGGTGGCACCGTGTCCAACAGGGTACTCACCTTCACGACGGACTTCGGCTCCTCCGACGGGTACGTTGCCGCCATGAAGGGCGTCGCGCTCGGAATCGCGCCAGACCTGACCCTGGTTGACGTCACCCACGAGGTTCCCCGTCACGATATCGTGCACGGCGCTTTCATTCTTGGAGGCGTGTACCGCTACTTCCCCGCCGATACCGTCCATGTCGCCGTCGTCGATCCCGGAGTCGGCACCAGCAGGAAAGCCGTAGCGCTCGTGACCCCAGCCGGGGTGTTTTGCGCCCCCGACAACGGCCTGCTCTCCTATGTCCTCAACGACCACCTCACAGAGGACGAGTCCCGTTTCGAGTCGGCGGAGTTCGGCGAGCCGAGCGCGATGCCCGTGCCCGACGGATGTGCGGTGTACGAAATCTCCAACCCCGCCTATCGTCTCGAACCGGTGAGCGACACGTTTCACGGCAGGGACATCTTCACGCCTGCCGGCGCCCACCTCGCGTCCGGAGCACCGCCTGAACACCTGGGTGATCGGCTGCATGAGATAACAGTCTTCAACCTCTTCACCGTTGAACAGCTTGGCGACGCTCTGACGGGAAGAGTGATCCACGTCGACCGTTTCGGCAACGTGGTCACTAACATTACCGCCGGTCAACTCCCGGATGGCGACATCGTCGTGGAAGTTGCGGACACGAAGATTCACGGCCTGAGCACGACGTTTGCAGACGCCGACGGGCTTCTCGCGCTCATCGGCAGTCACGGCTATCTCGAAATTGCGGAGAACCTGGGGAGCGCGGCGAAACGTCTCGGCATTGGGGTTGGTGACACGGTCGTCGTCCATGCCGGCTGAGCGTTGACCTCGGACAACTCCCTCGTTATCCTTCGCCGAGTGCGAGCCAAGGCAAGGCCTCGCCAATACCAACTATGGAGATTCACGATGCAAGAAATATACCTTTCCAAGTACGTCGGAAGCTCAGGCGAGCGCGTTGGGAGCATGAACGGCGACCGGCTGTACGACCTGAACCTCTGCGCTGTCACCCAGCTCTCGGAAGACTACGGCATCAAGGACGCCTACAGGCTGGCCAACCAACTGGTGCCAACCGACCTGCAGGACTTCCTGCGGGCGGGCGACGCGGCGTTGTCCGCAGCCAGGCGGGGACTGCAGTGGGTGATAGAGAACGGCGCGAACGAAGGGCCGACCGGCGAGGCGATCCACTTCGACCGCAACCACGTGACCCTGAAGGCGCCCATCGTGCCCGACACGAAGGTCATCTGCATGGGCGACACCTACGTCAGTCACGCGGAACTGGCGGGTGCAGAGCAGCCGGAGAGTCCCGGCATATTCTTCAAGATGAGCGGCGTGGTCGTCGGCCCCGACGAGTTCGTGGTCTACCCAAAGAACTATCACCCAAAGCCCCTCGTATACGACACGGAGATGACCGTCGTCATCGGCAGGGATGGCATGAGCATCGCCGAAGACGACATCGACGACCACATCTGGGGCTACACCGTCCTCAACGACCTGACGCTCCGTGGCGTCAAGGACATGGGCCCGCGCTACAAGTGCTTCGAGTCGAGCGCTCCTGTCGGGCCGTGGATAGTCCCGAAAGACCAGATCGAAGACCGCTACAACCTTGATCTCACCTTTCGCATCAACGGCAAGGTCGTCCAGTCGGGGAACACCAGCAATCTCGTATTCACCATCCCGCGAATGCTGAGCGAGGTGTCCGAATACCACGCCCTACGCGCCGGAGACATCATCTGCACGGGCGGTCCAGGCGCGACCGAAGAGATCCAGGTCGGCGACATCATCGAGGCCGAGGTGGAGGGCATCGGCACACTCAGGAACCCGGTGAAGCTCGAGGACTGATTTAACCGACGTAGGCGTTACCGAACCGCTCGGAGTGGGCCACTTCGGACAGGTCCTTCCGCCGTCTACGAATACCCTTGATGTGGTCGTGCCGGTACCCGAACGGCATGATGGTTATCAACTCGACGTGATCGGGCATCCCGATGAGGTCCTTCGCGGCCCGGTTCTGGTCAGGCTCGTGGAACGCAACGAAGCACGTCCCCATGCCCTCCGACCATGCCAGGACCTCCATCTGCTGGAGCGCGCGCCCGCTGTCGAGATCGGGCCTGTCGGCAGTGCGCCTGTCCATGCCGATCGCGATGGCCACCGGCGCGTCGGCGAGGAACGGCCCGTAGGTCGTGATGCCGCCGATCTTTCGCAGCGTCTCTCGATTCTTGATAACGATGAAGTGCCACGGCTGCCGGTTCCGTGAGCTTGGCGACCACAAACCTACCTGCAGCAGCTTGGTAACGATCTCGTCCGGCACCGGATCGGGCTTGAACTGCCGCACCGTCAACCGCGTTCGAAGGGCGTCCCAGACTTCCATATCTGCCTCCCATGCAATGTGGGGTGAGAATCGCACTTACTGTATCATGCAGACCAATACACCATTCTCCGCGACGGTCGTTAACGAGATTAAAGGCCGATTGAGTCTCCAGGTTGTGTCGACATTTCCCGTCATTCCCGCGAAAGCGGGAATCCAGAGTGGGGTACACATATGCTCTCTATGAAGAATAGATTCCCGCTTTCGCGGGAATGACGGTGGGCTGTGTGCGTTGAGCACTCTCACGAAGTCTGAACAGTTACAGTAGAGCGAGAACTTTGAAATGAGGGGTAGGTATAGGGGGTGAGATTTGTGTTCTACGATCACTGGGCGGGTTTGAAACCCGCCCCTACCGGGTCATAGCCTCGATACACTTCAATTCCAGGATTTTGAATCACTAGCAATGAGGCAAAGCACATGAACGCATTTGATGAAGTGAACCAGTTCTTCGACCGTGCCGCCGAGCACCTGGGACTCGACGACGGTACCCGCGACCTCCTGAAGAAGCCGTGGCGGGAACTGACCGTGTCGGTGCCGGTCCGCATGGATGACGGCTCGATCCGGGTCTTCAACGGATATCGCATCCAGCACAACGCGGCCCGTGGCCCATACAAGGGCGGAACGCGCTTTCATCCCGCCGCCGACGTGAACGAGGTGCGGGCGCTTGCCTCCCTCATGACGTGGAAGACGGCAGTCGTCGACATCCCGTTCGGCGGCGCGAAGGGCGGGATCCAATGCGACCCGCGCACATTGAGCGAGTCCGAGCTCAACCGCATGACGAGGCGGTACACCACGAACATCCGCCACCTGCTGGGAGTGAACCGCGACATCCCCGCTCCCGACATGGGAACCGACTCGCAGACGATGGCATGGATGATGGACGCCTACGGCGCAATGGCCGGCTACACGCCGGGCGTCGTGACCGGCAAGCCTATCGAGCTCGGCGGTTCAGTGGGCCGGGACGCCGCTCCCGGACGCGGGGCAGTCTACGTGATGGGAGAGGCCGCGAGGGACATGGGGCTCACCGTCGACGGCGCTCGCGTCGTCGTTCAGGGCTTCGGGCAGGTCGGCAGCTGGGCCGCCCGCATCGCCCACGAGATGGGCTGCAAGGTCATCGCTGTGAGCGGCATCGAGGGCGGGATCTACAATCCGCGCGGACTCGACATCCCCAAGGTCGTCGAGCATCTGAAGGAAGGCTCCGGCGTCGTCGGATTCCCCGGCGCGGACGATGTCAACAACGACGATCTCCTGGAGCTCGACTGCGACGTGCTCGTGCCCGCCGCCATTGAGAGCGTCATTCACCAGGGCAACGCCGACCGTATCAAGGCGGCCGTCGTAGTGGAGGCGGCGAACCACCCCGTCACACCGGAGGGCGACGCCATCCTGAACGACCGGGGAATTCACGTCCTGCCCGACATCCTCGTCAACGCCGGTGGCGTCGTCGGCTCCTACTTCGAATGGACGCAGAACCTCTACCAGCACAAGTGGGACGAGGAAGAGGTCAGCGCCGAGCTTCACAAGATCATGTCGAGCGCCTACCGCGACGTCTGGGAAATCGTCCAGCGCGAGCGCGTCACCTTCCGGGAGGCGGCATTCCTGCTAGGCGTGGGCCGCGTCCACCACGCCGCGAAGTTGCGGGGGTTTGTGTAGGAGGGGGTGGCTAGGTCGTCAGGTACGCTGAGGTTCTCTTGACGGCTTTGGTACTGGCGGTGACGGCGGCTGAGGCGGGGGCGGTATAGGGATGGGAGGCCTGGGCGGGTAGCCGGCGTTCTCCCGAACGTCTTCAGCGCTCTTATCTTTGTCAGGAGGCGAATTCCGCTTGTACGGACTCATACGCCTCCTGGGTGCACTGTTCGTTCAAAGCATTGTCGGTAAGACCATGCTCGAGGGCCGGCTTGGTAATTTCATTCAGTTTGCGCTGCAGGGCTTCGACTTGCTGGGGAATGTCTTGGCGATCCGCGTTCAGATTGGACCACAGATGCTTCCAGTCGATGATGAGATCGTCACACTGGCTGCGGATGACCGATGCGACGGCAGCCTTCTTCGAATAGTTGGCGTAGGATGACCAGATAGCCGACGCGGCCACTGCGAGTGACAGAAGCGTCGGGATCAGACCCGGCAAGCTGGCAATGAGCGTTGCTGCGGCTCCCGTCGAGCAGAGCGCGATGAACACCGTCAAACCGAAATGCCACCGTTGCAGGCGCACTGCAAGGCGACCATAGTAGCGGCTCAACCTCTCGGCATCCAGCAACCCGATCCAAACCTGCCGAGTGTAGTACTGACTATCCACCTGCATCATCAGCCTCCGCCACTCCAGGTTGGGAACTATTGTACCAGTTTCAAGTTCGTCCCGCGAGGCGGCATTCCTGCTAGGCGTGGGCCGCGTCCACCACGCTGCGAAGCTGCGGGGGGTTGTGTGATTGGTGACGTTTCGCCGACTCTGGCCAGTCTGCAATTAGACTTCGAGCGTCACCAACCGGAGGGTTTGGTGATCACGCCAACTTCATCTGTGAGTGTGCCAGGAAGCTGGCTCCGCCGCAGGTGGCTCTTCCATAGACGCTTGACGTAGGTTGCAGCCTCGGCCAACTCCCTAGGACTGGCATTCCTAGCGTCGGGATTGACCAGCGTGACACGAAGTCCCAAATCGTCCCTGACGTACCGCATGGCGGAGGCGAAGTCTGCATCGTTTGAAACGACGACCGCCTGTTCGTACTCTCCGTTGAACCCATCCACCAGCAGGCGAGTGGCAAGATTCACGTCCGAACCCTTCTCCTCGGAGTCTCTGACAAGAACGTGAGTCGGCAGTCCAAGTATCGGCTCCGCCAGCGGACGGCGCTTGACCCCGGATCGGAATGTTCCGTAGTAGACGGATAGGATAGGCAGCGTCGCCAGAGCTCGTAGATATATGAGTTGACGCTGGGCTTGCCCAGGATTGTTAGGACGCGCATCGAGCCGAGCGGTGAAGTAGCAGACCCTATTGATTGTGTCCTGAGGGAAGAGGGTCTCGGCGAGCTTCCGCTGATCCAACCACCTGAATGGAGTGTCTTTGAGGGCACGATAGTAGAGATTGAAGCCATCTACGTAGATGTTGGTTTTCAGTCGCCTCTCTCCTTACAAAGACAGAGACCGCCTCGAAGGGCGGTCTCGACCCTACCGGCGAAGCGATAGGGGTGGTAACGAAATACTACCACAGCGGACAGAGTTGTTCAAAGTGTGCTAGGCGGCGTAAGTGTTCAGAGTTGGTGATGTGCAATCTCCGCGCCTTTCTGGATACCCGCTTTCGCCGGAATGACGGTGGCTGTGTGCGCTCTCAGGAAGTCTGAACAGTTACTGGTAATCAATCGCTACTCTCTTTACAAAGACAGAGACCGCCTCTAAGGGCGGTCTCGACCCTACCGTCGAATCGATAGGGGTGGTAAAGAAATATTACCACAGCGGACAGAGTTGTTCAAAGTGTGCTAGGCAGCCCCATCCTCCGTCACGGACACCGAGAAGGCGCCGTCCGCCACTGTGGCGAATTCGCCTACGCGGCCAGCGTCCTTCACGTCCAGCAGCGACCGCTCAAGGATGGCTATGCGTTCAGCCGTGTCGCGCACGACGACCTTGCCTACGGGCGCGCCCAGTGACAGGTTCGAGTCGCTCTTGAACCGCCTGATCTCGCCGAGCACCTCGCTGGCGACCTCGTAGACCGCCTCCTCGGCGATGCCTCCGGCCCTTGCCCGGATGGCGTCTCCGCTCGGCCACTCAGCCCGGTGAACGCTGCCTTCCTTCCACCACGACCAGACCTCTTCCGTGACGAAGGGAACGTGTGGCGCGAAGAGCTTGAGGAGCGTCTCGATTGCCAGGCACAATGCCGCCCGCCCGGAGTCTCTAGCCGAATCTCCGCGACTGCCGTATGTGCGGCCCTTGACGAGCTCGATGTAGTTGTCCGTGAAGAACCAGAAGAACGTCTCGGTAATCTCCAGCGCCCGTGCGTAGTCGAACTTGTCGAAGGCCTCGGTGACGTCGTCCACCAGTTCCGCGAGACGCGCCAGCATCGCGGCATCGAGCGGCTCGGTGATCGCCGCGTCTTCGTCCGCGCCCTCGGCGTTCGACAGCGCAAACTTGCTGGCATTCAGGAGCTTGATGGCAAGCCTCCGTCCGACCTTCATCTGGTTCTCGTCGAAGGCTGTGTCTCGTCCCAGCCGTCCGCTGCATGCCCAATACCGAACGGCATCGGCACCGTACCGCTCGATCAGGTGCATGGGAGTGACCACGTTCCCCTTGGACTTCGACATCTTCTTGCGGTCGGGGTCGAGCACCCAGCCGGATATGGCAGTGTTCTTCCACGGCAGGCTGTCGTGCTGCAGGTGCGCCCGCACGACCGTGTAGAAGAGCCACGTCCGGATGATCTCGTGCGCCTGCGGCCGCAGGTCCATCGGGAACACCTGCGGCATGAAGTCGTCCTTCTCGCCGAATCTTCCCACCACCTGCGGCGAGAGCGACGAAGTTCCCCACGTGTCCATCACGTCGGGGTCGCCCGCAAAGCCTCCGGGCATGTCGCGCCGGTCTTCGGTGTAGCCGTCCGGGACGTCCCGGTACGGGTCGATGGGCAGCTGATCGTCCGTGGGAGCGATGGGGTTGTCGTAGTCAAGCGAGCCGTCGGCGTTCACCGGGTACCACAGCGGAATCGGCACGCCGAAGAACCGCTGCCGGCTGAGCAGCCAGTCGGAGTTCAGGCCGTTCACCCAGTTTTCGTACCGCACCCGCATCGTGCTCGGATGCCATTCCAGTTCACGACCGCGCTCCAGGAGCTGCTCTCGCAGGTCCATGTCGAGCCCGCCGTTCTTGAGGTACCACTGCCTGCTCGTGACGATCTCCAACGGGCGGTCGCCCTTCTCGTAGAAGCGGACAGCGTGAGTGATCGGCTTCGGCTCGGCCTGAAGCTCACCGGTCTCCTCCAGGAGTTCGGCCATTCGCCTCTTGGCCTGGTACACGCGCAGTCCCGCCAACTCGTCGTAGTGCTTCTGCGCCTGCGCCGGGTCGCACGACTCCCATCCCTCCGTGCCCCACTCGACGGACGCGAACCGTCCGTCGCGGTTGACGATGCTCCGAGTCGCAAGCTGCATCTCTCTCCACCACACCACGTCCGCCGTGTCGCCGAATGTACACACCATCGCCGCGCCGGAACCCTTCTCAGGGTCTGCCGCCTCGTGCGCCACGACAGGCACCTCCGCGCCAAACAGGGGAGTGGTCAGCTTCTTGCCGAAGAGTCCCTTGTAACGCTCGTCGTCGGGATGGGCCACCACGGCCACGCAGGCGGGCAGCAGTTCCGGTCGCGTCGTCTCGATGGGAACGAAGCCACCCTCGTACCGGAAATGGAGCCTGTGATAGGCAGCATCCTCGTCGCGGTCCTCGATCTCCGCCTGGGCCACAGCCGTCTGGAATGTCCAGTCCCACAGGGTGGGCGCCTCTCGCTGGTAGGCCTCACCACGCGCGAGATTGTTGAGGAAGAACCGCTGTGAGATCCTCTGCACCGTCTCGTCGATCGTCGCGTAGGTGAGCGACCAGTCGACCGACAGTCCCAGGTTCCGCCAGAGGTCCTCGAACGCCTTCTCGTCTTCCTGCGTCAGGCGGTGGCACAGCTCAATGAAATTCCCGCGCGAAATCGCAATGGCCGACTTGGGCGGCTTTTCAGGCGGCTCGAAATCGGGGTCGTAAGGCGTCGTCGGGTCGCACCGCACACCGTAATAGTTCTGCACCCTGCGCTCGGTCGGCAGGCCGTTGTCGTCCCACCCCATCGGGTAGAAGACCTCCATGCCCCGCATCCGCTGGTACCGCGCGATCGTGTCGGTGTGCGTGTACGAAAAGACGTGCCCGACGTGCAGCGAACCGCTCACCGTCGGGGGCGGCGTGTCTATGCTGAAAATCTCATCTCTGCCCTTGGAGTTGTCGAAGTCGTATACGCCGTTGGAGTCCCACTCATCCAGCCACTTCGACTCCACACCGTTCAACGACGGCTTCCTGGGTATGTTGAACGCCATGTGATTCCACCCCAAATGGGAGCATCCGCTCCCTTCGTCAATTGCAGCTAACTGTACCATCCAATGGGTGACTATCCAACCATATAGCAGCCGTTTGCTGTGGAGAATTCGTCGTCGAATCTCATAAAGTGCCACTATATGTTGTGTACGGGGTATGGTCAGGCCTTACACTTTGGGGTACTATATCGTCCGACGCTTCTGCAGAGGAGTCCCCCGAAGGTGGGCTATCAGCACACGTTGAAGCTCGATCCCGACGTCGGGAACCGTGCCATCGATGCCCTGCGCGAGTTCGGCGACTGGGCGCGCGCAACGTTCATCGACGATATTTCCAGTTCCCTGGAGATCGGTCTTCCGTTCATCGACCAGCCCGGAGATGAGCTCGACCTGGACTCTCTGCGGGACGAGTTGCTGGAAGAGTACCCGAACGGTTACGACTGGACGGGCATTTCCAACGTCATGCTCATCCACAGCCCCAACCAGGTGGTCTATGTCTCCATCGACAATCCGGACCACACCAAGCTGGCCCGCGACGTACTACCGCGCGAGGCATGGCCGTCATACGTAAACGGCTCCCCCAAACTCGTGGGAGACGCCTTCCAGATTCCTATGGACCTCGGCGTCATTGACTCGCCGCGCGCCGTCGCCCCCGTCCTGTGGTGGGAGGACATCTCGTGGCCTCAGTTCGTCGGCCCTGAGGCAATGTCCGCCCTCTTCAAGATCATGGACCGATGGGACGCCCTCCAGGTCTGGGCAAGCATCGCGGAGGCTGAATACCGCGCTCGCAGGACGTTCGACGCCCGCGTAGGCGACTGGTCGGACCGCGTCCTCCAAGAGGCCGACGCCCCAGCCAACAGCGGCGAGACCGCGAATTAGCTCCGCGTTCCTCGCCCCAGCCGCTCGTCTTCAGCCTCCAGCCACTCGTAGTACGGACGCGGCATGGGCTCCGGGTCGCCAAGACCATTCTCTCGACGCCATCGCAGCAATGGATGGTCCCGTTCCGCCTGTGGGAGGTCGACCGGACGCCCATAGGCAGCCGACTCGAAGATGCCCATGATGATCTCTAGGACGTGCGTGCCTTCGACGCCGCTCGACTCATGGTCGCGTCCCTCGTCCAGTGCGGCGACGAACTCCTCGACGAACCAGTAGTCGTCCAATGGCCCGCTGCTGCTGGGATCGTAGCTCTCCAAGGTCTCGGCTTCGAGCCGATGCCACCTATCATGCTCTCCGTCCGGCAGTGACTCCGCACTCTCCAACAGCCACGCGCCCTCTGTTGTATTGAAAAGAGCGCGCCCCTCCGTGCCGAGGATTTCCAGGACGTGCCCCGCCTTGTCCACGACCGGCATCCTGTGCTGCAAGAGCGTGGCCGTCACGCCATCGTCGAACTCCATGTGCGCGCTTATCGACTCACCGGCCAGCGTTCCCATCCCGCTGGGAGACGGCACCACGTCTTCCGGGGCTATGGGACGCCCGTCCGTCCTCGCCGTCGCGTACACCCTGCGACAGAGCCCCGTGATCTTCATCATCGAGTTCAGCGAGTGAGTTCCGATGTTCAGCAGCCCGTACCCGCCGTAGTACCCCTTGCCGCTGCTGTTGACGTGTCGTACCCTGCCGATGCGCCCGTCTGCTATCACCCGTTGAATCGCCCGCATGGCCCCTCCCGACCGCGACTGGTGGTGCACCGCGACCCGAACGTCCTTCTCGGACGCCTTCGCCAGCACGTCGTCGGCTTGGTACAGCTCGACGCAGATGGGCTTCTCCACCTCTATATGGACTCCGTGCTCCAGCACGCGCATGGAGAGTGGATAGTGAAACTCCGTGCCCGTCGGTATCGCGACGATGTCCGGCTTCGTTTCCACGATCATCGCATCGAGGTCGTCGTACCTCGCCGAGACGCCAAGCTCGTCGCCAAGGGAGTCGACGCGCTCCTGTACCAAGTCGCAGAGGCCGACCACCTCCGTACGCGGGTGGGCGTGATAGGCCCGTCCCGCCGTGCCGCCCCGTCCCCGGCACCCGAGAATGGCCACCCTGTACGTTTTCATCGGTCAGGCCCCCTGCGTGGTTTCCGGCAGATTATACGCCAAAGGTGCGCGGGGCATGTGCTACCGCATATTTCTCTGCGGAACCCTGCGGTGCAGGGACGGTCGATCACGACTATTGTAGGGCGACGTGTTTAATACGGACACTCAAACGTGTTAGAATTATGCACCTATTGGAGACACGGGCACATTGGATTCGTCAAAGGTTGGAGCGGGACGGTTGGTACCTGCGCCGCCACGGAGCCAGCCACGATATCTACGCACATCCACAAATATTGGGCATCGTGACGTTGCCGCGACATCGAACGGTCAAGCCTGGAGTAGCTCGGTCCATCGCAAAGAAAGCAGGCTGGGAGGAATGATGAGATATCCGGCGCTTATCGAAGGCGGAGGCCAGGATTACGGCGTGGTGTTCCCCGATCTTCCTGGAATCGTGGCAATGGGGGATACCTTGGATGAGGCCATTCGCAACGCGGAAGAAGCCCTCCAAGACTATGCTATCGAGGCATCGAGGGACGGTTTATCACTTACGCCTCCCAGCGCGTTGGAAGACGTGAAAGTCCCACCGGGCTGCGCTTTGACATCCATTCTCCTCGTCCGCACCTCACCCGATCGTAGGAGCGTACGTCTCAATCTAACGCTGGACGCAGGCATAGCCGATACCATCGCCTCTGAAGCTCGGCGTCGCGGCATTACGCGCAAGAGCTATCTGGAGTGGATCGTGCGCCGCACAGCCCAGATGGGCGGGTGAATGGTCTGTAAATGGGCAGTCCGTTCAGACCGTGGAAACTGATCCAGCGCAGTATTCACCTCTCTTATGAAACGGACCTTCCCAATAAAATGACTGTTGTCCGAAATGTTCCACTCCTCTACGCAGGTCTTGCCGTAGCACTGGCAGTTGGGCCGGTGTTGTGGTCCGGCGTTCGATTTCTCCAAAAAAGGGAGGGTGGAGGAAGCATTATTGCAAACGACGGATGGGGCGACCTTCCCTTCTTGCTCGTCCCTGCATTCCTAGCGTTGCTGGGGTTCGTCGCCCTCTTTAAGTGGGAATCACAGGACTGGCGTGGGGCGCTTGGACGGTGGCAATAGTGTTGCTTTTCGGTACCCTCGTCGGTATGGGCGCAGGCCCGTACTTCTGGCCTGCCGCCGCCGCATTCTTTCTCGCGACTTGCGTCCAACAGGGTTCATGGTGGGCAATAGGGTGCGCATGGCTGATTTCTCTGTTGCTTACGCTCTTCGCTTATAGCATGGCAGGCGCCAGTTCGTACTTCTGGCCTCCGGTGGCGGTACTGGTTCTAGCAACGGGTACGGTGGGGATATCTCTTGCCAAGAGGCGATAGGACTTCGCTACATCGCCAAATGGCTATGACCATGCAGTAAGGCTCTGCCGGGTTTGGTATCATCACTCGACACGTTTCCGAAGGAGCGCCTATGCCGTCCGTCCGAGACCCCATCCGCCCACCTTCCCTCACACCCGCTGAGGCCCGCGAGCTACACTACGAGGCCCTCGTCATCGACGCGCAGCAGCCGCCCGCCACGTCCGGCTTTCTCTTTAATGACAACATGCGCGCGGCCCTCGCCGCCCTTCATGAGCGGGGCGTCGACCGGGGGATAGCAGGCAACCGCATGGCCCGCATGGCCGCCCGCGAGGTGCAGACCAATCCCGAGGCCGTCAAGGACTACGTCGGTCTGTGGAAGACGTCCGGCGTGACGATCGGAGCGGGCACCTACATCGCGGGAAGCCGCATAGAAGTCGCCTTTGAGTCTGCCGTCAAGCGCATCGCCGAGGCTCGTTCGATGATCGACGTGCTCGGCGGCGAGGTTGCCCTCATCCTGAACGCGGACGATATCGAAAGGGTCTACCGCGATGGCAAGCACGGGGTAATCATCGACTTCCAGGATACTGTGCCATTCGGCACCGACATTGATCGAATCGACCTCTTCTACAATCTCGGCCTGCGCCAAGTCCAGCTTACCTACAACCTCCGCAACCTCGTCGGCGACGGCTGCACGGAGCACAACCCCAGCGGCATCACGTACTACGGGCGCACCGTCGTGGAGCGTCTCAACGAGCTGAACATGATCGTCGACGTGAGCCACTGCAGCGAGGCCGTAGGCTGGGACGCCATCGAGCTCTCCACCGCGCCCGTGATCGTCAGCCACTCCAACGCGAAGGCCGTCACCTATCACGACCGCGCCAAGAGCGACGAGCTAGCGAAGGCCATCGCCGACCAGAACGGCTTCTTCGGCGTCACCATCGTCCCGGGCTTCGTGCAGGACGAGTCGACCGCCGCCACACTCGACCACTTCGTCGACCACGTCGTCCATCTCGTCAATGTCATGGGCCTCGACCACGTCGGCATCGGCAACGACAAATGCGGACCGGGCGGACAGACGGGTTCCCTGATCGAATACCCCGACGACATGCCCGATCTCCCGCACGGAGCGTTCGACTGGAGCGGCTTCCGCCGGGAGCACCGCGTCCACGACGACTACCACAACGTTGACTACCAGACCTTCGCCGACTGGCCCCTCCTCACCATGGCGCTCGCCAAGCGCGGATTCAACGAGGACGAACTCCGCAAGCTCCTCGGTCTGAACTACCTGCGCGTGTTCAGGGATATCGTGGGGTAGAATGAGTATGGGACCCACACAAGGCGAATGTGGAGGCGCGATTTGACTACATACGTACTTACAGCGGAGATGGAACAGGACGAGGATGGCCGTTGGAGCGCATGGATCGACTCGCTGCCGGGTTGCGCCGCTTGGGGCCACACCCGCCAAGAAGCCCTTCTCACACTGCAGGACGCCGCCGATGCGTACATCGAAGATATGGAAGATGCGGGTTAGAGGGTTTTTCTAAAGGTGCTGTCGAGCAACATCATTGCGTTCGCCCTGAGTCTGTCGAAGGGTGGTTCATGGTTCGACAAGCTCACCACGAACGGTTTTCACGGCCCCGGGAAACACCCTCTTAGACACTCGTGATTCAGTCCGCGCCGGCCGTGACAGGTTCGCGTTCTCCCAATCGGTTTTCGAGCGCGATGATCCGCGTCCGATGCTCCTCGACGGACTCGTTCAGCGCGTCGAGCGCAGCCCTAGCTGTGGAGGCTTCGACAAGCAGCCTGACGAGGTGAGAATTCAAGCTGACTCCTTCCCTCGCGGCGTCCCGCGAGAGACGGTAGTGAACCGACTGGGGCAGTCGGAGCAGAACGCGCCCGCTGAAACCTCGCGCTTCAACCGGTTCGGGCACGGCGTAGCCGTTTGCCAGATGGTCTTCGATCCAAAGCCGCTTGGCCTCGTTCAAGTTTTCAATGGCCTCTTCGGGAGTGTCGCCATGGGAAACGCAGCCTGGAAGATCGATGATCTCGGCTGCCCAATAACCCCCGTCATCCGATTCATGCGTCAACTCCACGGGGTAGTCCAGTCCCAGATAGTATTCCAAAGACTTGCCAGACACCTACCTCCCCCTTTCAGCGAACGACACATAGTTGCGGATCATTTCAACGACTCTACTTCTTCGATCTTCCGTATGGCGGTACGCACGTATACCGGACGCACTTCATCACTTTCCACGACAGTGAGCTTTATAGGAGACCCCGGATACCCAAAGACGCGATGGCTTCCCCTCGACCTCGACAAAACGAAACCGTAACTCTCCAACAGGCTGCGCAGTTCCCGATATGAGACGTTCCGTTGACTGTTCTTGAGCCTTGCAAGGAGTTTACTGTTTGGCACGCAGGGCCTGCGATTTTATTAGCATTTTGCCGGAATGATATCACATACGATAGCATCCGTGAACCGGGTAAGTGTTCAGAGTTGGTGAGGGGAACAACCCTCGCCCTCACCCTAGCCCTCTCCCACGACGGGAGAGGGGATTGGATACCCGCTTTCGCGGGTATGACGGTGGCTGTGTGCGTTGTGCACTTTCACGAAGTCTGAACAGTTACAAATCGGGTTGGAGAGAGAGAACGTTGACCGCCCACCCTCCCGGTGATAGTGTTCGGCCATGGACGCAGAGGAGATGACCACCAACGCCGCCGACTCCTTCCAGCGTCCGTTCCCGGCCCTAACGCCTGCCCAACGCTACCACTTCGACGTCTTCGGGTACGTCGTTGTCGAGAACACGCTGACCGCGGAGGAGACTGCAGCGGTGCTCAACGCCCTCCAGAGCCTCAAGCGCGAGTTCGAGGCCACAGGCGACCCGACCGGCACGATCATCCGAAACTGCCGCGTGTCCGGCTACTCGCCAACCAACATGCACTTCGCCCACGTGCTCGAGACCGATCCGGCCATTCTTGACTACATCACCAACCCCTGCCTCGTCGGCATGGCAGAAGAGGTCGTCGGCGGAGTGGTGCGCCTCTCCGAGTCCGAGGCCATCATCAACCGCCGCGATCCCGACTCCTACTCCGATCCCGAACCGAAATTCGGCTTCCACTTCGGCACCCGGCCTCCACACGGTACCTACACTGGCAACGGGCTTTTTCACAGCAACATCGTCAAGACGCTCACCAACCTCACCGAGCTCGGCCCGGACGACGGCGGAACGGTCGTCATCGCCGGCAGCCACAAGATCGCCCTCCAAATGGAGGACATCGTCGCCTGCGCCTACGAGGACCGCTCCCTCATCCACCAGGTGGTCGCGCCCGCCGGTTCCAGCGTCCTCTTCGCCGAGTCGCTCATCCACGCAACCGGCCAGATCCGCAGCGACCGCGAGCGCACCATCATCATCACCGGCTACACCCCGCCGATGTTCAAGGCCGACACCAGCCAGGAGCCCAGCCCCGAGTTCCTTTCTGACCTGCCGGAGCACATCAGGGACTACCTCATCGGCAGACAGCAATGGTCGTGGACGCCGCGATTTCGGTCCCTGCGTGAGGGGCGGGGGTAGGGGGATTCGCCAACGTTAACGAAGAAGACGCCTAATCATTCAGAGTGTGCAAAGAGGCCAACCTAGCTCCCAGACTGCTCCCGTCATTGAATTCCAAACTCCTTCGAGCGTGGTAGACTGTAGATATGAGTATTTCGCTATCTCCAGAAGTTCAGCGTCGTATTGAACGAACATTGAGTGATGGCCGGTACAGTTCGGCAAACGAACTCATGCTCGACGCACTCGATGCGTTGGAAGGTGCTCACGAGGAGTCGTCGGAGCAGACGGGTCGGTTCGACGCGGAGATTGGCGAGGCCTTGCGAGAGATTGAGCGCGGCGAATACACGGACTACTCCCAAGAAGAGCTTTCGCGCGTCTTCAAACGTGCTCGGTCCCAAGGCTTAGAACTTCTGGCTGAGACTCATCCGCACAGAATTGCCAGTCAAGACCTCACATAACCTGTTGCGAGAACCGCTCCCCCTACCCCTCCGCCTGTGACAGCGCATATCCACGCGACTCCGTCACTGACCGCGTCTGGTCGGCGAGCCCCTCGAACCGGTCTCCTATGCGGAACCAGTCGCCGAGCGGGTTCGGTATGTCCTCCACGACATCGGCGATGACCGCACCGAGCGACCCGCCGAACTTGAACCCGTGACCGCTTCCGCCCGTGGCTACGATGACCCGCTCCGTGCCTGGGGCGCGGTCGATGATGAAATGGTCGTCGGGCGTGGCGCAGTACAGGCAGGCGCGAACGTCCACCACGCGGCCTCGTCCCCAATCGGGAATGCGACGCCGCAGGTACTCCAAGGCCTTGTCCCGAAACTCCTGTGATCCCGCACGGTCGATGTCCGGGTCGACGATCTCGCCAATCCCCTCGATGGCCACCTTCACGAACCCCTCACGGAGCAGGGGGAAGCCGTACCAACCATTCACGTCGGGATCGTCCGACCACACCGGGAACCGTCCGCGCACGAACTTTTCCGGCTTCTCGACCTCGATGAACATCATCTCGCGGAGGGTCACCAGCAGATTCCTGCCGACCTCCGGCACGAGCCGTCCGCTCCACACTCCGCCCGCCACGACCACCCGGTCGAACTCATGCGTCTCTCCGTCCGCCACCTGAATCGTGGCCCCACTCGCTGACTCGTCGACGGCCCTCACGGGCGACTCCTCCAGTACGACAACGCCGTCCTCGCGGGCAATTCCCGCCATCATGGCCACCGCCCGCTCGCTCTCGATGTACCCCGCCCAGTCGTCCAGTACGCACACCTCGTCGTCGTCGATGACGAACTGCGGGAAGCGCTTGCGCCCCTCTTCGGCCGTCATGATGGTGAGGTCGGCCCCTCGGCTCTGGAGATAACGCCAGTTCTCGTACATGCCGCTGCCCGGCTCGAAGCCGCGCATGATCTTCATGCCGCCCGTCTTGTGGTATACCGACTCGCCCGTTCGCCGCTCCCATGCCCGCCACTGCGCCGCCGCTCGCTCAACGAGCTCCACGTACGGCCCGCCGTCTCCATACCACGTTCGCCGTATGCCCTTCGCCACGTCAGTAGATGTCGCGTTCTCGTAGGGCACCTTCCCCTGATCGAAGACCGTCACGTCATGTCCGCGCTCGCGCAGATCGATCGCCGCCGCAAGCCCGAACACCCCTCCGCCGATGATTCCAACGTTCATAGCCGATCACCTGTAGCACACGTTGATCTGGCAGGCAGTGTACACCACCTATGAGGGGGGTTTCCGAAACGGTCCCGCGACAGCCATATAGGGCAGGACAAAAGGGTAGGGTTAACGGAGGCTCTTACGAAGCCACGTACCTGTCGACGAACCCCTGCGGGAATCCCGCCACCTTGTCGAGTACGTACTCCGGCGCAACCTCACCGCGCTGTGCGGGCGGGTAGGCCGCCTCGAACATGAAGTACCCCTGGTAGTCGATGTCCTTGAAGGCGTCGAACACTCCCGCCCACGCGAGTTCGCCGTCCAGCGGTGAGAAGTGGTCGCGGTCGACCCAGTCGTGGAGGTGCAGGTGGAACAGCCGGTTGCCGCACTGCACCATCGTCTCGCGGGCGCGCTCGACTTTGATGAACGGGTTGACCTCGTCGTCGTCCCGCGTGTGTCCGACATCCACCACCATCCCGAACCGGTCCGACCCGACCTTGTCCACGAAGGCAGTGTAGTCCGCAAGGTCCTGCCCGTTCTCGATGGTCAGCTTGATCGACGTGCCTTCAAGCTGATCGAGCATCTCATGAATGCTCTTCTCCGACGGCTCCTCCGGCCGGAAGTGGCACACCATGACCCCGGCTCCCAGTTCTTCTGAGTTCTTCGCCGCCGCCACGCCTTCCTGCACGGCCTTCTTGCGGTTGTCCTCATCGTCGGAGTTGAACAGATAGCCGGGACAGTGCGTGGAAACTATCTTTATCCCCGCGCTCTCGCACTCCGCCCGGAGCCACGACGTGTACTTCGAGTCTGCGACGTCCAAGTGGCCAGGATTGCCGAGGCCGCATACCTCGATGTAGCGGATGCCCCGCTCGGCTATCATCCCGATATCCTGCGACTGCAGCAGCCGGTCGCGCTCGAACACGATGGTTGAGGTACCCAGCCGCTCCGCGATCTCGTCCGATGTCCAGCCGTACGCCGACATGCCGTTAGATTCAGTCATTGGAGCTCTCCTCGGAGACGGATTCGGCGGCCAGAAATGGCCACGCCGTCAGGTACCGTACTTCGGCTCAAAGGCGGTGTCAACAAGCAACGGAGACGTAGACCCCGCACTACGCAGCGTTAGCCAAGCGTTATGCTCCGCGCATCCTTCGACAAGCTCAGAGTCTGTTCCGTACTGGATACGGGGCCGAACGGGGCCACGCAGGGGATTGTCAGTAACTGCCTTGAACACGACCTCTTTTCCCTCTGCGTTCTCAGCGGTGACCTGTCCTGAGCAGTTACTTGAAAGCCCGTCGAAGGGCTACCCTACACAACCAGCCCCGCCGTCTCCACAGCCTCCCGCAACTCGCGGTACGTGAACTCGCTCGGCGGCACATCGGGATGCCGCACGTTCACCGACGAGAACACCCCACGCAGCCGCAGCGTCTCCTTGACGAGGTGCAGCGACGACGGCCCCGCTCCCTGCGTCATCACCCGCAACAGCGGCGTCATGCGATTGAACGCCTCCACGGCTCCCGCATCGTCGCCCGACTGATACAGGTCCCACACCGCGCGAAACAGATCGGGGAACGCCGCGTGCGGCATGATCCCCACCGAACCACGCCGCATCTCCTCAACGAAGAACGACCCACCCGCACCACCAAACACCGTGAGCGCGTCGCCGCCCTCCTTCACGAACCCCGCAATGCTCGCCGGCGTCGGCGGGTTCTCCGCCTTGATGTACTGAACGCCCTCGATCTCCCGGGCCATCTCTCCCGCCAGCGCGGGCGACACCGCCGCCGTTGGCACGTCCTGGATGAAGATCGGTATGGTCGTCGCGTCCGACACCCGGCGGTAATACTCCTTCGTAACATCCGCAGAAACACCCACCGGCGGCGTGACCATCGAGGCGTCCGCGCCGAGCTCCTCAGCCCGCCTGCTGTACTGGACGGTCACAGCCGTACTGGGCGCTCCCGTGTTCACCACCACGGGCACTCTGCCCGCCGCCTGCTCGACCACCGTCCGCGTCGCCACGTCGCGCTCCGCCTCCGACAGCTTCACCACCTCGCTCGCAAACGCGATCCCAACCCCATGCACACCGTTCTCGATGACGAAGTCCACCTCCCGCCGCAGGTTATCCTCATCGATCCGGTCAGAGTCGTCGAACGGCGTCGCAAGGATGGGAAACAGGCCCTTCATGGTTTGGGATGTCAATGGCCTACCTCGTCGAACCATCGGTTGTTCGGCTGCCGGCTGACTCCAAGAACATGTACAGCGGATAAAGCTCGTTGACGAATCTGTAAGCGCCCCGTCCCGCCTCCAAGTCCTGCTCGACTATACCCAATTCTCGGAGACGTCGAAGCAGATTGTCGAAAACCCTACTTTCGTTTTCGTCCAAGCGGCGCATGACTTCACTCCTGGTAAACTCGGAAGGAGACACTGCCGGGATCATCTTTCGGACGATAGACCGGTAGCGGGTGCTCCGAACTGCGCGATAAAAGGCGGGATCAAGGTACTTCGTTCCTACGTTTTCGGCCGCTAGCACCAGGCCGCTCATCGCGTCCTGCTTTCGTACCGCACTGCCGGAACTCTTCCAAAACACCGAGTCTCCGATCTCCTGCATCAATATCGGGAGCCCGCTGGAGTAGGTAACCATAAGGCCCAAAGCATCCTCTTCGATTTTCATTCCTGCTTCGTCAAACGCCCTAATAAAGAAATCCCGGACTTCCTCGTTCGTCAGCCTCGGGATGTCAACTGTCTGGAATACCCTCATGAGGGAAGGCTGGGCGGCAGCTAAAGCATCCTTCTTCTCAACCGTGCCGCTGACCATTACCAGCACCGGGAAAGGCCCAAAGTGCGTGGCTACGCTGTCGGCGAACGACTTATACCAGTTCGCAAATTCCGGTGTGTCGGCTAGACCGTTGATGTCGTCGAGAATGACAAGCAAACCCGAGCGATTCTCCGATATGGTTGCTACCAGATTGCCAAGAGCATCTGGGAAGTTTCTTGCAAGTCCGGTCAGCTCCTCTCTCGGTGCGTCAAAGGTGACTGACACCCCGAAGAGTCCGATCTGCTTGATCCGGTCACCGAACAGTTCTACAACTCGCTCGAACCAGTCTTGGTGACGTGATTCCCGCAGAACTTCCTCTAGAACGTGCCGTACAAGCTCTTCCAGAGACGTGACCCCACCGAGGTACGTGTGGATCCCCAGCATGTTGTTCCGGCTGATTGCGATTTGACGAAGATAGGACGCGAACGAACTCTTCCCAATTCCTCTGTCACCGCTTAAGAAGACACTCTGTAATCTGCCCGTTGCGGCCTGATCAATATGCCGAGCTACTTGTTGGAGTTGCTGCGACCGCCCAACGAATAACTCGATCGGCACCGGACTGCCCGGAGTAAAGGGGCTGTTTTCAGGTTTCGTGTTCATTGTCTCGTCGAATCAATACCTAGTACGTCGCCCGTCCGCCGCTGATGTCGAACACCGCGCCCGTGCTGAACGAGCATTCCTCCGACGCCAGCCACGCGACGAGCGCCGCGACCTCCGACACCTCGCCCGTGCGCCCCATGGGTATCTTGGAGATCATGTAGTCTATGTGCTGTTGGGTTAGCTGTTCAAGGATGCGCGTCCGCACCACGGCCGGGGTGATGCAGTTCACGCGGATGCCGGTCGACGCAAGCTCCTTGCCGACGGACTTCGTCAGCCCGATTACCCCCGCCTTCGTCGCCGAGTAGGGCACCGCCTTCGGGTTGCCCTCCTTGCCCGCGATGGAAGCGATGTTGATGACCCGCCCGTAGTCCCGTTCGATCATGTGCGGAATCACGTAGTGGCAGAACGAGTACACACCCCGCAGGTTCGTCCGGTACACCCGGTCCATCTCCTCAAGCGGCAGCTCCCAGACGCTCGCCGAATGGCCCGCGATCCCGGCATTGTTCACCAGGATGTCGATCCGTCCCCACCTGTCGATGGCCCGCTTGGCCGCCTGCTGCGCCGTCTCGTCGTCTCCCACGTCACCGAGCACGATTTCCGAGTCCACCCCCTGCTCCGCCAGCGCCTGCGAAGCCTGCTCGGCAACGTCGGCATTCATATCGACGATGGTGATCCTGGCCCCTTCGCTCCCAAGCCTCTGCGCTATCCCAAAACCCAGACCCTCGCCCGCACCCGTCACTATCGCTACCTGTTCGTCAAACCTAGACATCGATGCTCCTCAACTTAGAAATATTGACCATATCAGTCATTCCCGTGGAAGCGGGAATCCATCTCCCCCTCTGCGATCTCCGCGCCCTCTGCGGTGAGTCCTCTTACGTCGCCTCCGCCAAATACCTGCTCGCCGCCGATACCGCCGCTCCCTGCGCGACCTCGTATCCCTCGTCTGGCAAGATCCCCTCCAGCCCCGACAGCAGCGCCAGCAGGTACTCCGCCTTGCTTGACTCGCCCATCAGCCCTATCCGCCACACGTTCCCGTCGAACGGCCCGAAGCCCTTGCCAATCTCTATCGTGTGCTCCCTCAACAGACGCTGCCGCACCGTCGCGTCATCGACTCCGTCAGGTATCTTCACCGCCGTGATCTGGTCGAGCCGATTCGCCTCCGCCACCAGGAAATCGAGGCCCAACGCCGCGACACCCGCCCTGAGCGCAGCCGAGTTCCGCTGGTGACGCGCTATCCTGTCGTCGAGACCCTCTTCGAGCACGATCCGCAGCGCCTCGCGCAGTCCCAGGATCATGCTCACCGGGGCAGTGTGATGGTACACATGCTCGGGCCCCCAGTACTTAGCGATCAGCCCCAGATCGAGGTACCACGATGGCGGCTTCGTCGTCCGGGACGCGATCACCTCCAGCGCTCTCGGCCCAACCGCCACCGGCCCTATTCCCGGCGGCGCGCCCAGGCATTTCTGGCTGCACGAGTAGGCGTAGTCGATTCCCGTCTCGTCGAAGGCAAACTCACTCCCGCCCAGCGACGTCACCGCGTCCACCATGAGCAGAGCGCCTTGTTCCTTCGCCATTCGTGCAATCTCATCCAACGGCTGCAGCACGCCGGTCGAGGTCTCCGCGTGGACCACCGCCACCAGCTTTACAGAGTCCTGCCGGTCCAGCTCCTCTGCCAGCATCTCCGGCGGGAACGGTTCACCCCACTCGCCTCGAAGGACCACGGCGTTGGCCCCAAGCCTCTCTGCCATGTCCGCCATCCGCTCTCCGAAGTACCCGCACGAGCAGATGACCACCGTATCGCCGGGTTCCAACAGGCTGTTCAGCCCCGCCTGCATTCCCGCGCTTCCCGTGCCAGGCAGCGCAATCGCAAGCCCCTCTTCCGTCCGAAACACCAGCCGCAGAAGCTGCGACAACTCGTCCAGCACGACCATGAACTCAGGATCGGCGTACCCGATCATCGGCGACATCATCGCCTGCAGCACGCGCGGACTCGTGTTGCTCGGCCCCGGCCCCAGCAGAATTCTCGGCGGCATCACCGGCACCTTCGAATCGGGTAGGCTGCTCATCTTCCATCACCTCATCGTCGCGGGAGTTGTCCCGTGCGCGCGCCGTATTATAGGTGACTCCCTGCTTCCTTCCAAGCCGCCACTCCCGTACGTCATCAGGGCAATCGCATTTCACACAGGGTCGGGCGTTGAGGGGCCTCCCAACCCCACCCGTCTGGACTCCGGCCTTCGCCGGAGTGACGATTGCTGGTGTTCCTATCAACTCTAAATGCGATTGCCCTGCCACCCCGCACCGTCAATCCGGCAGAGGCGGGAATCCAGAAATTCCTCGGCCAAGAAGTACCTAACGCTGGGCCGAACGAAGCCCCTATGCCCCTCATGTTTACCAACTTTTCACTTTTCAAGCCTTCTCCCGGTATAATCGAATGGTATCGTAACGTTAGAGACTGGACGCCATGAAGCGATTCATCCACATATCGGGTTTCGGCCTGCTGGCCCTCATGTCGCTTGCAGTTGTCTCCTGCGGCGGAGAGCCCGACACCCCTGCCGAGCAGCCGACCACCGTCGCCCAGACCGTCCCGACCGTCGCGCCTTCGCCCGTGCCGACCGATACGCCTGAACCGACGGCTACCACGGAACCGACGCCTCAGCCGCCGACCTCGACCCCGGCTCCGGTCCCAACCCCAACGACGCCTCCAACACCTGAACCCACCGCAACGGAGGTACCAACCGCCACTGCGACGATGGTACCGACCTCCACGCCTACGACGGTCCCGACGGCCACGTCAACTCCTGTCCCAACTCCGACCTATACACCCATTCCCACGGCAACATCCACGCCGGTGTCCGCTCTGACGGTCGTACCAGCCACCACTTCAGGCAGCCAGGCCACAGCAGAGCCCACCCCAACAGCTACCGCTACCTTCATCCCAACGTTTACCCCCAGGCCCACTCGCACGCCAACTCCAACGTTGACGCCCACGCCTACGATTACCCCAACTCCGCTGCCGCCGACTCCGACGCCTATCCCTCCGACTCCCACGAACACACCGGTGCCGCCGACGCCCACCTACACACCCGTCCCGCCGACCGCGACAGCCGTGCCGGAACCTGAGCCGACTCGGGCTGCAGTCACTGCCGAACCCGGCACGAATGTCGGCAATCTCGCCCCCGAATACGTCCTGAACATTGCGGGAGGCAACCAGGTGAGTTCCACCGACCTCGTGGCGCAGGGGAAGCCCGTCTTCATCCTGTTCCACGCAACGTGGTGACCGGACTGTCGCGCCGCGTTGCGGGGCCTGACCGAAGTCTATCCGCCACTCAAGGATAAGGTGGCACTCTACGCCGTGGCCTTCAACGAGCCTCTCAGCGATCTGCAGGAATACCAGAACAACAGCGGTCATGCCGGTACGGTGGCCAAGGCTGTGGGGAACATGATCAGAGACTTCAGAGTGACGCAGCAGTCCACCAAGGTGGCCATCGACGGGAACGGTGTAATCATCTACCGTAGCGGCTACGGACGGGGCAGCGCGGCCGAGTGGGCCGCCGTCCTCCAAGAACTGGCCAACAGCGCGCAGTAGGAGACGCTACACAATCATCGGTCAAACCGGCGAAGAGAAGTCACCCCGTACTCGATACGGGGCGGGAATCCACTAACAAGATCGTGGAGGTGACAACGTCATGAATCGCGCAATCATCGTCCGATTGGTTATCGGCTCAATCATGGCACTTTCGCTGCTGACCGCTGTCGCATGCGGAAGCGGTTCGGATTCTTCCGACGAGTCTCAACCCTCCGATACGACTACGACCTCTCCTGCGCCTGCGCCTCCTCCGCCCGCAGCGCAGACTTCCCCGCCACCCGCAGCCGCGCCGCAACCAACTACTGCTCCTGCGCCCGCACCGTCCGAGGAAACCGTCCCCGTCGGACACCGTGTCGGCGACCGCGCGCCCGACTACATGCTGGCCCTCACCGGCGACCGGCAGGTCAACTCGACCGATCTCGTGTCCGAGGGGAAACCGGTATTCATCCTGTTCCACGCGACGTGGTGACCGGACTGTCGCTCCGCGTTGCGGGGCATAAGTTCAGTCTACCCGGCCTATGAGGACTCGGTTGACTTCTACGCGGTAGGTTTCAATGAGGGGTTGGATGTCCTATCGGCAGCCCAGGACAGAAACGGACATCCGGGAGAAGTGGCAAAGCCGAGCGATTCGATGCTAAAAGACTTCAATGTGACGCGCCAGTCCACTAAGGTAGGCATCGACGCGAACGGCATAATCGTCTACCGTGCCGGAATCGGCCAGGGTGATTCCAATGAATGGGAGGGTGTTCTCAAGGAGCTGGCGGCTAACTGACGCCTTTGCCAAACACCATGACTGACACCCGCCTCAAATTCGTCGTACCCGGCGACAACCCGCCGCAGATTCAGGGATCGCCCCACCTCGACCGGCTCGATCCCTACGGCGACGTCGATCTCTACCTCGACCGTCCTTCGAGCATGGAAGATCAGCTCGAACGCGCGCGTGACGCACACGTCATCATCAACACGCGTGGCGCAGTCAAGTGGCCCGCCGAGGCCCTACGCGCCCTGCCGGACCTGCGAATGATCGCCACCTGCTCCATCGGCGTCGACATGATCGACATCGAGGTCGCCCGTGAGCTCGGCATCGTCGTCAGCAACCAGCCCGGACGCACCGCCCCCGTCGTCGCCGAGCACATCGTCGGCCTGATGTTCGCCGCCGCCAAACGCGCCGCCTTTCAGACCATCGAGCTAAAGGCCGGTCGCTGGACCCTCATGCAGAACGTGACGCTCCAGGGCAGTACCATCGGCATCATCGGCACCGGCAACGTCGGACGCGAGGTAGCCCGCATCGCCAACGCCCTCGGCATGAGGTGTCTCGCGTGGACCTTCAACCCTTCACCTGAACGAGCCAAGGAACTCGGCGTCGAGTTCGTCGACCTCGACGATCTGCTCAAGCAGTCCGACGTCGTCAGCCTTCACGTCCGCCTCAGCCCGGACAGCCACAACATCATCGGCGCCCGCGAGCTTGGACTGATGAAACCCGGCGCGATCCTCATCAACGGCGGACGCGGCGAGCTTGTCGACGAGACGGCCCTGGTCGACGCCCTCCAATCGGGACACCTTGCCGGCGCGGGCCTCGACGTCTTCTCCCAGGAACCTCTGCCCGCCGACCATCCCATCCTGGGCTGCGATCAGGTCGTCCTCACGCCCCACCTCGCCGACCAGACCCCCGAGGGCATCGAGCTCCTCAACGAGGGCGCAGTAACCAACGTCATCGCCTTCCTCGAAGGCCGCCCCAACAACGTCGTAACGTAAGAGGGAAACCCTGAGCCTGTCGAAGGGCGCTTCGCGGGGAAACCGCCTCCCTTCCCTACTCTGCGCCCTCCGCGCTCTCTGCGGTGAACTCCCACGCTCCCCCGAGCATAGAAGCCCCGTTCACCCTGAGCCTGTCGAGGGGCACGCGCGGGGAAACCGCCTCTCTCCCTACTCTGTGATCTCCGCGCTCTCTGCGGTGAACTCCCCGGCTCCCCCGAGCTAGAAGCCCCGTTCACCCTGAGCCTGTCGAAGGGCACACGCGTGGAAACCGCCTCTCTCCCTCCTCTGCGCCCTCCGCGTTCTCTGCGGTGAACTCCCCGGCTCCCCCGAGCATAGAAGCCCCGCCTGTCGAAGGGTCGAACGGCTCAATGCCTGTGGTGAACTCCCCTGTTCCCCCTACGACTCCGTCCGACGTCGAAACGGCTGGTCCCTTCGATAGGTGGCGACCCGCCAGAGCCACTCCGCAGGCCCGAACAGGAATCGACTCAACCACACCTGCGACCACCACACCTGCAGCACCCACACCCCGATCACGAACGCCAACACGACGCTTCTGCTCATGAAGTCGGCATCACCCAGCAATACTGTCAGAACGAGCACACCCAGCACCGTCTGAGACAGGTAGTTCGTCAGCGCCATCCTCCCGACTGCGCGTAGACGCTTCTTCAGCCAATTCTCCGCGCCATTGTTCCAGAGGATGATGAGGCTCATGTATCCCAGCGAGGCCGGAATCGTGCCCAGCGTGTTGGGAATCTGGCCGATGAAGGCGATCTCCCGCGAGTAGTCGTTCATCGCGGTAACGATGACGGCTGCGGCGGCAAGCGGCAGGCCGACGGCAAGCCCGACCACAGCGGTTCGGCGATATGTCCTGGCGGGCAGCCCGCCGTCCATAAAGCCGGCGCGATACAGGCCCGCGCCGACGAGGATCAGACCCAGTGCGCGTAGAAAGAACCCCAGCAGGAAGACTTGTGTAATGGCCTCGTCGTCCGCGGCCTCCCCGGGCGTCCAGAGACCGGATACTGATGCATCGGTCGTGTCGGCAATGCTCTGCGTGAGCAGCGTACTGCCAATGGACAGCAGAAACACGGCAACACCAAGGGAGATGAGCGCCCAGTTCGGCAGCTTTCGCAGGGCCAGCAGAAAGACCGATGATACGGCGTAAACCATGAGTATATCGCCGTCCCACAACTGGAAGTGGAGGAGACCGATTCCCAGCAGCAGCGCGTTTCGCCACAGGTTCAGGACGACTGCGCGTCTTCCTTTCTCGCTGGCACGGTCGATGAAGAGGATCATCCCCGCGCCGAACAGGAGCGAGAACAGTCCCATGAACTTCTGGTCGACGAAGACCTCGCCGAGGATGCCCACGGTCCAGTCGAGCCATGTCTCCGAGCCGCCCGCGCTCAGATTGAAGTAAGACGCATCGCCAAGCCCGAACTGCACGGCGTTCATCAACAGAATGCCTAGCACCGAGACCCCGCGTATCAGGTCGAGGCTGGTTATCCGCCCCGACTCGCGTACCGGACCCGCTTCAGTGGTCTGAGAAGAAGTCGCCAAGAGTCTAGGTTCCTCAGGTGAGATTGGGAGATTCACGCAGACTCGGTTCAGTCGATGTCCGCGGCGGGCATTGTACAAGAAACCCCGGCCAACCCATCGTAGGGGCAACCCTTGTGGTTGCCCGTCCCCGATACCTCGCCACCACCCGTCATTCCCACGAAAGCGGGAATCCAGTCCCCGGACCCTACTGGCTCGTTCAAACCCCATTTTCATTCCAGGTGGTGAGGGTGAAGACCCTCATGAGATATTCCGAACGCGGCGAGGGATCTACAGTCCTCACTCTTCCAGAACCCACCCCATAGACAACACTCCCTCCCCCTCCGCGCCCCCTGCGTTTAATCCGTACTCCCGCTTTTGACTTCACCCTGCTCACTCACCCATAATATATCCATCATGGATGAACGACTCGCAACCAACCGCGCCAACTGGAACGAACGCACCCCCGTCCACGCAGCCTCCGATTTCTACGACGTGGACGGCTTCAAAAAGGGACGCATCACCCTCACCGACATCGAGCGCCGCGAGGTCGGCGACGTGTCCGGCAAGTCCCTCCTCCACCTCCAGTGCCACTTCGGGATGGACACCATGTCGTGGTCGCGCCTCGGCGCAAAGGCCACCGGCGTTGATCTATCCGACACCGCCATAGACCTCGCCAGCTCCCTCAACGACGAGATTGGAACAGACGCGCGATTCATCCGCTCCAACGTCTACGACCTGCCGGACGTCTTGGACGAAGAATTCGACATCGTCTTTACGTCCGTGGGAGTCCTGAACTGGTTGCCTGATCTCGACAAGTGGGCCTCAGTCGTGCATCGCTTCCTTCGACCGGGCGGCACGTTTTACGTACTCGACATCCACCCTTTCATAGGCATCTTCGATGAGGACGATTCGGGAGACATTCGCCCGACATACGACTACTTCCACCAACAGTTCTACTCCGAAGGCAATCACCAGACCTACACCGGAGGTGACTCCATTGCCAGCCCCGTCTACGAATGGCAGCACAGCCTCGGCGAGATCGTAACCGCCTTGACTCAGTCCGGGCTCACCATCGAATACCTCCACGAGTTCCCTCTGTCCTTCTTTCACGCCTTCCCAACGATGACCAAACACGATGACGGATGGTGGCGCTTCCCTGAGCGCAACGACTCCTTCCCGCAGATCTTCTCGATCAAGGCTACCAAGTGAGTCGCGTCTTCCATCCGGATTCACGGCGAGAGGCTCGGCAGGAGCCTGTCAAACTCAGTGTCACGGAGGGCTACTCTCGCTGGGCCAAGTTCTATGACACCAAGTGGAACACCCTCATAGCTGCGGAAGAGCTGCACTCGCTGCCGATACTCAATAGCCTGGAGGGTGAGACCGCGCTCGACGTCGGAGCGGGAACGGGTCGCTTCTCTCTCAAGCTTGCGCGAAACGGGTGGAAGGTCACTGCCCTCGATCCCAACTCGGAAATGCTCTCGATTGCCAAGCGCGCCGCCGCCAAAGAGTTGCTTCCAATTCAGTTCATGCACTCACCGATAGGACGAGGCATATCCATCCCGTCAGGTTCTTTCGACCTGGTTGTCTGTGCCCTGACTCTCTGCCACATTCCCGACCTCAGGGGATCTGTCAATGAGTTTTATCGTGCCCTGGCCCCCGGCGGCCACCTACTCATTACCGACGTGCATCCTGACTTCATTGCCGCCGGTTTCCCGACGCAGTTCGTCGAGGACGATGTGACCTATCACCTGCCCAACGAGCCGCATACCCGTGACGACTACCTGCAGGCCATTGCGGATACCGGCCTCGACATATCGAAAGTGTTGGAAATTCCCGGCAGAGAGGTTCCCGGGGGCTTCATCAACCCATTCATGCGAGAGAACTTCGGTGACGTGAACTTCGGCCTGATAGTGCTGGCGCAGAAGGAATAGCACCCAAGAAACACCTGAGATCTCGGCCATCTGCCCTTATAAGAGAAAACTCACTTGAGCAACCCCATACAAATAACCTTCATGCGGCATGGCCGCTCCCGCGCCGACGACGAGATGGTGCACGAGGGAAGGTACGACTCGCCGCTCACCGATGTCGGACGTGCACAGGTGAGGGCGCGCGCCGAGAAATGGAAGCAAAGCGGCGTCACCTATGACCTGATCGTCGCCAGCACCCTCGTCCGAGCATCCGAGAGCGCCCGGATAGTCGGCGAGGTCCTCGACATCCCCATAGAGTACGACCCCAACTGGATGGAGCGCGACAACGGCCCCCTGGCCGGTCTCCCCTTCGACGTGGCGAGGGAACGCTACACCAAACCTGACTACACCAACCCCTTCCAGCCCCACGTCCCCTCCACAGGCGAGGGTGAAAGTGGCTGGGACCTGCTGGGCCGAGGCGCAATGGCCCTCCAGAGCATCGTGAGACGCGAACTGCCCTCGACACTCGTGGTTGCCCACGGCGGCGTCCTCAACGCCGCCATGTATTGCATAGTTGGAGTATCCCCGCACCCCGGCGTCGTGCGCTTCGCATTCGGCGACGCCTGCTTCGTGCGCACCTCCTACGACCCCGAAAGCGACCAATGGACTATCCGGGAAATATCCGCCCAGCCAGATTGAGTCCCTTTTGGTAAACTCCCTGCAAGGAGATCCAAACATGAAAATCACCCGAAACAACCACCCGGACATCTACCCCGCAGGCCCAACCTACATCCGCTCGATCCGCGCGGGCAACACCCTCTACCTCGCAGGCTGCACGGCCCGCAACTCCGACGCCGAGGGCGGCCCCGTTTTCGACCAGCTTCGCGTCACCCTCGACCGTATCGTCCGAATCGTCGAGGCCATGGGCGGTACCGCCTCCAACATCGTCGCCATGACCACCTATTGCACCGACATGCGTACGATGTGGCCCATCGAGGGCGAGCAGGTGGAGATATGGGAGCACTACTTCAACGGCCTCTGGCCCACCAACTCCTACGTGGAGATCACCGCCCTCGCCGAGCCCGGTCTGAACGTCGAGATCACGGCAACCGCCGTCCTCGACGATGACTAGCCACACCCTCACGGACCGCGTCGACCGGGCAATCGACGAGTTTCCCATCTATGCAGGCGGAGAACGCTTCGAGGCCGAAGGCGCCGTCTTCGTAAGACACCGCTCCATACCCGACACGTACTACGCAAACCGCGTCGAGCAAGTGACCGCCTCGACGCCGGAAGAGATCGCCCGTCTGAGCGAGCGCGTCGAGGTTGAGTTTGAGGAATTTCGACACCGTTACTACTACGTCGATCGCGATACGCCGGTGGAGTTTGAGGCGTGGCTGCTCATGGAGGGCTACCAGCGCACCGACTCTCTCGTGATGGTGCTGACCGGCGAACTGCGCGGCGCGTCAAAGCCCTACGAAATTCGCCTCGTCGAGACCGACGCAGACTGGGAGGCTTACCACGATCTCATAGCCACTGCCGACCGGGAGTCCGACCGCAGCACGCCCCCACGCACCGCCAACGACAACGCCTCGGAAGCGCAAGCCCAACGAATAGCCACCCTTCAGTCCATCTCCCCACCCGTGCGGTACTGGCTCGCATACACTGAAGGAGCACCGAGGGCATTCTTCTCGTCATGGACGAGTAGTGACGGCATAGGGGTTCTCGACGACCTCTACACCCACCCCGACTATCGCCGTCGGGGCCTCGCGACCGCTCTCGTTCACCACTGCGTGGCCGATGTCCGGGCAAGAGGCGCTGGCCCCGTCGCGCTCGAAACCGACCCCGCGGAAACCCCAAAGCACATGTACGCCGCCATGGGGTTTCGCCCGCTATCCCTATCCCACGAGTACCTGAAGACCTTCGAGTAAGTCGGTCTCGCTGAATCCGTAACCGCTTCGGGAAGCAAGCCCGTCGTAGGGGCAACCCTCGTGGTTGCCCTTCCCCGTCGCCAATACATCGTCATTCCCGCGAAAGAACGTCACCCCGTACACGATACGGGGCGGGAATCCAGCACCCAGCACCTAGAACCTGTCACCAGATACTCCACCCGCCGTCGACGATCAGATTGTGTCCAGTAATCCACGATCCCGCAGGCGACGCCAGCAGCGCCACCGCCCCCTTGAGGTCCTCCGCCACACCGGTCCGTCCAAGAGCGTTGGCCTGTCGCGCCCGCTCGACCATGATCGGATCGGCAGTCGGCCCTGGTATCTGGCCTGGACTGATGCAGTTGGCCGTGATGCCTGAGTCCCCAAGCTCCATCGCGAGATAGCGCGTGAAGTTGATGATGCCGCCCTTTGCCGTCTGGTAGGCCGCCCCGCCTCGCTTGAATCCCGTCCCATCGTAGAAGCGCTTATCGTTCGTCAGCGACCCGTGAATCGAGCCAATCGTGATGATCGACCCCGATCCCTGCTTCACCATCACCTTCGCGGCCTCATTCGCGCACAGGTACGCGCTCGTCACATTCATTTCCAGCGTCGCCATGAACTCCGAAACGTCGCCGTCCGGGATGTACGTCGGCTCCGCCGCTCCCCCGCCCGCGTTGCACACCATCACGTCCAGCCGTCCGTGCCGTTGGACAATGGCATCGACCATCACGGCGACCTCGTCAGCATCCGTCGCGTCGCACCCCATCCCCTCCACCTTCAGCCCCTCAGCCGACATCTCCGCCGCGACCTGCTCGCAAAGCTCCCTGCGTCTACTCGCGATGATTACCGTCGCTCCAAGCTCGGCCAGCGCCGTCGCCATCGCGCGACCAAGATGCGTCCCGCCGCCGGTTACGACGGCAACGCGACCCGTCATATCGAACTGTTCAGTAATATTCATAGCTAGAACGAGCACCCAATTCCATTCTTTCCGATCTGCACCTCGTCGCCGTCCACGTACACCGGCGTTATCCGGTCGCCGTCCGTCAGCGCCAAAAGCTCAGGAATCCGCTCCGGTTGTTGAAACAGGTCAACCTCCTCGTACTCCACACCGTCCCTCCGAAGCTCCCGCTTCAGGTCGGTCGTATACCCGCATCCGGGGTACGTGTAGAGGATCGGTTTCGTCTGTGTCATCCTTGTGCCTCTAATGCGTATTCTAACCCGCTATTCCCGGCCTGACTATCGGTGTTCCCGACTCGATGGCGCAAAGAAGTTCCTCCACAGCGTGACAGAGACGACGGAACGAACGAGAACGACGCTGCGTGTGTTCGATGTCGATGAACGTTGATAGCGACGCTTGGTCGCTCGTCTCTGTGTATGCTCGTCCATGTGGCATAGCTCGCTTTAGCCAAGCCTTGGCATGGACGTCTTCCACATTTCCCTGATACGACTCTGTCTCGTCTATTCCAAGCCTCGTCCTAATCTCCATTCCTTGTTGGGAGTCCAAACTCGCTAAGAACCATGTTTCGTGTTCTCTATTCGCCTCTACGATAGTGACGGATTTCGCCAAGTTGAGGTCTTTCGTTCGTTTGACAAGGTTACCGACCTCTTCGACGGGACATTCGTCGTCGGCATCCAAGAGAACGAGAATTCCGGCGCACGATGGCTCAATAGATGCGTACCGGACGAATTTCTCATAGTCCTTAATTAAGTTCTTTTTGCCTTTGGCCCTCTTTGGGCTTTCGACTGTAATGTCGTACCTCGTAAAATGCTCCCACAATATTCTTCTTAGCAGCGTAGGGACAGCTTTGCTGTCTCCGAAACCTTCTACCACCGGCACAATGCTCCGTGGGGTCATGTCCGCACTCCGGCGAGTCGCAGACCTTCCATGCTGTGAAGCTCGCCAGTGGTAAAGAGTCCTTGCTTGACCGCTTCAGCCTGCGTCTCGGAAACCTCCCCGACCTTCGTCTCTCCGTCCATGAACTCGACTGCCCGGATGCAGTCAACGGGAAATCGGTCGATGAGGTCCGGGCTGTGCGTCGTAATGACGACCTGTTGCCGCAAGGACGCTTCCTCCAATATCTCGGCGAGCGCGGTCAGAACTCCGGGATGGACTGCCGACTCAGGCTCCTCGATTCCAAGAAGGGAAGGCCTGCCTAGCTGGTAGATCGCAGTCAATAAGGCTAGCATCCTCAATGTGCCATCCGATTCTTGAGCAGCGTTGAACCATTGGTTCTGGCCGGGAACTATATTCGAGTGCTTGAACTGCAACACAAGATATTCACCCACCGGCTCTGACTTGACATCGGTTATCCCCGGCATTAAATGCTTCAAGGCATCTCTAAGTTCTCTGAAACCCTGAGACGTGAGTTCTTCGGGACCTTCTACTGTTCCGTTATTGCGCCGCATCCGCCACAACACGGACGCAAGGTTCGATCCGTATTCATCAAGAAGACTTGGCCCAGAGTTTTTCTCAAGCCCTCGGAGCGTATCGGGTGAAACACGGTAAAACCCCAGGCTGGATAACGCTCGTTGCAGTTCAAGAAGGCTTCGATGCAGTCTTTCAAGAGAAAATTGCGCCCCTGCATTGTGGGCGAAACTCGCATAAGCGACGTTCGAATAATACTTGAAGAACAGTAAGTCTTCTGAGGGTAAGGGGCTTGGAGCACTAGAGCCAGAAGCATATACCCCTCTAAGGTAGGCGGACACAGTCTCGGGTTCTATTACTTGACGATCTTGGATGTCGAAGGCAATTTCCCCCGAGTCGGTAGCAAGTTGATAGCTGCCGTACTCACGTTTGACTAGGCCGTTGCCATTCGGATCATTTGTTAGGACGAAATTGTAGTCAAGGGTGAGGTCTCGGATAGTTGCCGTAAACCCGATCTCTGCGTCGCAATTCGACAGATGCTGAATGACCCACATTCCATGTCGTTGTGAAATTGCGTAGCCCAGCCCACGCGACACGGCGTCCCTGATGAACCTGAGTACATCTAACACGTTGCTCTTCCCGGACGCATTCGGCCCCACGAGCACAGTTAGCGGACCCAACTCCATGTCAAGCTCGCGGATGGAGCGGTAGTTCTTCGCACGTATGCGGGTGATGCGGAACCCGCTGTTGTCAATAGCGCTGTCGTTCATACTCATAGCTTCACCTTGCAGGATAAGTCTATCACGCCCACCGATATGATAAGGTATCCCCCTAGCGAGACGACTACGGGGCCGTGTGCATGAACGTCATCTGGATAGTTGCCGACACCTTTCGACAGGACCACCTCGGCGCATACGGCAAGAAGCCCATCCTGACCCCCTCGCTCGACGCTCTGGCCGCCAGGTCCACCCTCTTCACGAGACACTACGCCGCCGGATTCCCGACCATGCCCACCCGCGCCGACCACGCGCTCGGTCGCTGGACGATGTCCTTCATGGGCTGGGAGCCGCTGCCCGACGATGCCACGACCCTCGCCGAGATCCTCGCCTCCAACGGCTACCACACCGCCGCTATGGTCGACACGCCCTTCTACCTGCGCGGCGGCATGAACTACGACAAGGGTTTCCAGACCTTCTCCATGTACACAGGGCAGGAGGGCTCGGTAACCCGTCTCCTGACGCACCACCACCACGAGTCCCGCGACGCCCGTGAGGCATGGCGCTTCGAGGCCGACCGCAACGTCGCCCAGACCGTCACGCGGGCCATGCAGTGGCTCCAGCTTCACTACACCGAGGACTTCTTCCTCTACATCGACACGTGGGACCCCCACGAGCCATGGGACGCCCCCACGTACTACTCCCGCCTCTATATGCCCGACCACGACGGCGAGGTGGTGCAACCTCCCTACGGCTTCTGGCAGGAGGCCCCCGGCTACACCGAGGAGAAGGTCGCCAAGGCGCGGGCCGCCTATGCGGGCGAGGTCACGATGGTCGATACGTGGATCGGCTACCTCCTCCGCATGGTCGAAAACATGGGCCTCACCGACGATACCGCCATCATTTTCACCTCCGACCACGGCTTCTACTTCGGCGAGCATGGCGGCCTGTTCGGCAAGATGACCTTCGCCAAGCGCCCCGACGGAACCATGTTCCAACACGGCGACCCCGGTTCCGCATGGACATTCTCGCCCCTCTACGAGGAGACTACCTCGATTCCCCTGATCGTCCATGTGCCCGGATCGGAGCCCAGCGTCTACAACGGCCTGACTTCCGCCATCGACGTGATGCCGACCGTCCTTGAAGTCCTCGGTCAGGACATTCCCGGATGGGTGGAGGGCAAGTCGCTTCTTCCCAAGGTCCGGGACACGGCCACACCCGGACGCGAGTTCACGGTGACCACCGTCCCCTTCGCCGATCCCGGCGATCCCGTGCGCTCCGTCGACAACTTCCGGCGCAAGCTGGAGAGCAGTCTTGTGACCACCGTCTCCACCGACGAGTGGGTGCTGCTCTACTCCACCGATGAGGGCATGTCCCAGCTCTACCATCTCCCAACCGATCCCGGACAGGAGCGCAACGTCATCGCCGACAATCCCGACGTCGCGCGAGGCGTCCATCAGCACCTCGTCAAGTTCATGCACGACACCAACCTGCCCGAACGCCGTATTCAACCAAGACTCGAACTCAGAATGTAAGTTTGGAGGAACCGCCACTATGAAAAAACGCCAGGATAAACTCGTGGGGCCGGTCGTATCCCTGCCCACGTTCGTCGACGACGACCATAACCTCCTCCTCGACAGGCAGGCCAAACACATCCGCTGGCTCATGGACCACGGCATCGGCGTGGACGGCAACGGCGTCCTCCTCGCCGCGGGAGGTTACGGCGAGGGGTACTTCCTCGACGACGGCGAGTTGTTTGCCCTCATCGATGTGCTCGTGGACACTGCGGGCGGCAAGGCCCCCACTATGGTCGGCGTCTTCGACCTCAACGCCCGGACGGCAGCGCGTCGCTCCCGGTACGCCGGGGACGCGGGCATCGACTTCATTGAGCTAGGTCTCCCGCACTACTCGTGTCCGTCGGAAGAGGACGTGTACCTCTACACGAAGTCCGTCAACGACAACGCCGACGTTGGGCTGATGAACTACAACAACTTCTGGGTCACTCCGGCCCCCAAGTACGAGATCACCCGGTCGCTGATGGAGCGGTTCATCGACCTTGAGAACGTCGTCGGCTTCAAGTGGAGTTCCGCGAGTCCCGCCCACTACGTCGGCCTCCTCAAGCTCTTCGCCGACGAGTTCAACTTCATCGACAACGGCATGATGAACTCCCAGGGCGCTCGATTCGGGATGGCGGGGTTCGTCGACTTCTTCGGCAATGTTGCGCCGAGCCTGTCACTCACCAAGTGGGAGATGTTCCGCGACGGTCGCTACGACGCACTCGACGAGCTTCTCGACGCCCTCCACTTCGACACCGACAACCGCCTGAGCAACGAGGCTCCCGCCTTCGCGTCCGTTGCCGACGGCGTATTCGGCCATGTCCGCTGGGAGGTCATGGGTCTCCACGCAGGCCCCAACTTCCCCGCCCAGGCCCCCGCCCCGCAGGCCCTCTACGACCACACTCGAAAGGTCTTCACCGAGAGCGGTCTCATGGACCATGTCGAATGGGACCAGTCGATACTCGACGATTAACTCACCCGTCATTCCCGCGAAAGCGGGAATCCATATCCACGCCCCGCAGGAGCAAGAAATGCCGAACGACTATAGCCGCGAACGACTCCAGGGCAGCGTCCTCTCGATGCTGACCTTCACCAACGACGACTACAGCCTCGACCTCGACGGCCAGAGAAAGCACGTCCGCTGGCTCATCGACCAGGGGATGGTCGAGGGCAAGTGCGTCCACCTCATCGCGGGTGGGGCAGGAGAGACGTACATGCTCGAAGAGGACGAGTTCCGCGCCCTGGCCGACCTCATCATCGACGAGGGCAAGGGCGTCGCGCCGACCATGGTCATGGTCTCCGAGCTCAGCGCTCGCGCCGCGGCCAGAAAGTGCGCCTACGCCGCCGAGGCAGGGATCGACTTCGTTCTTCTCTCGCCGCCTCACTACTCCCAGCCCACCGAGGACGACATATACCTCCATCACAAGTATGTCAACGACCGCGTCGACATCGGCATCATGACCTACAACAGCTTCTGGGTCATGCCCGGCGGCTACTCCTACAGTCCCGCCCTGTTCGAGAAGCTAGCCGACCTCGACAACGTAGTCGGCGTCAAGTGGACGGGCACATCCACCGAGGACTACCTCGGCTTCCAGCAGATGTTCGGTGACAGGTTCGCCCTCAGCGAGAACAGGCAATTCTTCGGCATGGGGGCGCGATTCGGGATGAAGAGCAGGATCGACGTCATGGCGAACGCCGCGCCGCGCCTCTCGCTGCACCAGACCAAGCTCACGCAGGAAGGCCGTTACGACGAGTTGGAAGCCCTCTACCGGCAGCTTCAGTTCGATCCCGTCTATCAGCGTGGCCGGCAGCGCGTGGCCGCCGGAATGGTCGCCGACGGCCCTCACGCACGGATGCTCCTTCGCCTCATGGGACTCGAGACCGGACCGTCCTTCCCCGGACAGGCCGAGCCACCCCAGGAGTACGTCGACTTCTGGCGCGAGTCAATCGAGATCAGCGGCGTCCTCGACTGGGTCGACTGGGATCAGTCGCTGCTGGACTAGGCGGGCAACAACTCCAACCTCTCCCATCGGGGGCTGACAGGGGTAGGCAAAATGGAATTGTAGCTACGATCCGGGCCCTACTTGCCTGTCATTCCGAGCGCAGCGAGGAATCTAAAATGTCGTGCCTTCGTCGTGACACGTTTCCGGCTATGGGACTCGGGTTGGAGGAATTGGGCTGAGGGCATCCCCCAGTCGACTAATGTACAATAGCCGAAAAAGCGAGGCAGCCATGACCAGCCTGGCCGAAATCAAGGAAGCCATCCAAAACCTGCCCGCCGCCGAATTCGCTGAAATAGCCCTCTGGTTGCAGGACGTACAAGAAGACCAATGGGACCGGCAAATCGAGGCCGACGCAGTTGCAGGCCGTTTGGACTTCTTCAAGGAACAAGTGGCTCAGGCCCGAGCAACCGGCGCCGTGGGCGAGCTGTAGTGCATCGCGCTATACCCCAGTTTTGGGAACACTTCGCCACCCTGCCCGAACCGGTACAGCAGACCGCCCGCCGGGCTGACAGTGGTAGGTAAATGCGAACTGCAAGTACGGCTGAGTACCTGTCCTTCCGAGCGCAACGAAGAATCTAAGATGTGGTGCCATCGCCATGACACGTTTCCGGTTGCGGCGTTTGGCTTAGAGGGTAGATGCAAAGGTGATTATCATCCGCTCACCCTGAGCCTGTCGAAGGGTCGTTCATGGTTCGACAAGCTCACCACGAACGGTTGGGATTGCCGTATTGGGTGCTGGAGCTCACACCCTTACCACTCGCTGCTCTCCTCCGCGTACACATGGTCGGGGAGCCTGTAGCTGATGCCCGCCTCGTCGAATGCGGATGCCTGCAGCAGAGACGTGAAGCTGCTGAAGTTGCTGTTGGCCGACTTCGGAAGATACTTCCCCAAGGCTCTGTTAACACGGGACTGCAAGCGGAACCACGTCAGAACTCCAAAGGTGATGCCTTTCGGGTACTTCAGTTGGTCGGCCATGGTCTGTCCAATGAGCGCGCGTGAGATGCCGAACACGTACCTTGCCAGCCTTCGTCGTTCGTCCGAATCGGTAATCCCGATGACCAGCGGGGCGGAGTTGACCAGCGCGTGCGCCATTACGGCCGCTTCGGGTTCCGGGTCAGGCTCGCATACTGTGCCGATGTCGAACAATCTCAGAGCGTCTTCCTCATCTTGGTACAGGATGGTCTCCGGTATCCCCATGAGATAACCTGAGTACCGCCAGACGGCCAGAAAACCCTCGCGTTCCTCATCGCTGAACGTCGCGCCCAAATTCTCCATGTGCATCAGCAGTCTCGCCGAAAAAGCGGCAATCGAATAGCCACAATGCGCCGCGCTAATGGGCACGCCCCACTCTTCGTGGTCCCAGTCAACGGAGTTCTTCAGCAGGCGTCTGACCTGTGCGTGTACCAGCCTCACGCGCACGGACAGCTTCCAGCCGTCTCCCTCCCTTTCCAGTCCGAACGGCATGAAGATCTCGATCATGTGCCGGTTGTTCTGCCGGAGCCGTCTGACGCCCCGTTCTCGCACACGCCCGGTTATGAAGAACGATTTGCTGATATTCGTCGAGAAGCCTTCCACAAGCGTGCCGCCCACAAACGCCCCAAGCACCAGTTGAGAGTTCCGATGAAACATGCGAATGCCCGGTCGGAAGGCGTCGAAGTCGACCCAGTCGGGAGGCGTCGCTGCTTTCTCGAAGAACTCCCGCAGCACCGGCGGCGCATCGCGCTTCACGCTCTCGTCCAAGTCATCCATGAATGCTTCGATGAATCGCCTTCCCTCTCCCGGCTCAAGTGACGCAAGCTCCTCGACCACGGCATCCATTTCAGGGTCGCCGATGGTCGTGTGGGCGATGTACCTGGAGGCCCTCTCCGGGTCGAGAGCGCGGGCCTCTTCGTACCCCGGCAGATAGGAGGGTGGGATGTTCATTGAAGTTGGGTTCACGGCTTTCATACCCCGCTAAGCTTCACGTCCGGGTCCTAATGTTCCTCAGGTGCCTCTACTCGCAGGTCGGGGAGCCAGCGCAGGAACGGAGGCAGGTACCAGTTCCCCTTGCCCAACACCTCCATGCTGGCAGGAACGAGCACCGACCGCACCAACGTCGCGTCAAGGAACACGGCGACGGCCAGCCCGAAGCCCATGAGCTGGTTGACAACGGTCTCCCCCGACGCGAATGCGCCGAACACAACCACCATTATCAATGCCGCCCCTGTTATCAGCCCGGCCGTTGAGCGCAGGCCGTATGCCACAGCCTCCGTGTTGTCCCCGGTCTCGTCGTAGCGCTCACGTATCCTGCTGAGAAGGAAGACGTGATAGTCCATCGACAGCCCGAACAGGATCGTGAACAGGAACAACGGCAGCCACGCGTCTATCACGTCCGCATGCTGGAACCCGAGCAGGTCGGTCCCGATTCCCTTCTGGAACACCAGCACCAGGAGCCCATAGGTCGCTCCCACGGACAGCAGGTTCATTATGATCGCCTTGATGGGGATGATGATGGACCGAAACACCATCATCAGGATGAGGAAGCTGAGCCCCAGCACGAAGACGAAGACAATGGGCGTGTAGACCCGCACGATCCCGTAGAAGTCTGCGACCTCCGCCGTCAGTCCGCCCACGTATACCTCTGCGGGCACCCCATCGAATGCGGGCCTGATGTGCTCCTCTCGCAGCCGCTTCATGTCGTCCGCGGCCTCGGGGCTGGTCGATTTGCCCGGAAAGGGAAGAATAAGCAGGGCGAGGTCACCTGCATCGTTTACTATCGGCCCCTGTGGGGGCAGCGTGAAGGTCGTGTCCTCCGTCAGGGACTGCCGCACCCGTTCGATGGCTGCCATTACCTGCGGATCGTCGATGCTGCCGGAGACGACGATCTCCGCCGGACTCAGAAAGCCTGCTGGGCCGACATCTCCGAAGGCGAACTTTTCCTCCATCAGCAGGAAGGCCTTTTTCGTCTCGGCCTTGTCGGGGAAGGTGTTCACGTCGTTGAGGCCCGTACGCATTTCCAGATAGAAATACGAAAGCGCGATCATCGGTACGCCGATGATGAGAAGGCTGATGACCGGCCTCTTGGTAACTATGAGCGTAATCTTGTCCCAGAACCCTCCCTGTGACGTGTCCGCGCCCTTGAGCGAGAACCGTTTCAGGAAGGGGATAGTCAGCAAATCAATCTTAGGTCCCAGAAGCGCCAATACTGCGGGAAGCAGCGTGAGCGTCGCCGCCAGCGAGGCGATCACAACGAGAATCGCGCCCAATGCGAGCGACTGGTAGAACGATGCCGGCACGATCAGCAGTCCGACGAGGGCCAGCACGACCGTAGCGCCACTGAAGAGCACCGTGCGGCCCGCCGTCCCTCCCGTCTTAGCGACCGCGTCCTTTGTGGACATGCCATGCCTCATCTCTTCTTTGAAGCGTGACACGATCAGCAGCGAATAGTCGATGCCCACCGCGAGACCGAGCATCACGACCATCATGGTCACGAAGAAAACAAGCTGGAATTGCTGCCCGATGACCGCAACCGCCGCCAATGCAATGATGATGGAGACCGCGGCAAGTCCCAACGGAAGCAGCGTGGCCACGACCGCCCCAAAGAGCACCAGCAGCACCAGCAATGCCACCGGTACGCCGAATCGCTCACCCTGCTGCAGGTCTTGCTCCGCCAACTCGTTGTTCTCGAATGCCACACTGGCGTCGCCGCCTATGAGCACGAGGAAGTCGTCCGCCTCGTTCGCCTCCTCCACCACGTGGATAACGTCCTCGACGTTGGCAGTGGCCTCTTGGGACGTGCCTGACAGCGTGTAGTGTAGCAGCGCCGTCCTCCGGTCGACGGAGACGACGAGCGGGAGCAGCTGAGCCAAGTACTCCTGAGAGATGAGTGGCCCAGCATCGACGACTTGGTAGTAGTGGGATAGCGGCCGGTCGTCTATGCCGCCGGAAATCGTACCGGGTCCCAGCGCCATTATCGCTTCGTGCACGGCCTCGACCTTCGTGCGGAAGGCGGCGTGGTCAACCGTCAGCGACTCCGATTGAACGATGACGATCTCGGCCAGCTTCTCAGGCCCTCGCAGCTTCTCCTCCAAGAGCGCGGCGGCCCGTTCGGACTCGTAGCTGCCTGCAAGCCGAAAGTCGGTGGTTGTGGCAGTGCCGAGAAATGCTCCGCTCAGCCCGATCCCCACGACCACGAGCAATACCCACACGCCAACGGTTACCCAGGGCCTTCGCGCACTGATTCGGGCGAGAACTTCGGTCATGAGAACGACCTCCCCGCTGCTAGGATGCTAGCGAAATCTTCACTTTCGACCTTATCCGATAAGGGCAGGTGATACAAGCGGGTATAGGTCAGGGCAATCGCATCTAAATGAAGTCTTAGACAAGTTATAGAATTGGGGTCAATCTCATGTGGAGAGTGACCCATGGCGAGTAGAGACACAGCGTCCCTGACCGAACACTTTG
>DAOUKG010000050.1:0-51263 GCA_034421575.1 Dehalococcoidia bacterium
TCGCCAACGCGGAAACCAGAGGAACTATCCGCAGTATCTGCGAGCAGGAGGGCTTTACGAGTCCGGAGATTTGCACGCCAAGCGAACTGATAGGAGGGTTGGAAGATGTCTGATGAAGTCATCGAGGAACTGTGGCAAATCAAGGACGGCATCGCGCGCGAACACCGCCATGACATTAGGCGGCTCGCCGCCCATCTCCAGAGCCGGAAACGACAGGCACGCAACCGACCCGCAGATCGGCATTCTGTCAATGAGATGGCCGGAAGGGACAAGGCTGTGAGGTCGTCCATGGAAGGCTTGTCATGAGAGTGCATTTCAAGAATCAAGATCACATGCCCCGTCTACGGCTGGCATGCGCCACCATTGTCGAGTTTGACAAGTCTCCCCATTGACTGGATTCGACGGCGAATCAAACGACGCTTTGAGGCGCCCGCGGGTAGGTGAACAGAGGCAGCTACTACACCGTAAAACGGATAGTGTACGTGGTCCTTGGTTCTCAGTATCTCCCAGATGATGAAGAATTCATTCCCGCATTTCGTGCAATGAGTCCTAAACGATCTGTCGTCAGCCAACTCTTGTGTCGAAGCTTTTACCTCCTGGCGGAAGCATGCCAAGGAGATCAAGCTGCGTCCACCCCTCCGGCCCACAGGCCAAGTGATACCAAAATGGGCCTTCAAGTGTGGTAATATCAGGCCAAAATCAGCCAAATTTATTGAGATTCGTATCTGAGGCCACCCTACGTTGGGGCCACCACAAACCCTCCCCCCCACGTCAAACCCTTGACTGACCTCCCCCTCAATCGTTCTGATCCCGCCGTTCGCCGAGAAACACATCCAATCCGGCAGGAGATGCCCGGCGGTAGATATCCTCCAACACGGGGACGAAGCTCTCCTTCCCTCGCCAGAAAGGGAAGCTGCCCAACCGTTTCGGCAGCGCCGCAGAAACCATTGGAATGCCCGCCGCACCCTGGACATCTTCCTCTCGCTCAGGGTTCTCCTGTCCCCAGAACTGAACGGGGTCAACGGGAAGCGGCTCAGGTGGCGATCGGTCTGCCCCTTGCTCAGCGGAGGCCTCGATGGTGGCTTCATTGGTTCCAATGCCGCTCTCCGCGGCCGCGCCTATAAGCTCCTCTCGCTCCGCTCCCCTCAGCTTGAAGATCAGGAACGGGTCGCGGTCGAACTCCTCGCCCAAGAGGAGGTAGACCGCCGCAATGTGCTTGCAGGGATTCGACCAGTCTGGACAGGAGCAGTCGGTCTCAAGGTCGTCACTCCTGTCAGGGAAGAGGGAGAGTCCTACGTCTGCGAAGACGTCCTCGATACTCTCGGGCATCTCGCCGGCCAGCAGCTTCGCGGCGAAGACGGGCCGCTGCAAGAGCGCGGTAGTGATCTTCTCCCAGTCTGAACCCCAAAGCCTTTCGACTCTGATCTCAACACGGTAAGGCCGGGCGCGGGAGCCTTGCACCTTGGCCGTCACGGCGCCCTTTTCGATATCAATCGACAGCACCTGGCCCCGGCGGGCATAGGACCTGCCCCGTGTGAGCCTCGCCCCGATGTCGAGGTCTTCCAGAACCTCTACCCAGCGTCTTGCCCACCAGTTCTCGCCGAATCCACCCCGTGTGGACTGCGCCCTGATGCCGCCTTTCGCCTCGCGAGGACGAGAAGGCTTGAAGTATTCGTCGTAATAGTACGCCATCCTATACCCCCGTCGCTTCCTTACTCAGGGCCAGGACATCTTTCAGGTCGTCGTTGGAGAGTTCCGTCAGCCAGCCCTCACCTGCGCCGACGACTTTCTCGGCAACCTCCTTCTTGCGCTCGATCATCTCGTCGATCTTCTCCTCCAGCGTTCCGGCGCAGATGAACTTGTGGACCTGAACGTTCCTCACCTGTCCGATGCGAAACACCCGGTCGGTTGCCTGATTCTCGACCGCCGGGTTCCACCAGCGGTCGAAGTGGAATACGTGGTTACCCGAGGTGAGGTTCAACCCGGTGCCGCCCGCCTTCAGCGATAGAATGAATATCGGCGGCCCGCCGCCTTCATGCTGGAAGCGCTCCACCATACGATCGCGTTGACGCTTCGGCACCCCGCCGTGAAGGAACAGCGCCTCCAGACCGAACGTCTCCTGCACATGTTGTTGAAGCAGCCCTCCCATCTCCGCGAATTGGCTGAAGATCAACGCCCGGTCGCCGACCTCGATAACCTCTTCCAGCATCTCCGTCAACCGGACAAGCTTGCCGGAGCGGTCGGCGATGCCGGAGTTGTCGCCAAGGAACTGTGCCGGATGGTTGCAGACCTGCTTGAGCTTGGAGAGCGTGCTCAGGATAAGCCCTCTCCGCTGAATGCCCTCGGCAGATTCCAGCGCCTCTTCCGTCTCTTTGAGAACGGAGGCATAGAGGGATGCCTGCTCCTTCGTCAGAGAGCAGAAGACCTTCGTCTCCAGTTTTTCCGGCAGGTCGGAGATGATCGACCTGTCCGTCTTAAGTCTGCGGAGGATGAACGGACCGGTGATGCGCTTGAGTCGCTCTGCCGCGCTTGGGTCCCGCTCAGCCTGGATGGGTACAAAAAAATTGCGTTTGAACTCGGTTTGGGTGCCCAGGAATCCAGGGTTCAGGAACTCCATGATCGACCACAGGTCGCCCACGTTGTTCTCTACCGGCGTTCCGGTCAGGGCAACACGGTAGTCGGCTTCCAGCGACCGGGCCGCTCCTGCCTGTTTGGTCTCAGGGTTCTTGATGTTCTGGGCTTCATCAAGCACCACGCCGCTCCACTGCACTTCCCTGAGAGTCTTGACGTCTCGATGCACCAATCCGTAGCTGGAGACGACTATCGCGTGCTTCCCTGCCTCCTTCTTGAACTCCGCGCCTCGCTTCCTGCCGGGGCCGTGATGGACGAGTACGGGAAGTCGAGGAGTGAAGCGGGCGGCCTCTTTCTCCCAGTTGTTTACCACAGAGGTTGGACAGACGAGGAGGACGGGCCGCCTGCCGTTGGCCCGCCAATCGCGCTGGATGAGCGCCAGGGTCTGAATCGTCTTGCCCAGGCCCATGTCGTCGGCCAGACACGCTCCCAGGCCCCATTGCCGCAGGAACGAGAGCCACGAATAGCCGCGAATCTGGTAGGGGCGAAGCGTGCCGGAGAAACCCCTCGGAGACGCAAGCTCCTTGAATTCCGCTTGCCCATCCAGCTGCTTCAGCAGCTTGCCGATCCATCCTGTCACCCTGACGCCGTTGAAATCGAACCCCTGCGGCGCGTCCTTGACCCCGAGCGCCATCTGGATGATGTCTCGGACGCTGGCCTCTTCCGTGCCTTTCTTCTCCCAGAAATCGATCGCCGCCTGAATTTCCTCGGAACTCATCTCGACCCATTGACCGCGGACCCTGACCAGCGGGGCCTTCATCCGCGCGAGCGCCTCCAACTCCCGGAGAGTGAGTTTCTGGCCTCCCAGGGCCACTTGCCAATCGAACTGGACAATCGTCTCCAGGGACAGGTCGCTTCCACCCTGCATCTTCGGACTCTTGGCTCTGGCCTGCACGGCGAGCCGGACCTTCGTTCCCTTGCGTGTCCACCACGCCGGAAGCATCACGCCGTAGCCCGCCTGTTCGAGAGTGATGGCCTCTTCGGTCAGAAACTCGTGGGCCTTGGCAGCGTCCAGCGAGTATCCCGCGGGCCTTGCGTTCTCGAGACTGGCCGTGATGGAAGAGCAGATGCCGGAAGCCTGCCCCAGTGAGGAGAGCAGGAACTCCCGCACGTTCGAGCCGTTTCGCGTGAGCGCGGTGAGCTTTTGGCCCCCGGTCTTCCACGCCTCTTCTACCGGGATGAGAAGGCTCGGGTCGTCGTGAGGTTGGAGCAGGTAGCGCACGTACCATGCGTCACTGGAGGTGTTGCCGCCTGCCCCCATCCCATCGGTTCCCGCGATGTCTTCCGGTTCTTCCAGGCGGAAGCAGAGACGAAACGGGGAGCTTGCCGAAACCGCGATCGGTCGTCGCCATTCGCGGACCTGTGCGGCGAGCAGGGAGAGTTCCGACGCATCTCCCGCAACGGCTCCGTCTTTCGACTTCAAGGCATGGAGCCAGGAGTCGTGCATGCTGTCGAACGAAGGCCTGTTCCTCCGGCGACGGGCCGCTGCCGGAGACATATCAGAGGTTGCGGTGCGTACCAGGTGGTCCGTTAGTGTGGCCACGAACCGCCTTAGCGCCTCTTCTGAGGGCATTTCCGGGGGCGCGGTTGCGTCGGGCTCTGAGATCGCTCGCGCGACAGCAGGCATTCGCCTCGTCAGTCCGGCAATCCGTTCGGCGTCCGCACCGACAAAGACGGGGTCCCACGTCGCGCGGAACTCGTCCCTGTCAGCCGTCAGGCCGGGAAGATACTGCTGGCGCGCCACCATCGACCCTGCGAAGCGGAGCGCCTCCGCCCAGTACGCGAGATCGGGTCCGACAATCACTCCCGTCGCAAGCGTCCGCCTGCCTGCGGACGCGCATAGAAGCTCCACAGCCTCCGCCGCCGGGAGCCGATAGGCTGGGACCGTCCATGCCGCCAGCTTGGTCTTGGCACGCGATTTGGACGATCCGGCGATGAGATTGCTGGAAGGAACAGGGTTGCTGCCTTTGGTTGGCAGCCAGATCGTCACATGGCAAGCTCTCTTTGCCGTCGGTTTCGGGTAGAGCGTAAGCTCCTTGAGCGCTTCGGCCAATTCGCCGGCGCTGGCGGCAAACGGATGGCTGCTCGCGGAAGCGCTCCTCGACCGGCGACGAGAGGTCGGACGAACGCGGGCGTCCGTCGATGTCTCGCCCCAGAGAACCAGAGTCCCGTCAGACTCGCCTGCATGGAGAATTATCATCGCAGATCCTTGGCGCCAATTCTCCCCCCAATCGTCTTCGTCCTTCAAGTGGTGGCGTCGAGCGTTGGGCCACCAACGAATCTCCAAGTCTCTACCGCCCCTTCGACGTCGGAGCTTGTTCGCCGCGCCTTCGCGTCAGTACGTACCGATTGTGTGGTAACGTCCGACACCGACGCCACTTTAGACTCATCGATTTGTCGCCTCCACCGCAGTTGGTGTAATTTGTACCCCCAAACACCCTCCTAAGGAGCCCGCATGATAATCGACGGTCACGCATACTGCTTTCCCCCGAGAGACGAGGCGGCGGGATACTCTTCAGTTGAGGAGAAATGGCTCGAATTCCAACGCGAGCTGAGCGGACACCACCAGCCCGTGTGGCGGGTCAGAGACCGCGCTCCCGCTGACAACTCGACCCTCATCGACCCGGAGACGAAAGAGCTGCACGACATTCAGTTCACCGTGCACCGGAACCGCATCACGTGGGACTACGAGGGCGAGACCTACACCAAGCAGTACTACCCGCCAATGTTGTACCGGGGCGACGCCCCGGCTGAACTCTTGATTACCGAGATGGACTATGCGGGCGTAGATATGGCGCTGCTGCACACGTCGACCCAACTCGGCAGGCTCAACGACTACCTCGCGGATGCCTATAGACAATATCCCGACCGGCTGAGGTGGTTGGTGAACATTCCCGAAGCCCACATCTTGGACGACCCCGACGCCGCTGTTGCCGAGGCTGCTCGATGGCTGGGGACAGGCGGCGCGGCCGGATACCAGTTTCACGCCAAGTTCTACTACCTGGGCGGCCATACCGAGCCATGGGACGGCGAGTCGATGCGCCCATTCTGGGACGGCGTAGCCACGCCCGGAGCAACCGTCTACTTCACGTTGTTGGGCGCCCGTGACGAATCACGATATACCGTGGCCGAGAGGGAGACCTACATCGAGGAACAGAGAATACTGGCGCGGTGGATGGAGCGGTACCCCGATGTCAATGTGGTCATCACCCACGGTTTCCCCTGGCGAAGCTACGTCGAGGACGACCGCGTCATCCTCACGGACGACCTCTGGGACGTATTCGAGGCCCCGCAGTGCCACCTGCAGCTGCTCTTCGCCATTCAGCTCGGCAACCTTTTCGAGTACCCCTGGACCGAGACCGAGTCCGCCCTGCAACAGTGCGTTGAGCGCATAGGGGCCGACAGACTCATCTACGGCACCGACATGCCCATGGTCGGCCGGTTCTGCACCTACCGTCAGACCCTTGACCAATACCGCAACCACTGCGACTTCCTCTCCGAGAGCGAGCGCCAATCGATCATCGGGGGAACGGCCGCCCGCCTCATGGGCATCGACGCTTGACCTCGCTCATCTCTGAATCGCTAGCCCGCACTCCGTAGCGCCATGACTGACCTCCCCCTCAAGCGCGCCGTCATGTCCGGTTGGGACCAGATGTCCGACCGCTACCAGCGTGACGCCGTGATCTCCACCGACGACGTTCACTACGGCCCCCTCATTCCCGGGGAAAAAGACCTCCGGCTCCTCGGAGACATCCGTGACAAACGCGTCCTCGAACTCGCCTGCGGGGCCGCCCAGAACTCCATCGCCCTGGCGGGGTGGGGCGCCTCCGTCACCGCCGTCGATCTCTCGTCCAATCAACTGGCCCACGCCCGCCGCCTCGTGACTGCCAAGTGCGTCGAGGTAACCCTCATCCAGGCCGATATTGAGACCCTCGCCATGTTCGCCGACGAGTCTTTCGACATCATCCTCTCATCGAACGGCATTGAATTCGTCGCCGACATCGAGACGTGTCTGCGAGAGTGGCATCGCGTCCTCAGGCACGGGGCCTTCGCCGTGATCTCGACCGTCCACCCGCTCGCGGCGTTCGAGTGGGACGAAGGCCGGAACGCCCTTCTCGTGGGTAACTACTTCAACACGCCAATCGAGGTATGGCACGACGTGACCGAAACGGACGGTCAGCGTGGACTCACCTTCTTCCGCACAGTCGAGGAGATGTTCTCCACCCTCACCGGCGTCGGCTTCTCGGTCGAGCGCGTGCTGGAGCCTATCCCGTACCCCCTCCACCGCATGACCGATGCCGAGAAAGACGCCATCCCGTACCGCGGATCAACCTGGGAGTCCGACTACCGGCGAATGAGCAAGGTGCCCTTCAACATCATCTACGTGGCACGCAAGCCGGACTGAGAAATTCACCCTGAGCAGCGATACGCCCCGCGAGGGGTGTTAGTAACTGCCGTGCAACCACGAGAAAGTACGTTCGGCCTGAGCCTGTCGAAGGCCCTCTTAATCCGCTCTCCCGTCGTGGGATAGAGCCTGCCCCGTGCTCCGATACGGGGGTGAGGGTGATTCCCCACGGGACGGTGATTCCCCAAGGGACAGAGATACAGACAACCACAATCTCTCCCCCGCTGGGGGAGAGATACAGAGAGGGGGTTCCGTCAGTTACTTGAACGCCTGTCGAAGGGTCAATGCCACAGAGGTTCGTCAAGCTCACCGAGGTCGGATTCAGCAGCTTCCGAAAGACCGGCTACTCGTCCTCCGACTCAATCTCCTGGTACTTGATGTCCTTGTCCATCACCTGCCGAATCCTCTCGGCGTCGGGGTGATCGCCAAAGTACACGATGTACAGGCCTCGCTCGTGATAGGATGCCCCGGGGTTCTCGGCATCGTACCCCCAGAATCCCGTTCCGGCCCTGATGATGTCGTCGATCGCAATGAGCGCCTCTCGGAGATCGTCGCGGTCATTGAACCGGTAGATGAGAACATCTTGCCCGTTCACCTTTACGCTCGTATCGTGCGGCGCGCCGATGAACACCAGTCTCTCGTCACTCTCAGCCCCCACGTTGAAACCGTTGCTCTTCAGGATGCCGATCACCTCGCTCGTCGCCTCGCCGCAGGCGGACGCGAGCAGCCCAACCATCGCCAGAGTGAGAACCGTAATGAATATCTTGAAGACCTGTCGTTTCATAGCTCCGTCCCGTTGCATGTTCATAGGCATAGTAAGCATAACAGCACGCCGCCCCCAACGCCCGTCGAAAGTGACGGCATTCATTATATCCCAAAGCGACCGCCATCCGAGGTTTCCCAATTGTGGACCAACTCGTAACTGTTCAGAATTCGTGAGAACGTTCATTGCACACCACCGCCGTCATACCCGCGATAGCGGGTATCCACTAGGTAAAGGGGAGGCTTTGCCCTCTCTTTTCACGAAATCGAAACAGTCCCCTCACGTCGACCAAGATTGACATATCTGTTCATATCTTCCTAAAATACGAATCGTATGTCGTCAGTCGTAGTCCATGAATGTTTCGCCCACGAAGGTGCTTGAATGGTAGGTCGTGTCATCCTGTTGCTGCTTGCCGTCCCGCTGCTTGCATTGGCCTCTCCAGGCTGTGACAGCGGTTCCGGCGGTGAGATCGAGGCTCGCCCGACCCCAACGCCGTCTTCGGACGACGTGACCGCCGATATATACGACGGCGACCACCCGGACATCAACATCTATGTAGGGACCCGTATCCGGTGGCGCAACCTCGGCGACATAGCCCACTCCGTAACGGCCAAGAACGGATCGTTCGATACCGGGCCCATCGAAGAGGGGCAGCGGACGGGGTATATTCTGTTCCCAAGGGCCGGCAAGTTCGAGTATTACGACAAGCTGAACCAGGGACAGGAAGGGCTGATTCAGGTTTTCGAGAAGGAATGAATGAACGGTTTGGTCGGCGCGCGTGAACAGGCCGTTCAAACCTAGACAAACAGGAAATGCGACACTGGGTTGCGCATCTTGTGTGGCCCGCTTTCCGAGAGCCTGGTAGCTCTCCATAGGAGGAAATTCAATGCGGCCGACTATCGTCATTCAGACCACCGGCCTTCTGCTCGCCGCCGCCGTCGTGGCCATCTTGGGCTTCGCTTGTGGAGGCGCACCCGAACCGGAGGGGTTCACCAAGACCACCGTAGACCGGGGCGACCTTCCACCTCCAACCATGCTCGACGACGGTACGTACGTCGCACCCAAGATTCCCCCGGGAGGGTACCCGACCTACGCATGGGACGGCCCCATCCCCACGAAGTTCAACGAGTCCCCATTCTCAGCGGAACTCGTGAAGGAAGGCAAGATACTTCCCGTCGAGGAACGGCTTCCTATACAGGAAGACGTACTGGTAATCCTGCTCGATAACGAAGTCGGTATCTACGGCGGCACCATGCGACTCACGTCCGAAACCCCCGGCAGGATCGACTCGTTGACTACGACCGGCTGCTTCCGTCGTGACGCCGACGGCATCGGAAGAGTGGTTGCCATCTGCAAAGACATGAAGTTGAGCGCCGACGGCAGGACCTACAGCTTCACCCTCCGGCGAGGCGCTCGATGGTCGGACGGGTATCCTCTTACCATGGAAGACTTCCGGTTCGCGTGGGAGGAACTCAACCTGAACCGCGAGTACATTCCCCGTCTTCCGCTTACCCTCATCAACCCCATCACCGGCAACGGGCCCAAGTTTAATGTAATTGACGACCTCAACTGGACCCTCACCTTCGACAGCCCAACATTCAACCTGATCGAGTCCAAGAGTGGTGCGATCTACAGCGGGACAAAGTCGTGCCAGGGTGGTAATCCCTGCTTCTACTCAGCTGGTCACGTCTACAAGCGCTACCATCCGAAGTACGGCGACGAGGACGAAATCCGCCAACTCATGCGCTTCTACTCCCGTGATACCTGGAAAGGACTCATGGAGGAGATGCAGCGAAAACGCCACTTCCTGGGAGTCCAGTCGAAACCCGTACCCACCGAGTTCGACCCCGAGTACATCTACGACGGCGATCACTATGCACCTTGGCCCGGCGGCTATGTCACGACCGAGCTCTCGGACTCAAGGAACGAGTACGACCGCAACCACTACTTCATGGGCGTCGATCCCCTCGGCAACCAGCTCCCGTACATGGACGGCGTCGTCTCCTACCAGGTCGAGAGCCGCGAGGTCGCCGTGTTCCGTTGCATGGCCGGGGAATGTGACCTGGGCAGCGGCGATCTGATCCTCCAGGAAGTGCCCCTCTATCTCGCCAACGCTCAGAAGGGCGACTACAGCCTGGAAATCTATCGGGCGGCCGCAGGTGGTGATACCACCGTTCTCGTCAACCAGGAATACAACGAGGACCCGGAGCTCGGTGAGGCCATGCGGACCCACGACTTCCGCCTCGCGCTGTCCTATGGGTGGAACAGGAACACCACCAACGAGACCGTTCTGGCAGGCCTTGGCTCTCCGCAGAACTGGACTCCCCATCCGACAACACCCTACTACCCCGGCGAGGAATGGGCACAACTGGACCTCGGCTACGATCCCGAAAAGTCCAAGCAGCTTCTCGCCGGACTTGGCTATACCGATGGCGACGGCGACGGCTATGTCGACAGGAAAGACGGTACGGGGCCGCTGACTCTCTACTTTGAGGCCTACGACCAGCACTTCTCCATCATCGAACTGCTCAGGGCTGACTGGGAGAAGATCGGCGTCAAGCTCACCATTCGCGAGGGCGCGCGCGCCTACAGGGCCGCAGAGCGAAATAAGCAGTACTTCGTCATGCTCTCATCCAGCTATGGCGACAACCCCTGGCAGGTCGCATGGACGAGACTCGTGCCGCTCGTAAGGGGCAATCAGCTTGCCCCCACCATCGGCGAGGCCTACCAGACCCACTTCCGAGAGGGAATGTCGATCGGCCCCAGCCCCGACTTCCTGCCGCAGGCGCCCGCTGACACCTTCCCCGCAGACGCGAGTGGGAAGCTCAGGTACATGCAGGACCTCTGGACGGAAGGACGAGGCATCGCCCAGTTCAGCGCACGTCGCGTCGAGCTAGGCAAGGACATCTATCGCACGGTCGCCGAGAGCAAGTACCACATCGGCGGGCTCGCATTCACCGGCATCTTCCGCGGCATGCGCATGAGACGCAACAACGTTCGCAACACCCCGAAGAACCACTTCCCCTCCGGCTTCGGTGGCACCAGGGAGGCCTTCTACTTCGAAGACGGCATCGACAACCTTAACAATGAAGGCAACCGTTCGAGGAAATACACGAGCGTCCACTTCCTTGACCCCGACTACTGGGACTAGGAAACCAAAGGCCAACCTACTAAGACCGGACTTGTGCAACACCATGCAGGGGCGGGCCCCAAACCCGCCTCTGGGTGCCAGTGGCAACCTATCTGTCACTGCCACGAAAATAAGCCCCGGCCACCCATCGTAGGGGCAACCCTTGTGGTTGCCCGTCCCCGACACCACGCCACCACCACCCGTCATTCCGGCGGAGGCCGGAATCCAGTTCCCGGACCCTGCTGGCTCGTCCCAACCCCATTTTCATTGTTGGTGGTGTCGGTGACAACCGACATGAACGATTGCCACGAGAATATCCCCCGACCAACCTCCCGTAGGGACGATTCGCGAATCGCCCTCGCTGCCACACACATGATCCCTGGTGCCCGTGGCTACCTTCCCGAATAACCCCCATGGCCAACCCGCCCTTGGGTGCTTCAGGTGCTGGCCTCCGAAAGCGGGAATCCAGTCCCCTCTCCCGTTCTGGGGAGAGGGCTAGGGTGAGGGTTGCTCACCTATCCTGAATACCCATCGACAGAACGCATGTTTGACATCTCTCTTCATCCCGCCTAAAATCGAATTCATGAACAATCAAAAGCACGGCCTACTGATCCAACTCGGCATACCCTCATTCGAGGAAGCCAACGAACTGGAACTTGAGCTCAATATCCGGTTCGACGACTTTACCCCCAGCGACGTCAAGGTCTGGCAGCAACAGAGTGCCTACCTCCATCACTTCGCGAAGACCGGTTCCGTCATTGCGTCCGCTCGCGAGGCCGGAGTCGCCGTCGTCATCGCTCAATCATGGGAAGCCCGTGACGTCTACGGCTTCAATCGGCGACTCGAGGTCTCCGAGCTGGAATACTGCGAAGGGCTCGATGAGATGGCATTCGAGCGGGCCACGCAGCCAAATGCCCCGGCATCACTCCTGATCGCCATCCTTCGGGCTCGCATGCCGGAGAAGTACGGCCAAAAAGGCAGGAAACCCGATAAGGACAAGGACGAAGCGATGCTCTACCACTACTCCGTGAATGCCCGCCAGGAAAAGGCGGACGGCTACCCGGTCCTCCAGAGGATTATTCAAGGCGACCCGGACCCCTTTCGATCCGACCCCGATAGGGAGCAACCCCACGCCGGTGCTCAGGATGCTGGGCTGGAGGATGACCCTCCCCTGGACCAGGATGAGTTTGCCTACTCCGATCTCTCCACCGATGCCGACGACATCCCTCATCCGGGTCCCTCCCCCGCTGGGAGAGACACACTACTTTCCGATTTCTCCCCCGCTGGGGACGACATACCACTTTCCGATCTCTCCCCCGCTGGGGGAGAGATACAGAGAGGGGGTCCCCCACGCCATACCCTTGCCGCTACCGGAGAAGAAATGTCGCCCCAAAACGGCGAAAACCTCAACCGGGCCGCAAGACGCCAACTTCGGCGACAACAGAGAAAACAGGAGAAAAAGAAAGTCTTTCCGGCCAAGCGGTTCTAACCCCTGCGTAAGGCGTAATGCCCTTTACAATGTCCCAAAATGCCCCAGAATGTCCCACAAATGGAGACCCTCTTCCCGGCCGCTGCCTCCCCAACCGGTCATACCCGCGAACGGAGACCTTTGCATAACCACCGTCATTCCCGCGAAAGCGGGAATCCAGAGACGTTTCCGAAGCTGGATGATGCCCTTTCAATGACACCCTCTCAGCGGCAGAACGGTTACGCAAAGACCGCCCAGCACATAGTCCGACGTATTTTCCATCTGGCGGGCACGGAAGACCGATATGCAATGAGGGCGACAAAATAGGCGATGAAGACAAGCAGTATCGAGTACTCGTCCGATGTCACGACCCCAACTCCTTGGCCAGGACTTCCAAACTCCTAATGCCCAATTCCCAAATCGTGCATCCGCTTGTGCACGGCCTCACGCGCCTCGAGGAACGGTCGTTCCAGGTACGCGATGTGATCCTCTTCGCCGTGGTGGTGTGTCGTCCTAGCCGGATGGTGTTGAAGCGTATTCTCCCGGATGTAGGCTATCGACCCCTCAACCGACGTGAGGATGTTCTCCGCCACGCGCCGGTCGAACATCTGCCACTCTCCACCGCACGCGACGTAGACCGGCGACGTGTGGGCGTACACCTCGTGGCCGCTCGTTCCGAAATCGATGCGGTTGTCGTAGTAGCCCGGCCCGCCGCACCGAGCCGCCAGCCACGTATGCCCGTCCACTTCAACCTTCTCGCTCAGTTCCAGCCGCCGGGTTTCCTGCCGCGCCTCAGTGGAGGCCACCACGCGCCCACCGCTCAGGATTTCCAGGCTGTGTATCGGGAAGATGCTCTCAGCCCACGCCTGCACCTCGACCGTGCCGGCGCCCGAAAGCTCCACAGTGTCGCCAACCTCCCTGCCGTCCACCGTAAACCCGATCATCGGCCCGCCGCTGATGAACGTCCTGCCCTTCACAGCGTTGCGACACCAGTTCTCGTAGGTGAACTCCTCGTCGTCGGGGATGTTGACGTACGTCCTGTGTCCTCCCACCGGAATGGAGCTGCTCATCTTGTCCGTGCCGCTCACCATCGGCAGCCGGTACCCGCAATTCAGGTACCCGTAGTAGTCCCCATACCGCTGAGACGAGAGGTTCTTCATCTCGATAGCGTCCATCCGCCCGGTCGCGATGAGCGTCGCGTACTCCCCGTAAGCATTGGGACTGTTGAAGTGCGGATTGACGACGAAGCCCCCCTGCGCGTGAGCGCGGTCGGCCCAGTCGCTCAAGTTTGTGTCCATCGTCCCTGCATGTTCCGCCTCACTGAGGCCGTCGCTGCACCACGGCATCACGTGCTCCTTCAGTCCCCACAGGATCATGTGCCCCAGGGCGTGCTGCCTGTTCTCCTGACCCACGTACACGAAATTGCTCCCGTCACGCGACACGCTCGGCGCGCCGGTGAAGTCCTCCGTGTTGGTGAACAGGCTGCCCCATTGGGACTGCAGCAAATTGACCACGTTCAGGTCCTCCGCCTGCGACTCGCGGTGCGCCCCCTCCGGCGTCAGGAAGTGGACGTGGGAGTCCCCGCTGAACCACCTCTGCGCGTTCATGTTCGTCCAGCGTTTCAACCGCAGGTTCAGCCTGCGCTGACCGGGATGAATCTCCACCTTGGCGCGGAGCGGCTCGTACTCGAACCCGCGAGACACATCCACGATCGCCTCGCCTCGCGGCAGCCACCCCTGGCACGTGCCGTCGATGTAGGCATACGTGATCTGTCCCAGTCGAAGATCGCCGCCAACGTCCTTGTGCCACGTATCGAGATTGGAGTTGACGTGATTGTGGAAACCGTGCGGCTGATACGGCACCCCGTCCGGCGACCTGAAATGAATGCGGCAGGGAACGGGTTGCCCAGTATCGTCGTCCACGACCGTGACGTTTACCCAGTTCTTGCCATGGTCGATCAGCTCGATCCGAGTCCGCGGCCCCGCCGCCGAACCATTGGAGACTATAGTGCCCCAGTTCGCCCGTGCAATGGTATTCCCTCCCTGCTTCACGGTGAGCGTCGCCGACGGTGTGGCCGATACCTCGACGTACGATGGGCTGGCCGTCTCGTTTTGCTTCTCTCCCCAACCCTTGTTCGGGCTCTGGGTGAACTCTTCAACGCTGCTCTTCGGCAGGGGATAAGCATACGTCGCCTCGCCCCTATCCACCTCCACCTCGATATCAAACGGTTTGGACGACAGTTCAGGATCGGTAAGCTCGATCTTCACCGTCCGGTTTGCCTCTCGATAGAGAGGGTGCTCGTCCACGTGGCCCAGGGTTATCGCGGCAATGATGAATGGCCCACCCTTCGGAACAATCTCGATGGACTGTACGGCCTCCTCCGGATCAGGGTTCTTCCACGCCCACAGGTAGTACCACCTTGCGTCGGCCTGCATGGCCTCAGTCTGTCGGTTGCCCGCGTCGCTGAACTCACCCTCATAGCGCGGATATAGTGTTGCCTTCGTGTCCGGCGCCGCCTGGTAAGGTGAGTACGGCGCTCCCGTATATGTGCCTGCTTCGTACCGCGGCCCGAACGCCGATATCTGAAATCGCTCCCTTATGGAGACCGTTTCGTCGTCGCCATTGGAGAAGTGAAACACATAGTCCGCGACGTGGTTGCCAACCTGCCCGCCCTCCGGCACGTCCGTCTCGAGAAGACGGTGCGCGAAGATGACGTTCCGCGCGGACGCTCCTACAGGTATTGTGACGGGACGGTCACCATCGCCCAGACGAATAAAGCAGTTCTCGCCGTCGTCGCCCCCCACCTGAAACGGCAGTCCCCTAAACGTCTGTGCCCCGATGTTTGGCGGATCGTCCGCAGGCAGGGAATCCCGCCCAGCATTGCATAGCCCCGTCAGGTCGATAGGCTCATAGTCCGACATCACCGTTCACTCCTGGGCTTCCAATACAGCTGACTCAGTCCCGCAACTCAGCGAGACACCGCTCAAACCCGATAGCTCAGACCCTTGCTCAACCAAGAATGCCCCCGCCAATCGTCATTCCGGCGGAGGCCGGAATCCAGTCTTTGAATCATGCTGAATGGGAAAAAACCTCATCGTCATGCCATTTGGTGAGCGCGGTATCCTCGTCAGCCGTTAAGGCGGCGAACCCCGACAAAGGGCTGGCATCCAAAATTCGTGTCCCAGTTCCGGGTAGGTCACTCGAAATCACAAACGCGAACCCACCTACGAAATGTTCTTTCCTCACAGCCCCACCGGATACGGGTTGTACCGCACTTCAACTTCGACCTCCTCGATCATGACGTTGCCCGTCAGTCCGTCGGGTCGACTCTCCAGCGATATCTCCAGCACGTTCTCTCCCTTGTTGGGAACGATGTCCACCAGCGCGAACTCCAGCCAGTGGTTTCGTGGATTGGTGAAGGGATAAGCGTCGCGTCCCTTCTTCCACACCCGCCTCATCGTTTCGCCCGCCAGAGACTGCCCATTGAGGGTGACGTTGAACCTGTCTCCCGACACTAGGTTCGACAGATAGATGCGCAGCGTCGTCTCGCTAACCCTGCTGTCGGCCCCTGCTATGTCGTCGGCGATGGTGAACGGTATCTTGTGCGCCGCCGTCGGCAGGGGCGGGGACAACTCGTGCGGAATATGGTGCCGGTAGTCCACGATCGCGGCGATGTCGTCCTTGCGTGATACGACGTAGCGCTTATCCCGCCCGTGAACGAGCTCCGGCGACCCCATATTGGTGAGAAGATTCCGCTCCGCGTCTCCCAGCGGCCAGTCCAAGCTCCATGTGCAGAGCCCGTCCACGCCCTTCTCCCAGAAGTTGGCGGCTCCCGCCCTGAATTCATCGAGGGTAGCGAACAGCCTCCCTTTTGCCCCAACGTTGTCGTCCTGCGAGTAGTGCTGCAGGAAGCCGTACACGGACGCGCCCGAATCGTGCGCCGGCCCGACAACCCACTCGAACGGCATATTCGGGTCGAGCACGGTGTAGACGTATGCTACCGGAATGACGAAGTCCAGCAGCCCCTCGGATAGCCACGTCCGCACGTCGAGGCCCTGTTCGAGATTCCCTCGTTCCGTGGGAAATATTCGTGCCCCGACCTCGCACGGCGCATCCGATCTCGACCGAGCCATCTCCGACACCCTCCGCACCCACTCGGTCATCGTGGCGGTGTTTTCCGGGGTCCCACCGTCCCTGAAGTAGAAGTTCGGCCCTCCGCCAAAAGCAGCAGTGAAGTCCAGCTCCAGCCCTTGGATCGGGTAGTCCATGACCAGCTCTTGCGAAACGTCGAACTTGAGGTCCTGAACGCGCTCTTCCGCCCATCCGTCCCCGCCGTTTTCGAGCTCGGACTCCGGGTACATCCGTCCGAGCCGCTGAAGCCGGAGGTCTGCAAAGAAATCGATGCCGTGCATGTGGGCCCGGTCGATCAATACCTGCATCGGATCGAGGCCGCGCTCCATCAGGCTCAACATGCAGGCCGCCGCCCGCCACTCATAGTTGTGCTTGGACTGCGGCTTCCCATCCTCCACTGAGAACAGCTTCCCGACCTTCGTAGGGTAGAAGACCCCGTCGCCACGCTCGACACAGTAGCTGAACGTGTCCACCGCCGTGCCCGCCACCTCGTCGATGGGTATCCACGCGTCCTCGAGCCGCATCGGAGGCTCGAAGTACCACAGGTACGAGTGCCTCGCGTCGTTGTGGTAGATCGTCCTACGGCGTCTCATGCGGCCCTCCTTCGTTCATCTTGCCCATTACCATACCCTCCGCCGTCTCGGCGTCCCGAAATCTCACCCAGAGCGCGTAGTTGGAACCCATCGAACTGGTGTAAGGCGGAAGCCCCTCGTTCTGCACCACCGCCCTGATACCCTCGCTGTTCAGGACGCCCGCCCACATTTCCGCCTCAGGCTCGGACATCAGCCCACCGATCCGCACCAGCCGGTCGGGGTCGTCCTTGAATCCCAGCAAAGACAGCAGCCAGTCCATAGAGCTACCTCACAGACGGGTAGGGGGCATACCTGATTCGCAACTCCACTTGGTCGACAGTGATCCCTCCCGCCATCAGGTCAGGCCGCTCGTCCAGCGAGACTTCCAGCGTGTTCCAGCCCTTGCAAGGCAGGATATCGCGCAGGTGGAACTGCAGGTCCAGCCCTCGCGGCGCGACGTGTGGAGTATTGTGCGCGAAGTCCCTCGTTACGGGCTCGTCACCTATCGAACGGCCGTTGAGTGTGAGCGTCAGCTTGTCCCCCATGATCAGATTCATCAGCTTGATGCTAAGCACCGCCGAGCTAACGTACTCCGACTCGGCAATATCGTCAGCCACGTAGAACCGAATCGCGTACCGTGCCTCCGGGTCGGCCTCCGGTATCGAGATGGGCAGTTGCCCGCCGTACGCAGGCGAACTCGGGTCGTCCGAACGACGCAGCACGAAATACGTCCTGTCCTTTTCCTCTATCAGGTCGGGGTCGCCCATCTCCGACAGGAACGCCCGCTCCATGTCACCGTGGGGCCACCTCAGGAACCACGAGTAAAGTCCGTCCACGCCCCGCGACCAGAAGCTCGCCGCAGCCGCCCTCAGCTGCTCGATTGACGCATACACCCGGTTGTCCTGCCCCAGCGAAACGTCCTGGGAGGGTACCGTCGGGTGGAGCATCCCGTACACCGACACGTCCTTTTCGTGCGCAGCCTCGATGAGCCAGTCCATCGGCATATTCGGATCGAGCCGGTTGTACTCGTACATCAGCGGCACCACGAAGTCGATGATCCCCTCATCCAGCCACGCCCGCACGTCCAACCCCTGCCGCAAGTTCAACTCTTCTACGGGGAAGACCCGCACGCCGATTGTCCCGCCGCCGTCCCGGCTCCGCACCGCGTCCGCAAGTCCGGCGACCCACTCCGTAATGATCGGCGTGTACTCCTCGACGTCGTCCGGTTGGAGGAAGGACGCATGGCTCCCATTGGCGATGGCAAAGTCCAGCTCAAGCCCATCGGACGGATAGTCGAGCACGAGCTCCCGCGCAAGCGCCCCAAGGTGGTCGCGAACCTCCGCCTCGGCGAAATATCGCCCGCCATTCGCGACTTCCAACCCTGGATCGACGCCCCCGTAGCTCGCAAGCCGCAGGTCCGACCAGAATTCCATCCCCTTTTCGTGCGCGCGGTCGATCAGCACCTGCAGCGGATCGAGTCCTCGTTCCATCAGGCTGCCCATCGCGTGCCACGAATGCCATCCGATGGAGTTCGTGAACGGCTGACTGTCCGACCCGAACACCAAGCCCACCTTCGACGGGTAGAACAGCCCGTCCCCACGAGCGACGCAGTAGCTGAACGTGTCCACGGACGTTCCCGCCACATCGTCGACGGGCCGCCATGCGTCCTTCATCCGCATCGGCGGGTCCCACAGCCACAGGTAGTAGTGCCGTGCGTCGTTGTGGTATATCGTCCGCCGTTTTCGCATATGTCACCAGCCGGAAGGTGAATCGGTGTAATTCTCGTCGTCCTACCGAACTCGGCCCCTATACTACACGATGCAGCGAGAGTGGTGGACGAACGAGGACCTGTCCCACGCCGGCAGTCGCTGCCTGCGGTTTATTCTTCTGATCAATGTTGATGTACTGATGAATAAGTGTTATGCTCTGCATAATGAGAACGACAATTTCCCTTGACGACCAGCTTACGAATCAGGTGCGACGGGCTGCGGCAGATCGCGGCATCAGTGTGAGCGCCTTTATTGCCAGAACGTTGTCCGATGCCTTGAAGCGTCGCGAGCCGTCGGAACCGCCGCCATTCCGGTTGGTGACCGTCCGCGGTGTGTCCCCCCGTCCCGGCGTCGATCTCGATCGCCCGAGGGCCCTCGAAGCAGAGGACGATGAGGCGCAGTTCAAAAACAGGCATCGCTGATTCGACATGCTCCTCCTTGACGTGAATGTCCTTGTATACGCCCATGTCGAGGAGTCGACCCCGGATCACGCCGACTACGCCGATTGGCTCACCCGTTTGGCCACCGGGCCGGAACCCTTCGCCCTCTCCGTTCTCGTCCTGGGGGGCTTCATCCGGGTCGTGACCAACCGCCGAATCTTCGACCCACCGTCTACACTCGATCAGGCCTTCGCCTTCGTATCGGCTCTTGTGGAGCGCCCGACTGCGCGCATTGTGGGGCCGGGGCCCGATCACACCGAGATATTCGAAAAATTGTGCCGTGATTCCAAAGCCGCCGGAAAGCTGGTCGCCGACGCCCAGCACGCTGCCGTCGCTATCGAGCATGGCTGCACCATGGTCTCGACTGACTCCGACTTCAGCAGATTCCCGGGGCTTCGATGGCAACATCCACTCCGCCCCGATACTCACGGCATCGCCCGGTAAGAGAACCTGACCCCGACGGGAACCGTACTGTTCGCTAATCTGAAAATGGGTTCTTGCACGTTGGGGATGCTCCAATCTCACAAGGCTTGCGGTATCATAGTCAGACCATGTCCGAGGAAGAGCCGACCAAATCCGAGCGCCGCGAACAGAAGCGCCGGAAGGCCCGCAAGATGGGCGTGTCCGGTCGCAGCGTTCGACAGCTTCAGGAGATCATCCGGCGCAAGGCCGAACAGGCCGCCGACGAGAAGAAATAGTCGTGGACAGGGTAGCAGGCCAGCAGTACCTCGTTGACGACCAGTACAGAGACTCGTCGAATCTCTCGGCGCGCATCCGTCTCCACAGGCTATTCAGCACGAACGGCTACGGCTGGCACAGGTGGATCTTCGATCACCTGACCGACCTTCCCGGTGATGCTCGAATTCTGGAGCTTGGCTGTGGCCGTGGTGACTTGTGGGTCGAGAACCGTGATCGCATACCGCCGGATTGGGAGATTACCCTGTCCGACCTCTCGCCAAGAATGATCGAGGAGGCCGGGTCGAATCTCAAAGACACCGGGGGACAATTCGATTACGAAGTGATCGACGCCCAGAGCATTCCGTATCCCGAAGCCACATTCGACGGCGTCGTCGCTAACCACATGCTCTACCACGTACCAGACCGGGCGAAGGGGATCGCCGAGATACACCACGTGCTGAAGCCGGGTGGTCTCCTCTTCGCCGCTACGAACAGCAGGGACAATATGAGCGCGCTGTGGGATATGCTGGATACCGTCATTCGTGCGGACTTCGATCGTGTTGAAAACCGCTTCAGGCTGGAGGACGGCGAACGGGAGTTGCGGGAGGTGTTTCAAGAGGTAGCGGTCAACCGCTATTTGGATGAATTGCACGTGACCGATGTCGGCCCGGTCATAGACTACATGAACTCCACTGGACGCAAGTTGAACGATCTACAAGCATCGGAGGTCCGCCGGCGCATCCAGGATCGAATCGACTGCGACGGCAAGTTCGTCATCCCGAAGACGAGCGGAATCCTGACAGCACGCAAATAGACGAACCTCAACCACTTTCCGTCGGGTAGCGGTGTCTGCCATACTGGTGCCCGAAGCGAATAACCAAACACATGACAAGTGACACAGCCATGAGAGACCTCGCGAAAGCTATGACGATTGCCGGGTCCGACTCGGGCGGAGGGGCAGGCATTCAGGCCGACCTGAAGACCTTCGCCGCCATGGGCGTCTACGGCACGTCGGTCCTCACTGCGATCACCGCCCAGAATACGCAGACCGTCACCGAGGTCGTGGATATGCCCGACTCAATGATCCGGTCGCAGATCGACGCCGTCATCTCAGACATCGGGGCCGATGCCGTCAAGACCGGAATGCTCTCCGGCGCGGGCATCATCGAGATCGTGGCCGAGAAGGTTACGGAGCACGGCATGACCCCGTTGGTGGTCGACCCCGTGATGGTGGCCAAAGGTGGTGCCAGGCTGCTCCGCGAGGACGCCGTCGATGCTCTCAAGACCTTGCTCATCCCCCTGGCGACCGTCGTCACGCCGAACATCCCCGAGGCCGAAGTCCTCGTGGGCCACAAGATCGAAGACATGGATGGCATGCGCGACGCCGCAAGGGAAATCGTCGAACTCGGCGCCCGGTCAGTCGTCGTCAAGGGGGGGCACATGGAAGGCCCCGCAACCGACATCTTCTTCGATGGGAGCGACATCAAGGCTTTCACGTCCCAGCGCATCTCGACACACAACACGCACGGCACGGGCTGCACCTTCGCCTCCGCCATCGCCGCCGGTCTCGCAAAGGGCAAGCCTATGCAGGAGGCCGTCGGAGACGCCAAGAAATATGTGACCGAGGCCATCCGCTACGCCCCCGCCATCGGAAAGGGCAACGGCCCCCTCAACCACTTCTACATGCTCCGGGACTAAATTGCACCCATGAGAAAACAAACGCCGTCGAACGATTCCCGTCATTCCCGCGAAAGCGGGAATCCAATTCCAAATCGCTATTCATCCCCCACGAATTAGTCTGACTGCGAAAACCGGAGATACCCTCATGGCCCTATACCTTACCGAAGAAGACGTCGCTGCAGTCCTCACCATGGACATCGCCATCGAGGAGGTGGAAAGGGGATTCGTTCACCTTGCGGAGGGTAGGGCGTTCAACTTTCCGCGCAACCGTCTGCCCAACGGCAGAGGCTCCTTCAACTTCATGACCGCGACCGCCCCGGACCTCGGCGTTATGGGCATGAAGACCTACGGCGTCGGCTCCGGCCGTTCGCGCTTCTACGTGCAACTCTACGACACGGACACGACCGAGCTTATCGCCTTCATTGAGGCCAACGGCATGGGACAGGTCCGCACGGGGGCCGCCAGCGGCGTCGCCACGAAGTACATGGCCCGTTCCGACGCTTCCACCATCGGCATGATCGGCTCCGGATACCAGGCCAGCACCCAGCTTGAAGCCGTGTGCAGGGTGCGAGACATCACGAGCGCGCGAATCTACTCCCGCACGCAGGAGAATAGAGAACGTCTCGCGTCGGTCTTGGAGAGACGACTAGGCATCGACGTTCGCCCCGTCGACAGCGGCCAGGAGTGCGTGGAAGGCACCGACATAGTCAACGTCATCACCACGGCCCCGAAACCCGTCCTCCTAGGCGAATGGCTGTCGCCCGGAGCGCACGTCAACGCCGCCGGAAACAACCACTGGATGAAGCAGGAAATTGACTATGAAGTCGTTCAACGCTCCGCCGTGATCGCCGCCGACGACGTGGACGACGCGAAGATCGAGTGTGGAGACCTCGTCTATCCCATCGACCGCGGCATCACCACGTGGAACCACGTCCGCAACCTCTCCGACGTGGTGACAGGCCAGATCGCCGGCCGCAACTCCGACGACGACATCACCCTCTTCGAGTCCCAGGGCCTCGCCATCGAGGACATCACCGTAGGCATCCGCGTCTACAACATGGCCAAAGAATGCGGGCTGGGCCGCGAAATGCCGTTCTAGTGACCGATGCTCTTGGGTCGGGATGGTGTAAGTAGCCAACACCCGTTCGCCCCCGTATCAAGTACGGGGCAAGCTCCGAGCTTGTCGAAGGGTGGGTACGATTGACAGCCAAGCCATTTGTGGAGGGAAAAGAGATGCTCGGTCAAGTCCACGATCACATCGTCCGCGAGCTTGGTGAGAGCAGTCGCACCGACACCATCTTCGTGCTCACCGCCATCGTCTTCAATCTCATCGTCCTAGCCATCAACTCCGGCATATCCACGGCGGCGATAGCGGAGGAGACCTCCGCCGCAAGTGATCCCATCACCACAGCCACCTACGATGTCCTGCTGACCGTGTTCATCATCATGACCGTCGTCCTCAACATTGTCGCTGTGGCGGCAATAGTCCTCGGCAGACGGAACCGCCGCATTCTACTCGCCGGACTCGTCACCATGTACCGCGACAACCAGGTCGACAAGTACTACGACCCGTCCCTCATGTCAAACTACGGCGTACGCTACCTCCTCTTCACCGGGGTCATCGCGACCCTCGCTGTCACGGCGATCATCGTCCCGCTAGTCATCCGCTTCGCCAATTGAGCGTGACTTCTCCACCTGGGAGCGAATCGCTGAATGGCGGCATCGAAAGACCAGAAATTACACAGGAGAACCACCACATGGAACTAGGCGCATTCTCAGTCAGCTTGGCCGTCAAGGATCTTGAGGCTTCAAGGTCCTTCTATGAAAATTTCGGATTCGAGATCGTGGGAGGCGACGCCTCACAGAACTGGCTGATTCTCAGGAACGGTGATCACACCATCGGTCTTTTCCATGGCATGTTCGACCAGAACATCCTCACCTTCAATCCCGGCTGGGACAAATTCGCTCAGCCTCTTGAGTCCTTCACCGACGTGCGAGAGTTGCAGCGTCAACTGAAGGCCAACGGCGTCGTTCTACAGACCGAAGCCGACGAGAACGGCGCCGGCCCCGCCAGCTTCGTCGCCGTCGACCCGGACGGCAATCCTATCTTGGTGGATCAACACGTCTGAGAGGGTCTTTGCAAAGTCTGCATAAACCGTTCGTGGTGAGCTTGTCGAACCATGAATTGCCCTTCGACAGGCTCAGAGCTTGCCCCGTACTTGATACGGGGGCGAACGTATGTGAGTACCTTCGCAAACACCCTTTGAGAGAGTATCCATGGTTCAATAATCTCTCCCCCGTTCGACGGGGGAGAGATACAGAGAAGGGGCGCTCACGCCTCACTCCCGCTGTCGGCCATCCCGCGTACAGCCGCCCGCGCCGCCTCGATTTCGATTCCCCCGTCCTTCAATATCTGTGAGGCCAGACCATCTTCGGATAACAGCAGGCCCAAAAGAATGTGCTCGCTGCCGGCCCGCCCTTCGAAAGTCAAGTACGCCTCCCTTCGGGCTTCGTTGATAACACGCTGGCTCGCATCGCTGAATACCAGCAAGGCCCTGTCGGATACTCCTCCCCCTTGCTCAGTACAATCCTCGAGTTTGCCTCTTACTTCCACAAGGTCTATGCCGAGGTCTCCCATCACCCCGACTCCCGCTCCCCCGTCCTCGTTGAGAAGCGCCAGCAGAAGGTGCTCCGGCGTGATCTCTTCATGCCCGAAACGGAACGCATGCCCCCCGGCCTCCTCGAACAGCCTCTTGGTCTCTTCCGAGAACGCGTAGTCGAGCTCTTTGATCTCTTTAAGCGAGCGTGTTACCCACTGCCAGTTCGTTGATATCGCATCGCCAGTTTCCGGGTCGAATTCGACGCCCGCCCGGTCGAGCACGTCTTCCTCGGCGTAGATCGACGATCCCGTGCGCACGGCCAATGCCACAGCGTCACTCGGCCTAGAGTCGCGTTCGATGGTCGTCCCATTCCTTCGCAGTATGATCTTTGCGAAGAACGTCTCGTCCTTGAGGGCGCATACGACCACCCGCTCCACACTTCCTCCCAAATCGGCAATCATGGAGTCCATCAAGTCGTGGGTCATCGGACGCGGCATCTCCTTGCCCTGGAGCTTCAAGGCAATCGAGTCTCCTTCCGCGGGCCCTATCCACATCGGGAGGTACTTGTTGACCTCCTTCCCCCTCAGCACGACCACGCGCTGGTGATTGTTCGGGTTCACCTTTACGGCTTCGACTACGGCTTCGATTACGGCTTCGACGGTCATTTCAATCATGGGGGTACTCTCTCTTTCTACGATGTGGTTGTGCATCTGCGACCAGCTGGCAAACCCGTACTCCCGCGCGACCACGAGCTGTGCGTCGCGGAGTGAGAAGGAAGGCCGTTCCGGTTGGTCGTCCTTAGTCCCGAACGGTCGGGGCATTGCCTCCCGAAAACGCGCGACGGCCGGCGGTTGACCGGCTCGATACGCCTTCAGGAGGTCTTTGGCCTGGTTCTTGAGCTGCTCAAGACTCGGGCGAACAGGTAAGAAATGAGGGGGCATAGGCACTCCTTTCCATTTGGCCCGGTGTCCGCGTGATCGGGCAGAAAAGAGTGTTTGTCACACTGTCGTGGAGGGGGTAGGCTCAGCCTTTGCGCGGACTCGGAGGCGTCCCCCAAAGCACGTTCGCATCATAGTCAAACCTGCCTGTCCTGTCAATCGTATTCATCAATATGGCAAAATGTAACGAAGGAAACTTGAGGACGACAATGGAAGTCCGTTCGCTCTGAGCAGCGTTATGCCCCGCGCGCGGGGCCGTGCAGGGGCGTAAGTGACTGCCGTGCAACCACGAGAAAGTACGTTCGGCCTGAGCCTGTCGAAGGCCCTCTTATCCCCTCTCCCGTCGTGGGAGAGGGCTAGGGTGAGGGTGATGCCTCCACGGGACAGAAAGGGGGTACCCGCAGTTACTCGAAAGCCTGTCGAAGGGCGGTTCATGGTTCGACAGGCTCACCGCGAACGGTTCCCCTGACTCCTTTCGCCTCCAGCACCCAGCACCCGGAACCCCACACCACCATGTACACCTACGAAGACCACATGATGCACGACGCCTGGTACTTCGTGGACGAGAGCACCGGCGCCGTCCACATGTACCACCTCGCCGAGCCGCTGAACGGCGGCCCGTCCTTCGTCGGACACGCAGTCAGCCACGACCTCGTGACATGGGAACGCCTGCCGACGGCGTTGCGCCCCGGCCCGCCCGGTTCATGGGACGACCTCCGCATCTGCACCGGGAGCGTCTTGGAACGCGACGGACGCTACTGGATGGCCTACTCAGCCACGAGCCACCGGGACAGCACCCTCGAAGAACAGTATCGCGTCCAGCGGGCCGGCATGGCCGTCTCAGACGACCTCACGACTTGGACGAGGCTGCCAGAAAACCCCGTCACCGAGGCCGTCGCTCCCCACTACGAAGGCATGGGCACCGGCCAGCGCAGGATGCACCACTGGCGCGACCCGTTCCTGTTCGACTCAGGCGACGCAGTCTACCAGTTGGTCTGTGCCCGTAGGGATGAAGGCCCCACGGGATCGCGCGGCGCCGTAGCGTTGGCGCGCAGTACCGACATGCGAACGTGGGATGTCCTTCCGCCCCTGGAACACGACCGCATTTCCGACGAGATGGAGGTGCCCCAGCTATACCGCATAGGAGAAAGGTGGTACCTCGTATTCTGCACGCTCGGCCGTTTCCTGACGCCTGAACACGCCGCCCGCTTCGGCGACCGCCTGCCGGAACGTTCAAACTTCTCGATGGTCTCAGACAGTCCCTTTGGCCCGTTCCGCGTGCACGGCACCGGACAGATCGTCGAGCACGACCCTGACGAGGTCTTCTACGCCGCCCAACTCGTCGAATTCAAGGGTGAGTGGCACCTACTGGCGACCGCGAAGGACGACCGTGGAGAGCGCATATCAGACCCCGTGCCCGTCGTCGCCGACGAGACGGGCGTGCACACCGTCACCAACTCCAGTTGCCCTCAAGCTCCCTGTTGACGACCGACCCACCCGGCCACTTGCCGTCGTACAGGTCCGCGATGTTCTGCGCGGCCTCCAAACCCATCTCCACCATCGAAAGCTCGTCGTTGCCCGCAATGTGCGGCGACACGATGACGTTGTCCAGCGAGTAGAGAGGGTTGTCCGTAGGCGTCGGCTCCTCCTCGAACACGTCCAGCCCGGCTCCCGCGATCTGCCCCGACGTGAGCGCGTCCACGAGATCGCTTTCCACGACCAGACCGCCCCTCGCCGTGTTGATGAGTACGCCGTTCGGATTCATCGTCGCCAGCGTCGTCTTGTTGATGAATCCGCGCGTCTCGTCATTGAGCGGGCAGTGCAGGCTCACGTAGTCCGCGCTCTCCAGGAGAGTGTCGATATCGACCAGTTCGATCCCGTGTTCAGCAACAAATTCCCGGTCGGGGTACAGTTCCGTCGCGATGACCCGCATCCTCATGGCAACCGCGCGCACCGCCAGGCTCCTTCCGATGCGCCCCAGGCCAACGATTCCCAGTGTGCTTCCCCGAATCGGCTTGCGTGGCTCGGACGGCCATCCGCCGTTCCGCATCGTCCTATCGACCGTAACCGTGCCCTTCGCGATGCCCATGATGAGCGAAATCGCCTGCTCCGAGACAGCCTCGTGGTTCGAGTTCGGCGTGATGGTGACCACCACGCCACGCTCGTTCGCCTTGTCGAGATCGATTTTGTCGAACCCCACGCCCATCCGGGCAATGACCCGCAGGTCGGGCAGCCCCTCAAGCACCGCCGCCGGGTACCGCTCTCCCCATGCGACCGTCGCATTCGCCCCTTTGAGGTACTCGATCTCCTCCTCATCGCTCCTATGACCCTGCCCGAACATCAAGTCATCCACCACACGGACGTCGAACCCCCGATCCTTCAGCAAACGGACCGCCGGCACATTCGCATCATTCGGATTGTCACCGCTGAATACTACCGTTGGCACAATGTCCTCCTTAACACAATTGTCCTTTTGGTTGCCCCATGACAGGCCTTCCAGTCTAATCAGACTCTGTCGGTCTCATCCTCATACAGCCCAGGAACTTCCGTAACATGCACAATCTTGCCGTCCCTATATATCGCCACCGAACCTGAAACCTCGATGGCTCGTCGCCGGGCCTTGATTGCTGCCCGTTTCAGGGCAGCCTCAGCCCCGACAAAGTCTGGGTGTCGAGGTCTTTCGACTTGCTTAGCTTCCTGCATCATGGTCCTATCGCCTCCCTGTGAGAACAAAACTGTCTCCCGAATGGTCGTAGATCTCCCAGTCATCCACCAAGTCTCTGTAGATATTCTGGAAATTCTGCCACCCTGCCTGAAACCTTCGCCGTATGACACGTTCCGGCACGTCGTGTCCTCCCTCCAAGACACGTTGTTTCACTCGTTCGATCGCCATCTCCGCAGTCCGCAACCGCAGGAAGAAAAGCTCTACATGGTAGCCCCGTTCCTGCCAGTAGCGGATCGAGCGAACATATCCGCGACCGCTTAGAGTGGTCTCGAAGGCGAAGCTCTCTCCTCGTTTCACATAGTCGCGCATCAAATTCAACATCAGCCTGCCCGCGCCAACTGCCGCTGCTTCCGGACGAAACGGACTTAGCCCCGCCGCTATCAGGTCCGCATTGATGAACGTGGGACAATTCGCCTCATTCGGCAGGAACTCCGTAGCAAACATGGTCTTGCCTGCTCCGTTTGGCCCGGCAATGATCAGTATTCTCTTGGAGGTCTCCATAGCTCCCACAATGTCCCATCGACCATCTGGATTCTAGCAGATCGAAAGCCCACCGGCCTCGCCGTTTGACTTACCCACAAGCCTGTGCTCTGATACCACTGCGAACTGCCTATCGCGTATTCGCTCATGCCACTCTTGGAGGTAGCCATGGACGCGCTTCGAAAACCCCTCGCAATCATTCTGGGTCTCACAGCCCTCGCCGTACTCTTCCACTTCGTGTTCAGTCCTTTCTACGAGGATGTGATTGAAAGCCGCGAAATATGGGACGTGCTCAACTGGTTTATGGCCTTTGGCGTAATAGTCACACTGTTTCTGACCTATCTGGCCAAGAAAGACGTCGGTAGGGAAGATGACACCAACACGTACCTCCGCGTGAACGTGGGCTTCTACACCGCCGCGGCTCTGGCCATCATCTACTTCTGGAACTGGTTCAATCAACTCCTCGTCGACGAAGGTGGTAGCGGAACTTACTGGGTGCTCATAGACACACTGTACGTGATACTCGTTACAAGGGTGTGCATCCACCTTTGGCGGGACTCCTCCACCGGCTGAGTCCGGCGATTCGATGACCTCCCAGCTTGTGCTAGACATCCGGCAGGCCCTCGCCGACAGCGCCAACCCCGACAAGGCCGAGGGCATGAGGGCCTACATGAAGTCGGAGATGCCCTTTCGCGGCGTCCAGAAACCCGCCCGACGCAAGCTGCTGCGAGAGGTCCTCAAGAGCAGCCTGCTAGCCGACAAGCAAGCGTGGAAGGACTGCGTCCTCGAGCTCTGGCGCAATGCCGGATACCGCGAGGAGCGCTACGTCGCCCTCGATATCACGGGCGCGCCGCAGTACCGCGACCACCGCACCCCCGACATCCTGCCCATGCTCGAAGAGTTCGTCGTCACGGGCGCGTGGTGGGACTACGTGGACGAGGTTGCCACCCACCGCCTCCGCGAGCTTCTCGAACGATATCCGAACGACATGGCCCGCCACATGCGATCATGGAGCCTCGACGACAATATGTGGAAGCGTAGATCGTCCATCATCTGCCAGATAAATCGCAAGGGCGAGACCGACCTGGCACTCCTCTTCGACTGCATCGACCCCAACCTCTCGCACCCCGACTTCTTCATCCGAAAGGGAATAGGCTGGGCCCTCCGCTCCCTCGCTTGGACCGACCTGCCCACCGTCGAAAACTACGTCGCCCGCAACCGCGACCGCATCAGCAGACTCTCCGCCCGCGAAGCCCTCAAGAACGCCGAGAAGATTCGTGGGCGCACTTGAGTCGGAGCATTGAACCCCAAAATCTCTCACGCCGGTGGAGAAATTCAGAGATGGGGTCTAGCTCCCTGCCTTCCTCGCCTCGATAAGATACCTCGCCGTGTGGAACCCAAGCTCCTCGCCCCGATCAACCCGCTCCTGGAGGGCAAGCAGGTACCGTAGATGTGTCTTCATCGTGAACCCCGGCACCTCCCAGGGGATCGCCTTCAGGTAGTAGACGATAGCCCCCACGTCCCCAAAGACTATCCGACCCTCCCACTCCTCAAGACTTACGATCGTAAGTCCCGCCTCCTTCAGCATCGGAACGTACTTCTCCGGCGTGGCGTCCGGGAACTCAGGAGCCGCGTCGAGTGCCGCCTGCAGGTCCCACAGCGACATCCCGTGCACCTGCTGAGTCAGGAACGTCCCGCGCGGCGACAGGACACGCGCCACTTCGCTCGAATTGAAGTCCGCGTGACGGTTCAGCACCAGATCGAACTCGCCGTCCGCGAAAGGCATCGTTCCGGTCTCAGACACCGCGACCCTCACGACCTCGACGCCAAGCGGAGAAAGCCGCTCACTCGCCAGATCGAAATTCGGAGCATAGGCCTCCGTTGCCACAACCCGCGCCGGCCAGTGGTCTCGAAGGCTCAACAGCTTCTCGCCGCCGCCCGTGTCCATATCGATCGCCGCCGACGCATTCCCCATCAGTTCGGCTGCACGGTCTAGATACGACCAGGGCTCCCTCTCACTCCTGATCCGGCCCTTCAGATACGAAAAATCCCACCCAACGAAGGGCTGCCGCTCCTCCCACAGCCACGCCTCGACGAGTTCGTCACGCTTCATATCGATCAATCCGATGACTCCGCGAACGACAACTCACCCTTCTCTTTTTGCTTTCGCTCCAACGCCGCGGTCTCTTCGTCCGTCATCCTCTCGCTAGCGGTTACAACAGTCTCCTCGATGAGTTCCAGCTTCAATTCTTGGTTCGTTAGCCACTCCCAGCGAGAGGTATTTGTCGGGTCGGGATGCGGACGCACGTCATCTGGTCCGATCTCATCCGCAACGGCATACAGATATCCGAGCGTGACGCCGTTGTGCCTAACCTTCCACTCATCGGGTTGAGGCTCGCCCTCGCCCCCATACGACATTGCGACCAGTGAGGGCCTGTGAGAAAACGCCTTTGCCACGCCCCTGTTTTGCGTGATGGAACTCCCTGTCCGGAGCGTCGTCAGTCTCTGCTGAGAGCCGTGATACCACGTGCGCCCGTAGCTAAAATCCGTCATTCCGTCGCCTCAAGCCTGAATCGTTCGCACTCCATACAGAGGAATGCGCGAGTCCGACGTGACGATGCTCAGTCCCTCCGCCTGCGCCTGGGCAACGAGCATTCTGTCGAAGGGGTCCCGGTCGTGCAGGGGAAGACCGTCCGCCTGCTCAGCGTGGAGCGAGGTGATGGCAAGCTCGGAAAACCCCGACTCTTCAAGCAAGGACGCTATGCCTTTCGGGGCATCGAGCTTGCCGATCGATCGTTTGATGGCGATCTCCCAGATGCTGACGGCGCTGAAGAACACCTCGTTGTCGGGATCGATGATGGCGCTGCGGACGGACGGCGCCAGGTCCGGGTGGTCTTCAAGAGCGCGCAGCACCACGCTGGTATCCAGCAAGAGGCGCTGCACTACCTGCCCTCGAACGCCTCAATGACCTCGGGAGGCGTTTCGTCGAAGTCCGGCGCTATGCGGATCTTCCCTTTCAGCGCGCCCAACTTGCGCTCCTCTCCCCGATGTGGGACGAGGTCCAAGTACGGCTTCCCCGCCTTCGCAATGACGATCTTTTCTCCCTGCCACGCGAGTTCACCAAGCCGGGAGAGTTGCGACTTCGCCGCGTGCATATTCACCTGCATTTGAGCACCTCAAATTTAGCTAAGCTAGACTAAGCTTACACCATTGTCTCAACGCTGTAAAGCGGCCATTCCCGGTAGTAACTGTTCAGAGTTGGTGAGACAGAACACCCCCACCCTTATGGATACCCGCTTTCGCGGGTATGACTGTGCTGTGTGCGTTGTGCGCTCTCACGAAGTTTGAACAGTTACTCCCGGTAGAGAGTTTGCTGAAAGACTAGGGAAAGATACTGAGAGGGGGCCATCAAGACCCCCTCTCCGTGCTCTCTGCGTCCTCTGCGGTGAGCTTCGTCACGCCCTACCGGTAGTAGTGCGCCACCGTCTCCTCGGCCTTCGTCTTTGCCTCGACAAGCGACGGCTGACCGTTCCTATTGGCCTCCACCGCTCGCTGGAAGGCGGGCACGAGCTGGTCCGGCGTCTCGACGATTTCGGCGTGCGCCCCCAGTCCCTCGGCCACCTTGGCGTACTCGCCGCCGAACTTGTTCGTGTCGAACTTCACGCTGGAGTACGGCATGTGGCTGTCGTAGTGCGTCATCACGCCGTTGTTCAGCACGATCGTCATGATGCCGATCTCCGCCCTCGTTGCCGTCTCGATGTCCAGACCCGCCATGCCGAACGCAGCGTCTCCCATGACGTTGATGACCTGTCTCTCCGGCGCGGCCAGCTTTGCCCCCAGGGCCAGCCCGAGGCCGTAACCAAGCTGCGTCGACTTGCCCCAGCCGATGTAGGAGTGCGGTGTGTTGGATGGCCAGAACGGGACGAACTGCTCCCGCGGATAGCCGGAGTCGTGCGTCACAATCGAGTTGTCGGGATTGACCACCCTCTTTAGCTCGGTGAGCACACGGTACGGGCTGATCGGAAGTTCGTCGGAGGTCAGGTGCGGGCCCCACTCCTTCATGAACTCTGCCCTGACCGTCGCAACCTCCTCGATCACGCCGTTCACGTCGCCCCGCCCGTTCTCGCCGGTCTGCCGCTTGACCTCTTCGATCAACTGCCGCAGCACCAGCTTGGCGTCCCCGATCAATCCGTAGTCGATCTCGTGGTCCTTGTTGACGTCCTCGACGGCGTTGGTTATCTGCGCCAGCGGCACGTTCTGGGGCACAGGCGCGTTGAAGTGCGTATTCGTGAAGCTCGCGCCGACTCCCAGCACGAAGTTGGTCTTCTGCAGGTAGTGGTGCACCATCAGCGTCCCGGAGTTGCCCCCCGTCCCAAGCGCCAGCGCGTGGCTCTCCGGGAAGGCGCTCTTCCCCGCCAGCGTTGTCATCACCGGGATATTCGTCAACTCCGCGAACTCGATGAGCTCATCGTATGCCTCCGCGTAGTGGACGCCCTGGCCCACGTACATCATCGGAGCGCTGGTCTTCAGGAGCTCGGTCACCGTTTCGCGTACCACGTCCGGGTCGGCCGACGACCGATGCACTTTCACGGGTCGATAGTCGAGTTCGCCAGGATACTCCCCCATCGCGACGTCAGACGGAGTCTCGATCATCGTCGGGGCGGGTCGCCCGTGCTTCATCTGGGTGAAGGCGCTCCGGAACATCTCAGGGATGCGAGTCGCGTCGCTGATGTATCCGCTCCACTTGGTGATCCCGCCGTAGTGACTCACCGAGTCGAAGCCCGGGTGAACGCCGAATCGATTGCGATCATGTCCCCCCGGCAGCACGAGGAATGGCACGTTGTCCGCGAACCCCTGCGCCACGCCGCCGAAGGCGTTCTCCGCACCCGGTCCGCGCTGCATCGTGAATATGCCAATCTTGCGGCCGTTCATGATGCGGCTGTACCCATCCGCCATGTTCACGCCCGCACGCTCCTGCCGCGTGATGATGGGTCGTATCCCCTCCTTCGCCACGGCATCGATCAGGGTCTGTGCCGGAAAGGCAGCCACCCACTCCACGCCCTCGGCCTTCAGAATCTTCGCTATTGCGGTGTCGCCGTCCATCCCTCACTCCTTAACGGTTCGTAGTTCAAAATTCGGTCAGCGCATCATATCAGGGAACAACTGACTCGTCACCCAATCCAGCTTTGAAAGGGGATGCCCAACTCGGTTACCGTCTTTCCGGCGGAGGCCGGAATCCAGTCCCCGGCAGGCAACAACGAGAGAGACTACTCCGGTTTTCATCCCCTTGAGTGGCCTTCGACAGGCTCAGGCCGAGCGGAGCCGGGCAGAGTGTCACTAATTGCCGCCAAGATGACTTCGTTCCTCACTCTGTGCTCTCTGCGGTGAGTCTCCATGTCGGGGTCGAGACGCAGGAACGGGCGTACCTACACCCTCGCGAACTTCTGCACACGCTGGCCTTCGAGCACCTCGCCGATGTAGATGTCGCCATGCGAGTCGACCGTGACGCAGTGCGGCGCCACGAACTGTCCCGGCGTCCGGCTCTCCTCGCCGCCCCAGCGCCCGATCAGGTTCCCATCACTGTCGAGAATGCTGAACCGTGACTCTAGCTCCGTCACCAGTACAGTGTCGTCCGGCCCGAAGCTGACAGAGGTCGGCAGACGAAAGTCCGCCGTCCAGAATTCGAGGAAATTCCCGTCCTGGTCGAATAGCTGCAGCCGGTGGTTCTCGCGGTCGCACACGACCACCCGGCCCGTTGGATCAATGCCGATCCCGTGCGGATTATGGAAGTGCGATGGGTCCGTCTTGCCCGGCGCTCCCCATGCAAGCAGGTACGTCCCGTCCGCCGCGAACTTGTGAACACGGGCGTTCAGATATCCGTCCGAGACGAAAATCTCACCCGACTCATTCGCCGCAATACCGGTCGGACGGTTGAACGGCCCTGCAGCCTTCGCTACCAGGAACTTTTCGACCTCTCCGCCCGTGTCCGAAGGCTGGTCCTTGTTGCCCAGCGTCATCAGAAGCTCGCCGTCCGGAGAGTATTTTGTAACCGTGTGACTGCCCATGTCCGCGAAGTAGAGGTTCCCGTCGTTCCCAATCGTCATCCCGTGCGGCTCTTTGAACCCGACATCCCATGCCCTGAGGAAATTCCCCTCCCGGTCGAGGACCATCACCTTGTGGTCGCTCCGGGTGAACAGGTAGATGTTGTCGTCGCTGTCCGCAGCGATGCCCGCCACCTGGAAGAACTCATACCCCTCCGGCAGCGTTCCCCAGCCCTCCACCGGCTCATACGTGTGCTCACCAACTCGATTTCCCATTATCAAGACCCCATTGATTTCTCGTCCATTCGCCCCGGCCCCGATGGACTGCGCTACTATACGTCCTGCCACAAATCAGGTCAACGCCGCGCCGCTCTTCAAAGTCAGTCGGGTTGTTATGCCATTTGGGTGTGATGAGGCCGTATTCTTGCTGGCGTGTCCGATGGATTCCGTCTGCGGTCTCCCCGACCTCTGCGGTTGATTTAACTGGCCGACGGAGAGAGTCAACTCTTGACACCACACAAGCCAAATAAGTACGATTCAATGAGAGGCAGGACGCAAAGTTGAACGCGGCAGCAGAGTATCCGAGTAGGGACCGCTTCCAACCGGCCCTTTCGACCCAAGAGTGACCACATGCCGCAGAAGTACCAGAGAGAAATCGAGGAGATCCTGCAACAGGCCGGTGACCTCGGCCTGAGCGATCCCCCCAAGCGTAGCCGGAAGCTGGGAATTGGCCGGCTCGCCTGGGAGTACTTCAAGCAGTCCATCGGCGGCAGCGCCTTCTCCGTCACGCCCGGCCGGATCATGCTCGGGGCTGTGCTCATCCTCCTGGCGGCCCTCGTTCTCAATCTCGCCACACCCGGCTTTGGCGTCGTCGGAATCCTCGCGTGGCTCGGCTTCATCCTCTTCATCGTCGGATACGCCTTGTTCTTCATCAAGCCCAAGCCCGTCCAGAAGCGCTGGCGTGGCGACGTCATCGAATACCAAGGTGACAACTCACTCTGGGAGAAGCTCCGCAAACGACTTCAGTAGTCCCACTCCAACCGGTAAGACTTAACGAAAGAGGCCCCGCAATTTGCGGGGCCTCTTCTTTTCATCTATTGACCTTCAACGACACCGACAGGCTAGGGGAGTGTCCTCACACCGCGCACTCGCCCTCTCCGCGTTCGAGCTTGTACTTCACCGTCTTGTCCCAGTCGATGTACTCCTGGAGCGTGTCACGGTTCAGTTCCCCGACCTCCTTGAACTCCTGGAGGAGAGGCTCGAACTCCTTGGGCCCAAGCCGGGCGGCGAACTCTTTGAACTCCTCACCCTGTTCGCGGTACGCCCAGTAGAACTTGATCACCTTTTCGAGAGCGTCCGGAACTCGCTTGGCCGGCACCTTCGTCCTCGTCCTCAGTCCTATGCGCGTGTCGCCCTCCTCGTAGCTTCCGCCCAGGAAGAGCTCGTATGCCGGCACCTGGCCTCCCGGCGCCTTCGAAGCCGCGCCGTGGAACCCGATGTCCGCCACGTGATGCTGGCCGCAGCCGTTCGGGCACCCGCTCATCTTGACGTGCATCCTGCGCGTCAGCGGGTCGTCGATCTCCATCCCTTCGATCTTGTCCATAACCGCGCGGCCCAGCCCCATGGAAGAGGTGATGCCGAGCTTGCAGCTGTCCGTGCCCGGGCAGGACACCACGTCGCTGATCTCGTGAACTCCGGACTGGCCGAAACCGATCTCGTTCAGGTCCTCCCACAGGGCGTGCAGCGCTCCCTCGGGAACCCATCGGAACGTCAGGTTCTGCTGATGCGTGATCCGGGCCCTGCCTCCGGCATACGTCCGCGCCATGTCCGCAAGCTTGTGGAACTGGTCCGCCTGGATGTCCCCCTGATAGAGCTTCACGTTAACGGCCTTGTATCCCGTCTGCCTCTGGTCGACGACATTCGTCTCCACCCAGTGCTCGTACTCCGACGAAGTCGACCCGTTGCGGTACACGCTGTTCACGGCCGGAGCGTCCACCGACTCGTCTTCGATGAACAGCAGAGACGTGGGATCGAACGACCTCTGCGCCCAATCGCCCCTCATCTCCTCCTCCACCTGCTCGCGGAACGCGTCAATGCCGACTTGCGCGATGTGGAACTTGATACGCGCCTTCATCTTGTTCTTGCGAAGCCAGTCCGTGTGATGGAAGATGCGGATCACCGCTTCCGTGACCTTGAGATACTCGTCCATCGGAACAAAGTCATAGAGCGTCGGCGCGATCTTCGGCATGATTGAAGTGCCGCCGCCGACCCTGATCTCGAATCCGCGCTGGCCGCCCTCCACCTTCGGGATGAACCCGACATCGTGGATGCCCGTGATGGCGCAGTCCCGCGCGCAGCCGGAGAACGCCGTCTTCACCTTCCTCGGTAGCGCCTGTGTGTACGGGTGCCTCACGAAGTACCGTGCATAGGCCGCCGCGTACGGCGTTACGTCGAACTGCTCATCCGAACACACGCCCGCCAACTGGCATCCGGTAACGTTGCGGATCGTATTCCCACAAGCCTCCCTCGTGGTCAGTCCCACCTCGCCGAGCACCCGCATCACGTCCGCCGCGTCCTCCAGCTTCACGTGGTGGTACTGGATGTTCTCCCGAGTCGTCACGTGCCCCTTGTTCAACGGGGCGAACTTTGCCGCGACCACGCCGAGCGCGTCAAGCTGGTCGGCCTTCAATCCGCCGAACGGTATCTTTATTCGCATCATCTGCGCGTCCGGCTGGCGCTGACCGTAGACGCCCTGCTTCAGCCGGTACGCCAAAAACTCGGTCTCATCGAACTCACCGGCCTGGAACCGCTGTACCTGGAGCTCGAAGTCGTCGATCTCCTCCGGCATCACGTCGATGATGCCGGCGGTCCTCTGCTTGAATTCGGTGGTCGTCATGATCTGTGCTCCTCTTGATAACGAAAAACCCCGCTCGGCATGTGTTGGAGCGGGGCAGATAGATTGCGTTTTCTACTTGGACAAACGTCTATACGCGGCCCCTCGGACCCTTCATACAGGCGCAGGTAAGACCATTCGTCCTCATACTTGCAGCAAGTCTAGCAATCCAACGAAACCGTGTCAATGTTCCCTATCGCCATGATACGAACCATTCGACCTGGACTAGGTGACGAAAATAGCAACGAATCCGCTCGCCCTGAGCAGCGTTATGCCCCGGGTTTAGGGTCATGCCGGGGTGTCAGTAACTACCGTGTGGCTACGAGGAAACACGTTCGGCCTGAGCCTGTCGAAGGCCCTCCTATCCCCTCTGCGCTCTCTGTGTTCTCTGCGGTGAATCTTCATCCTGTCCTGAGCAGTTACTTGAAAGCCTGTCGAAGGGCAACCCCCCGTAGCCCATTTACCCCATCAATTCCACCGCACGGTCGAGTATCCGGTGCCCCACCTCGTACTTGTCCATCAGGGGAAGCTCTTCGGTCCGCCCTTCGCGGTCGATCAACGTGACCCTGTTCGTCTCCACCTCGAAGCCGCTGCCCTCCTCCGTCACGTCATTAGCCGCTATCAGATCAAGGCCCTTGTCTTTCAGTTTCGCCTGAGCATTGGAGACCAGCGACTCCGTCTCCGCTGCGAAGCCTATCCGCAAGACGTCAGCAGGCACCTCTTTGAAGAAGTCCTCGTTCTTGAGTAGCTGCAGGACCATCCCCTCGTCGTCAGCCTCTTTCTTGATCTTCTGAGCGGCCACCTCGGCGGGTCGGTAGTCGCTCACCGCAGCCGCCATCACGAGCACGTCTGCCCCCGCACACGCTCTAAGAACGGCGTCACGCATCTCAGCCACACTGGATGTATGCAGAATTTCAACGCCCGTCGGATCGTCGAGAGCGGTCGGCGCGGTTACCAGCGTAACCCTTGCGCCCCTGTCCCGTGCCGCCTCCGCAATCGCGTACCCCATCTTCCCGGAAGAACGGTTGGTGATGATTCTCACCGGGTCGATGGCCTCCTGCGTTCCCCCGGCGCTCACAACCACGCTTCGTCCTGCGAGGTCGCCGTTTCGCCCCAGCACCAACGCGATGTGCCCAAGCAGTTCAGGAGTCTCCAGCAGACGTCCCTTGCCCGATAGCCCCGACGCCAGGTGCCCCGACGCAGGCCCTGCAAAGGCCACGCCACGTCCACGAAGCCTCTCGATGTTCTCCTGTGTCGCGGCGTTCTCATACATGTGCCCGTCCATCGCGGGAGCAATCAGGATAGGCGCAGTAGTCGCGAGAATCGTCGTGCCGAGTGCGTCATCCGCCAGGCCGTTTGCGACCTTGGCGACGAAGTCCGCCGTAGCCGGAGCGACGACCACGAGGTCTGCCCGCTCGGCGATCGCAACGTGATGAATGCCAAGCTCAGATTCCGGGTCGAACATGTCCGTCACGACGGGCCGGTGTGTGATGCTACGGAACGTTATCGGCGAGACGAACTTCGTCGCGCTCTCCGTCATGACGACATCCACGCGAGCGCCCGCCTGCGAAAGCTTGCTGGCCAGGTCGACAGCCTTGTAGCAGGCAATGCTCCCCGTCACACCGAGAACGATGTTCTTGTCCCGAAACGGACGCGGCATCGAAACGACTCCCCCCGCACACGCGTACCTATCATCTAGCTATATGGTACGGCGAACATCCTCACCCGCGAAAGGGAAAACACGTCCCAAGTTCTGAGACCTTTACGCAGCCGTCATACCGGTGAAGGCCGGTATCCAGAGAGGTTTAGGGTCTGACGGCTCGTCATTTCCATGTCACCCCGTCCGACAAGCAACACGATAGACTTGCCTGACGCCATCACCCAGAAACCCGCCCTCAACCCTACATCCCCGGCACATTCATCTCATGGATGATCTTCAGCCCCGCCATCGTCAGATTATCGTTCACCACGTCGAAGACGCCCGTCTCTTCAGCCATGAGGTGCGCCGGCCCCCCCGTCGCGATCACCTTCGATCCTCCACCCAGCTCCCGGTCGAATCGCGCGACCATTCCCTTCACCATCTCGGCGTACCCAAGCACCAGCCCAGACTGCAGCGCGTGGATGGTATTCCGTCCTATGGCCGTAGAAGGCCGTTCCAGCTCGACGTGACGGAGTTGGGACGCCGCCTGGTACAGCGCCCCCGCCGCGACGTGAATGCCGGGTGCTATCGCCCCTCCGAGGTACTCGCCGTCCTTCGTCGTCGCATCGAACACCGTCCCCGTCCCAAAGTCCACGACGATGGCCGGTCCGCCGTACAGCTTGAGCGCCGCCGCAGCATCCACAATCCGGTCGGCCCCAACGTCCCTGGGATTGTCGTACAGGATCTTGACGCCCGTCTTGACGCCCGCTCCGACGACCAGTGGCGACTGCCCAAAGTAGTTCTCGCTCACCTCGACGAATGCCGCAGTCAGCGATGGCACCCCGCTGCACATCGCCACCGAGGTCACCTCGCGCGCGTCCAGGTCCCGCGTCGGCAGCATGTCCGACATCATCAAGCCGTACTCGTCCGCAGTCCGACCACGCTCCGTGTTGATGCGCCACGACGCCGCAGGCATGTACGGGTCGTCGCCCGCCTCGTCGGCGAATACCCCGATCTTGATATTCGTATTCCCTATGTCAATCGCAAGCAGCATTTGAATAGAGTCACCTGCAAACATTCCATCCCCACACGCCCCACGTAATATTCTCTTACTCTCTGCGGTCTCTGTGTTCTCTGCGGTGAATGTTCCTTTCCTAGTCGGTGACCGCGACCCCCTTTGCCTCCCACTCGGCCTTCATCTTCCGATACGCAGCCTCGAACTCCTCGCTCCCGTCGTCCTCCCAGCGTTCTAAGTCGATCCCCCGGATTGTCCCTTCCTCCCTGCCTGTGATGATTCGCGGATTGGGATTCCTCGGCGTGTGGTACGTCGTCCCGCCCGGCATCTTCAGGATGCCGATCATCCTTGGACGATTCTCGATCATCTGCTTGTTCGCAGCGACCTTCTTCAGCATCTCCTCGTCGACCTCGAGTCCAAGCCCCGGCGCTTCCGGCACGGGGGACAGGCCCTCGCTCACGGGGATGCGCTCCGTGGTGATGTCCTCCTCGTACTGGTCGTCGAGGTTTATCGAATGCCCGCTTGCGCTAGGCAGAACCGCTGCCAGGTGCAGCGTCATGGCCTTCATAAGCGTTCCGCCCGTGAGCTGTAGGATGATCTGTGCGTTCGCCTTCGACGCCAATATCCCCCGCGTCATGATGTCCGCCACCGAGTGCCCCATCATGTACGCGTCGGCCACCCCGTGAGCCGTCTCCGGGTACCCTCCGCCTATGGGAACGCCTCCATGCACAATCGTCAGATTCGTATGGTGTCTGAGCTCCCTCCAACCGTCGAAGTCCGCCCTCGGCAGGGGGTCCTCGATGAACCCCACGATGGGATAGTCGCGCTCCATCTCGGCGATGAGAGGCTTGACGGCGGCAACCGTCCTGCCGCCACCGTTGAAGTCGAAGTGGATCTTGAACCCCGTCGGGAGACCGAGGTCCGAAGCCGCTGCAGCCTGTTCCAGCGGGTCGTACGACGCGTTGGTGTGCATCTTGAACACCATGTACCCCTCGTCCCGCGAACGCTGCACTTCTTGAGCGAACACATCTGCGGGGCACGGCCTCGTCCACGCCGCGACCGTCATCCTGTCCCGCACCTTCTCGCCCAGCAGCTTGTAAACGGGAACCTCAAGGTACTTGCCCATGGCGTCGTACAAGGCCGACCCGAGACCCAGGTTGAAGTCGTTCATCATGAAGTCGAACGGGTTGCGGTCGATCAGGTGCTCGTACATGGAGGCGGGCGGGGGAGGCCCCGGCCAGTCATAGTCGCCATACCCCACGATGCCCACGTCGGTCTTCACCTTGAACACCAGGCGGCAGTCTATCCCGCCCATCCGTCCTCGACCCGCCGCGTTGTCGTACCGCTTCGCCAACGCCGGATGGATCGGTATGCACTCGATATCGGTGATCTTCATGCGTCACCTCACACGTAGGGCTTCGAATGGGACTAGCCTACCACGTCCGCCATACCGTGAGAACACTGCCTAACCTCGCGTCTCCTTCTGCGTTATAGCCTCATCATCGTTCATGGACATTCAATATCACCTCTTGTAACGTTCGTGCTGAGCCTGTCGAAGCACGAGCACCTTCAACATAATGGCAGAACCCCCTCGAACAGGACCCTTTTCCACCCACTTGACATCTCGTGATAGAATACCCTTACGTTAGTTGTAGTAATCACGTAACACGCCTGTCCCCGTAGGAGAACAACATGGCATCACCCAGCCACGTCATAGAGACCACCTCGCTCACCAAGCACTATGGCAGCATCGTCGCTGTCGACGGTCTGTCGATGTCCGTCCCGCGCGGCCACGTCTTCGGCCTGCTCGGCCCCAACGGCTCCGGCAAGACCACCACCATGAGCATGCTGCTCGGTCTCGTGCGCCCCACCTCCGGCGGCTTCAACCTCTTCGGCTCCTCCGACGGACTTGATTCAGCCCTGCACCGTGTCGGCGCGATCATCGAGTCACCCTCCTTCTATCCCTACATGACCGGACGGCAAAACCTCCTCTACTTCCAAGGCATTTCCGGGCGAGGCTCATCGGACGACATCGACGGCCTGCTGGATAAGGTCGGGCTGACGGGCAGGGGAGACCACAAATTCCGCACCTACTCACTCGGCATGAAGCAGCGCCTCGGACTCGCCTACGCCCTCCTCGGCGACCCCGAGCTCCTCTTCCTCGATGAGCCGACCAACGGCATGGACCCCGCTGGCATGGCGGAGGTCCGCGACCTCATCCGCAGCCTCGGCACCGGCGGAAGGACCGTCCTCCTGTCGAGCCACCTCCTCCACGAGGTCGAGCAGGTATGCGACAGCGTGGCCATCCTGTCCAGGGGCAAGCTCATCGCCCAGGGCGACGTTGCCGACTTGCTCCGGTCCCAAGACGAGATTCGACTTCAGACCACCGACAATGACAAGGCCGTCGAGGTCATCTCCGCACTCGACTGGATCGACGACGTGAAGATCGAAGATGACGAAGTCGTCGTCGGTGCGTCGAGCGACCGCGCGCCTGAGTTGTCAACCGTCCTCGGACGCTCCGAAGTCTTTGTCACCAACATATCAACCGGCCAGAAGTCCCTCGAAAGCTACTTCCTCGAAGTCACCGGCGACAATGGCGAGTGACGACCCGGAACGTCAATTCATCGTTACGTTGGCACAAAACCTTAATTGCACTTCCATAGCAACAACCGCCCACCGTCATTCCGGCGAAGGCCGGAATCCAGAGAGTCCCGTCAACGAGAATTCACCTGCATTACCAACATCTTAGGATGAAGGAACCCATAACATGCTGATTACCCACGTCCTCCGACTCACCAAATGGGAGTGGTTCAAGCTCCAACGGCGCTGGATGCCCTGGATACTCCTCGCCATCGCCATCCTCCTCTCCCAATTGGGCCTCTGGGCCAGCTACTTTGCCTACCACAATGATACGGTCCAACAGGTACTGGGCGGCGGTTCCTCCTCATACAGCCAGGCATGGGATGAAAACGGCCAGACCATATCCGTGTCAATGACATGTGCGGACTATATCAATGGCCGCACGCCTCCGGAGCTCGATCAGCTCTCGGAAGAGCAGCGACAGGAATTTCTAGGAAACGTGGAGGCTTCATTCGGCGAGGGCGCGTGTGACAACCTCCAGCCCCGCGACGACTTTCGCAAGGGATTCACTCTCCCCGACAGCATCACCGGAGCAATCGGCGGTTTCTCGTCTGTTGGCCCTCTCCTCATCATGGTTCTCGCAGCCTCCGTTATGGGCAGTGAGTACGGTTGGGGCACCCTGCGCAACGTTCTCACCAGGGGCACCGGCCGCTGGCAGCTCCTCTCCGCCAAGCTCCTTTTGCTCCTGCGCTTTTGCTCCGACGTGCTCATCATCATCGCCCTCTTTGCCGTCGTGTCCAGCTTCATCGCCGCCGTCATCCCGCCGAACGAGACGGGCGAACTGGCCGATCCGGGTACGTGGCTGGACATCGTTGTCGAGTACCTGAAAATCGTCTATTCGCTGCTGCCCTTCATAGCGATCAGCGTCTTCCTCACCGTGCTCACCTCCTCCACGGCCGTCGGCATAGCCGTATCCATCGGGTACTACCTGGTAGAAGCGATCCTCTCGCCAATCCTCAATCTCAACGACACGCTCTCCAACGTTACCGACTACCTCCTCGTTGCAAGCGTCAACACCTGGAACGCAACTGCACTCGTTGAGGTGGAAGTTTCTGACGGGGGGCCCCCGGTTGAGCAGTCGTCCGACGCCCTCCAGGCCTTCCTCGTCATCCTCGTATACACCGCCGTCCTGCTCGCGGCCTCCTTCTACATCTTCATGCGCCGTGACATCGCCGGCGCCAGAGGCGATTGACTAACATCTCCCTCTCCCGGATGAGGGAGAGGGCTGGGGTGAGGGCGTTGTTGCCTCCAAATGGATAAGAGGTGCACAAGATCGCACAAGAAACCACGTTCGCCCTGAGCCTGTCGAAGGGCAATTGAATCGCAAGACTGGTGCCTTCGAGTTAGCTGCTGTGCCTATCCCCGTTCGTACAGCAGCCAACTCGCCAAACGGAGGCGACCCACAATGAAATTCGCCCCCCTATTCGCCTACGCCGCAGTATGCACGGTCCTCTTATTATCCGCCGCATGTGGGGAAGACTCCTCCAACAGGGGATCCGACGACCAGGAATCGGTCGAGTATCTCCCCGCAGATAAGGACAGGGAAGAAGCCGCCGAAGCCCACTTCTACAGGGGACTTGACTATCGTAATGCGGGCGAGTACCGCCTTGCAATCCAGGAATACGACAGGGCCATCGAGCTTGATCCCAAACACGCCGACACATACTACAACAGAGGGATTGCCTACGGTGATTTAGGTGAGTACCTTCCCGCACTCTTAGACTACGACAGGGCCATCGAGCTTGATCCCAAATACGCCAGCGCTTACGTCAACAGAGGGAGTACCTACTACGATGTAGGCGAATACCGTCGCGCAATCGAGGACTACGGCAAGGCCATCGAGCTTGATCCCAATTACGCTGATGTCCACACCAACAGAGGGATGGCCTACGGTGGCCTAGGTGAGCACCATCGAGCAATTGAGGACTATGACAAGGCCGTCGAGCTTGATCCCAACTTCGCCGCCGCATACCGCAACAGAGGGTACAGCTATGATGAGTTGGGCGAGTACCGCCGTGCAATCGAGGACTACGACAGGGCCATCGAGCTTGATCCCGATGACGCCGCCGTATACCACAACAGAGGGTACAGTTATGTTGAGCTGGGCGAGTACCGCCGCGCGATCGAAGACTATGACAGGGCCATCGAGCTTGATCCGAACACGTTCAACCCCTACTACGGCAAGGCTCTTGCCTACAAGGAGTTAGGCGAATACAACAGGGCATTGGAGCAATTCAATTTGGCTTTCGGGCTTACCTCCGACAATTTCTACCTCTACTACCACAGAGCACTTGTCTATCAGGAACTTGAAAACAACCGCCGCGCCATCGAAGACCTCAACAAGGCTCTCACCCTCACCAACGCCCCTTCACTCCGAGCCGATATCGAGAAAGTCCTAGCCCAGTTACAGCAGTAACCCCCGCTCGCCCCAAAACGTCCTGCCCCTCACGCCACATCAGGTATACTACTCCCTACGCAATACTCATTACTTTCAACTTTCTCGGTCACACTATGCCTTCCACACAGCACCCAGAACCCAGCTCCCAGAACCCTGCCTCCACCACTCTCCAGACCCTCACCTCCCTGTGCCGACGCAGGGGATTCCTCTTCCAGAGCAGCGAGATCTACGGCGGACTCGCCAGCACCTGGGACTACGGTCCCCTCGGCGTCGAGCTCAAGAACAACGTCAAGCGCCACTGGTGGCAGACCTTCGTGTGGGGCCGCCGCGACATGGTCGGCCTCGACGCCGCCATCCTCATGCACCCCGAGGTCTGGCGCGCCAGCGGCCACGTCGAGAACTTCACCGACCCGCTCGTCGACTGCCGCGATTGCAACCAACGCTTCCGCGCCGACCTGCTCGAGGGCGACGCCTGCCCCGGCTGCGACGGCGAGCCCGGCTCCTTCACCGAGGCACGGGAGTTCAACCTCATGTTCGAGACGCACATGGGCCCCGTCCAGACCGACGAAAACAAGGTCCACCTGCGGCCAGAGACCGCGCAGGGCATCTTCGTCAACTTCGACAACGTCCTCAACACCACCCGCCGCAAGCTCCCGTTCGGCATCGCCCAGATCGGCAAGACCTTCCGCAACGAGATCACCACCGGCAATTTCATCTTCCGCACCCGCGAGTTCGAGATCATGGAGATCGAGTTTTTTGTAAAGCCCGGCGACGACGAGGAATGGCACCAGAAGTGGATCGACGACTGCATGGGGTGGTACACCGGGCTCGGCGTCGACCCTGAACGCCTGCGACTCCGCCCCCACGAGTCCGACGAGCTCGCCCACTACGCCAAGGCCACCTACGACATCGAGTACCTCTACCCCTGGGGCTGGGGCGAGATCCAGGGCATCGCCAACCGCACGGACTTCGACCTCAAGGCCCACTCCGACGCCAGCGGCGAGTCCCTCACCTACTTCGACGAGCAGGCCAAGGAGCGCTACACCCCTTACGTAATCGAGCCGTCAGCCGGCGTCGACCGCGCCGTCATGACCTTCCTCTCCGACGCCTACACTGAGGAGGAGACCATGAGCGCCAAGGGCAAGCCAGAAACGCGCGTCCTCCTCAAGCTCCATCCCGCCATCGCACCCGTCAAGGTGGCGGTCCTCCCCCTCAGTCGCAACGAGCGCCTCGTCCCCACGGCCCACCGCGTCCACGACCTCATCCGCGAATCCGGCGTCGTCGACGGCCTCACCCAGTACGACGACGCCCAGAGCATCGGACGCCGCTACCGACGCCAGGACGAGATCGGCACGCCCCTCTGCGTCACCGTCGACTTCGACTCCCTCGACGACCAAGCCGTCACCATCCGCGACCGCGACACCATGTCCCAAGTCCGCGTCCCCATCGACAGCCTCGTGGACGAGTTGCGGCGACGCTAGTGTCCTGTTTCGCAAGTTCATTGAATAAGTGCGACAACCATCGACGTTCATCCGTCATTCCGGCGAAGGCCGGAATCCAGTTTCCCTTGCCTACAAGACTGGGCCGAATAATACGACGAACTTCAGAGTCAGGACACTGGTCGCGAGGTAACTAATGACCAAATGTACCCTATGCCACGAAGGGGTCTACCAAGACAAACCGGTCGTGTTCAGCGCCCGACGAGGCGACAGCCTCCTTGTGGTCGAAGATGTCCCCGCCCTCGTCTGTGACACCTGCGGAGACGAAATCTTCACCGAGAAGGCCGCAAGAGGCATCGAGCGTGCGGCAGAGGGCGAACCTGCCTATTCCTTGCCCATCTATCGCTTCCCCACAGAGACCCCGTGAGCACATGCAGGACATAGACGAATACATAGAAATACACCCCGGCGTTCGTAGTGGTAAGCCATGCTTCAAGGGCACCCGCATCACGGTATACGACGTGCTTGAATACCTCGCCGGTGGGATGACCGAAGCCGAACTTCTCAACGACTTCCCGGCCCTCTCGCCGCAGCACATCCGAGCCGCCCTCGCCTTCGCCGCTCGTGCCTCTTGACTAGATGTATCATAAGTGATACTTTCCAGAGTATAGTGACCACGAGCATTGAAGTTGTAGTCAAAAACGCCGACCGGCTCATAAACTCCGCGCGCGTCCTTTCTCACGGCATCGAGATCACCTTTGCCGACGGACGTTCCGGCGTCATCCCCTTCGCCGACATCAGGGGAATCGACCAACAGCGTCTTGAGGGTATTGAGCTCCCTAGCCAGCACGAACTCATCCTCCGCGCCACGAACGGCGAATCGGTCGATATTCCTTGGGACTTCGCTCGTCACTACTGCGACCCCGCGTATCGTGAGCAGTCCGAGGCCGCAGCGTCACGTGGCAGAAGCCGCATGGGGAACCGCGTCCGCGATCTCCGCAAACAAGCAGGCATGACCCAGCAGCAGCTGGCCGACGCTGCCGGAATCGGTCGCGTCACCCTCGTCCGCATCGAAAACGGCTCCTACTCCCCACGATTCCGCACCCTCGACGCCCTGGCCCAAGCCCTCAACCGTCCCGTCACCCACCACCTCCTCGACGACGCCTAAGGTCCTCACGGACTTGACAAGGTCCGCTAGAATGCTTGGTCCCAATTCTCAGGAGGTGACTTATGGGACTGGACGTCGGCGTGGTGCGGATCAACTACCGGAATCGGCCTGTTGCGGCCGCATACGACTTTGCTTGGCATTTGAACCACAATTCAGATGAGGCTGATTGGGTCGTCGCTACGGGTGAGAACACGTTTATGGAACTCACCCACGAGACCATGTTGGAACTGGAGCGCGAGTTTGAATCGGAGAACGATTTGTCCCTACGCGACATTGAGGTTGTCCGAAGTTGGGTAGACAACCTGCCATGGAACGACGGTGTGATTATGCTGCACTTGAGTTGGTGAGAGATAATCACCATAAAGTAAGCAGTCATTATGGTGCTACGTATTCGTCTTTAGGTATTCCGTCAACTTCTTGTCGTGTCTAGATTCGAATGATTCATACTCGCCGGCAGTTCGAAATAGTTGCCTTAGTGAAATGGTTTGCTTGTTTTCTTTGGCGGCTTCAGTCTTAATGTCTACGACATCGTAAATCGTATCAACTGCAAGCTTGTGGAGATGAGGAAACCATTCGTCGATAGAATCGGAGAGCTCAATAGCCTCACTTCGAGGAATGCCTTTATAATTGCCCAGGCTATGCTGTTGTATTAATCCTCGCCCAATAAGCCACACTATGTGGAGACGCCCATGCTCTCGGTAATCCCCTCGTTCTTGCGTTTCCATGTAGTACGCTCTCCATTCTTCTTGAACCCGTTTATATACGAGCCAAGGTAGTCGTAACCATTCGGCATTCACTCCTTCAGGAAATACTTCGACGTATGGGTTCTTCTTTGGGTTACTTGATCGGGCTATCATCCGTAGTCTATCTTTTGCTTCTCCGGGCGATCCCAGAAATGCCCATGTGGCCTGAGCAATGTCGCGGATGGCTACTTTTTCATCTTTGTTCTGTGCGACATACTTTTGTTCGCCACGACGCAACTCGTAAAAGATAGGTGGGTCGAGTTCCATGAATTCCTTTTGGAGTCTTTGCTGGTCGTCATCGTCGAACAAGAAGTCCCAATCTTTCATTTGAGACTGTTTGTTACTGGATGAACTGATCCAATGCCGAAGACTCTGTGAACCTTCTACCAGTTTCAACATCACCTTGGCATCTTCGAGTTCACCTGCTCGTCTCCAATGATCCCAGACAGTAAAGGTGGTTTGACAACCGTTGACGATTTGAAAGTCGCGAACGGTTGTTGTGTATCCGTCAACTCCTTCCTTTGGATCTGTGAACGCAGCACACACTGCTGATAAACCATTATTCATGAGATGAAATAAAGGTCTCTTGATTTCATCATTCAAACTTTCTCGGATCTCTCTGTTCACTCCAGCATTACCTAACGGCCCACGTGGATTGTAGCGAAAGATAGCATATCGGTGTTTATCAAACATCGAAGCAAGTTCATCCAATGTTATTGTCGCCGCGAGACATCGGAAGCCACCAGATGAAGCTAAGTGAAAAGACTTCTCTTCGAGTTTTAGGCCAATTTCAATTTCTTTGTGCTCAGAAAGTGAATCGATTATTCGTAGCAAATCATTTATGTCACATATTGAAGCCATGTGATCTACATCAATGAAAGTGCCTCCCACTTCTAGAACCAACGACTCTTCTGACCATAATCCTGCTCTGGCCAATACAGGTTTCGTAGAACGTTGCGTTGTTACATATACTAACTCTAGGCGATACTCCTCTAGCAGGCATGACCGAAAGGGAGGAGCAAATTCCAGGAGATGCTCATTTGTTATAGTGGTTAGTATCTGAGGAGTGGTTAGTTTTCGTGGCACGTCCAGGAAGTTGAGAAGATCTTTCATTTTCAGGGTGTCTGGACTCGATCTGAATTTTGACTGAAAGAGATATACAGTCTGTTCTTCGTCGTCTATATAGTAAGCATCGAGTTCCAAATCTCCTTTGCCATCAGTTATGTTTGACAGGAGATCATCTTCTGTGGGCCGATTTCCGGCTTGATCAAGGTAAGTATCAACTGCCCAGAAAAGGAATGCCCTTTCCAATTTGCCGTCGAAGTTCGTCTCAGCTAGATCTTGGAATCGGTTGACAATCCGCTCTATATCTCGGCTGTGCTGCTCGTTCTTGGATGGCATGGGCTTCCTCCGATGATCCAGCTCCAAGTATGTATAGTTCCGTTGACAGGATTATAGGACCACCCCTAGATTAAGTCACGCATGTGCTGAAAGCCGACATGCGAAGCTATTTCGATATTATGTCCATCCGACTATCCTTTGACCTGACTAAGGCTAAACGACTTCGACAGGTTTCGCCTCTTCCCCTCCACACCCCGCACCCAACCCCACAGAACCATCCGGAAGCGACCGTAACCACACCGTACGCCGTCACGCCCGCATTTGACCTAAACGAATATATGATCTATGATAGCTCCGTAGTTGCCGGCGCACCCCTCCACAACTCCCAAGCCGGGCGGTTGCCGGAGTTCTGAAATGGCGCAGAATGGCGCGATATGGCGTAAAAATTCTCCTCATTTCCGGCGCCAAAACACCGCTAGCGCCTGTATAGACTGCCCCAAGCCCATATGACATGCCATCCTTAGCTCCCTCGTGCGCCACACGCCATTCCACACCCTTGGAGTTGCCCACGAGAGAAACTGTATCGGCGTCTCCCCCTCCCGCATCTTCCCCTCCACACCCTGCATCCAATACTATAGAAGCACGTGGGAGGGAACGACCGTGAAGACACTCTACTCGATCATCGCCGCATCAATGCTCATTCTCATCGCCGCCGCCTGCGGGAGTGACGCCGCCTCTTCCGACGAAGGCAGCAGGGACATCGCCGCGTCATTCAGCTTCGAGGCGTTCGGCAACGAGAACTTCGAGGAGGGCCAGGCCATCAGCCTCGACACCTTCGAGGGCCAGCCCATCGTCCTCAACTTCTGGTACCCCTCGTGTCCCCCGTGCCGTCTTGAGATGCCCCACTTCGAGGCCGCCTTCCAGACCCACAAGGACGAGGTCGCATTCGTCGCCATCCAGCAGCTTGGCCTCGACTCCGTCGACGAGGGCCAGGACTTCGTCGAGGAGTTCGGCCTCACCTACGCTGTCGGCCCCGACACCTCCGGCACCGTCATCAAGGAATACGACGTCAAGACCTTCCCGACCACCATCTTCCTCGACGCCGACCACACAATCGTCCGCAAGTGGGCCGGCCCCCTCAACGAGGAAAAGCTCAACGAGCTCATCGAGGAGATCCTGCCCGCATCGTAATCCCTGTCCCGGCAGGTACCAACAATCTCTCCCCCGCCGGGGGAGAGATACAGAGAGGGGGTTCCTGTCGAACGCCCTGAGCCTGTCGGAGGGAGAACCTCTCCGGTCATCGTTCACTTCGATTCCATACTGTGTAATCCCTGCGCCCTCTACGGTGAATCCCTTACGTCCTAATCCCGACCTTTCTCCTAACTCTGCGATCTCCGCGCCCTCTGCGGTGAATCCTCCTACTCCCTCTCCCGCGAACGGAGGCTGTCTCATTGTTTTGTTTGGGGCACGGTAGGCTGAGTGAGAGACACAATCAGATGGCGGATGGTATGAACAAAGTGGCGAAGGTGACGCAGG
>DAOUKG010000051.1:0-30647 GCA_034421575.1 Dehalococcoidia bacterium
CAAAGTGTTCGGTCAGGGACGCTGTGTCTCTACTCGCCATGGGTCACTCTCCACATGAGATTGACCCCAATTCTATAACTTGTCTAAGACTTCATTTAGATGCGATTGCCCTGGGTACCCCCATAGACACCCGTCCGCGAGTGTGGCATTGTGTATGCGCCCTGACGGAGGCCGTCTCTATGAAAATCCTCGTCGTGAATCCCTTCGGTGACACCGAGTTCTACGGTCGGGACAACCTCGCGAGGATCGCGCGGCCCGACACCGAGTTCGATGTTGTGGACATCGGCGACATGTACCCCCTCCGGAACAACCAGTGGCTCTACTTCCGCTACATGTGCACCGACGGCACGCTCGAATCGGTCATGAAGGCCGAGAAGCAGGGCTACGATGCGGTGTTCATCTCCTGCAACCTTGACATCGGCCTGTACGAGGCGAGGCAGCTGGTCGACATCCCCGTCACTGCCACGCTGGAATCGGCCGCTTTGGTCGCCCACATGATGGGTTCGACCTACTCCCTCGTCACCGTCGACTACCAGAACGGCAAGATCCAGGAGTCGCTCGTCAGGACCTATGGTCTCCACGAGCACTTCGCTTCCCAGCGCCCCTTCGACATCGACGCGAACGACCTCTATCCCGACAGGACCCCGGCGGGGGAGGTCATTGAGGCCGTCGTGTCGGCGGCGAAGGCGTGCGTGGACGAGGATGGAGCGGAGGTCGTCATACCCGGCTGCACCCTCGCCGGATCGGTGCTCACTCACGACCTGCCCGACGTCGAATCGGTCATCGGCGCGCCCGTTCTCGACGGCATGGTGACGGGCTTCAAGATGGCCGAGATGATGGCCGACATACGCGCCGCCGGAGTCCCCACCGTCTCGCGTCGTGGATGGTTCGAGAAGCCGCCCGACGCCGACATGCGCACCCTCCGCACCTTCATGGGGAGGGATTGACAGTCTTTCAGTACTCTGGCTGTGCAAGAACCGTGGAAGTGAGTTCCTATCGTCATTCCCGCGAAGGCGGGAATCCAGAAAACCCCGTTCGCCCTGAGCCTGTCGAAGGGCGAAATCCCACACTGGCCCGCAATTAGGTAACCCCATGAAAACAACAGTTGACGCAGTAGTCATCGGCGGCGGCGCCGTCGGCACCAGCACCCTCTACCACCTGGCCAAGCTCGGCATGACCGATGTCGTCCTGCTCGAAAAGGGCAGCCTCGCGTCCGGCTCCACGGGCGACTCAGCAGCAATCGTCAGGCAGCACTACTCCAACGAGGTCAGCATCCTGCTCGTCAAGCGCAGCATCGAGATACTCCTCGACCTCCCTGACGAGACCGGCGTCGAGGTCTTCACGCAGGCCGGCTGGTGCTTCCTTGTGCCGCCGGAGGCTGAGTCGTCATTCGTCGAGAACATGGCGCAGCTGCAGCGACTCGGCGTCCGCACGTGGGAGATTTCAGTAGATGAAGCCGCCGAACAGCACCTGCCCGGCCTGAACCCCGACGGCATCGGTCGCGTGGCCTATGAACCGGACGGCGGATTCGCTGATCCCCACTTACTATGCCAAGGGTTTGCCGACAGCGCTCATAACGCCGGTGCATCCGTGCATCCCAACACTCCTGTAACCGGCATCACTATGTCCGGCGACAGGGTCACGGGTGTTCGAACGCCCAACGGCGACATTGCAAGCCCAATCGTGGTCAACGCTGCCGGACCTTGGGCGGGACCCATAGGTCGCATGGCGGGCCTCGATCTCCCGTTGGATATCTCCCGCGAACAGGAGATGATGCTCCAGGTCCCCTCAGGAGCATCCGCGCCCGCCCGCGCCGTCTCCAACATGGTCGAGCGCATCTACTTCCGATCCACAAAGCGCCCCGGCACCGTACTCATCGGCGTCGGCCACCCGAAAGAGAACGAGCCGGTCTCTCCCGACGACTACGACCGCCGCGCCGATCCTGATTTTATCGAGGACGCGGGTGGAAGGCTGGCTCGCCGGATGCCCCACCTCGCCGCCGCCGAGGTCATCGCAAGCTGGTCGGGTCTCTACACCATCACACCCGACTGGAGCATGATCGTCGACCGGGCACCCGGAATCGAGGGCATGTACCTCGCCGTCGGTGGCAGCGGCCACTCCTTCAAGCTCGCCCCCGCGATAGGGCAGTGCCTCGCAGAGATGATCGCCACCGGCAACGCCACCACCGTCGACATCACTCCCCTCCGCGCGACCCGCTTCACCGAGGGCGACCCTCTCCGCTCCACCTACGGCGGCAACCGGGGATAGGCGAACAAGGAAGACCCGTTCACCCCTGTATCAGGTATGGGGCCAGCTCTGAGCCTGTCGAAGGGTGAAAGCCTCCCTCATGGTTCGACAAGCTCTCCACGAACGGAAAATGCTGGCCCTGAGTTGGGGTCGGCCGTCGGATATACCCAGAGAAAGTCAGTCCTCGAACCTCTCGTCCTCCCTCAGCGCATTCCGATGCGGCAGGTACTCCACGACGATCTCCACGTGCTTGATGGACACGGGCTTGATCAGCGTCTCGTCCTTCGTGAGCAGATCGACCCTGAGACGGTTCGTCCCGACTACTGGCAGCAGTCCCTTCTTCAGATCGACGTGCAGCCTGTACCCCAGGCTGGTGTCCGGTCGCGGACGCAGTTGGTACGTCCAGTCCGCCCACCGGTGCTCATCGATAGACACCTCGCAGTCATTCCAGAAGACGGCAACCTCGTCCGTGTGCATCCGCTGGTCGAGCAGCACGCGTAGCTCGCACCGCCACAGCTCCCCGGCGTCCGATTTGGCCGCAATGTCGTCAGAAACGTCGAGCGTCACCTCGCGTCCCGGCTCTCCGGGGCTCAGGTCCACCGGTAGCTGGTCTTCGAGTCCGGCGAATTTGCCAATCGAACTTGGCCAGCCGGGCATCGTAAGCCGGTACGTCTTGTCCATGTGGCTGATGATCTCGGGATAGCCCATGAACCTAATGCGCCCCGTCGCCTCGAAATCGTAAGGGTACCTCTTCGGACCGGGATAGTACGTGTGGTACAACACCCCTTGCGCCCCGACGGCATAGGCGTTCCCGGCTGCGGCGTAGTCGGTCAGACGCGAGGTCTGCCCCTGGCTGTTTGCGTGTCCCGCCAGCACCTTGACGCTCGTGCCGTCCGCGGCCTCCACGATCTCACGAAGCAGGGCGGTGTCGTTCTCCCAGCCGCCCTGCACCGGCATGGCGATAACAGTATCGACGATCTCTTCCCGTATCCATCGCTCCAGGTCGAGGCCAATCGACTTACTCCCCTGCAGCGTTCCGGGCATCCTGACTACCAATCGCTTTGCGATGCCCTGCTGTGCAGCAGCATCGTCACACGCCTGTCTGATATCCCGCATCCACTCGGTCAGGGTGTCGGTATGCTCGTCCACCTCGCTCCTCGCGATGAGAGGAGTGTAGTCGTCAAGGTTCATCTCCACGCCGTCGCTGGGATAGTCCGTCACGAGCTCGCGGATCACCGCGAGGCGGTCCGCCCGCACCTCAGGGTGGGAGTAGGAAAGGCGAGCCGGACTGTCGAACTCCGCCTCCGGGTAGTCCGGCTCTGGGCCGACCTGCCACTCCGGATGCTCCGACGTGAAGTCGGCCACACGGCAGTTCGTGACCCGCCCGTGATCCGTGTGGTTCATATTGAGCAGGATGTGCGGCAGGAACTGGAATCCACGCTTCTTCGCATGCTCGCAGACCAGCATCAGCGGGTCGGTTCCCGACTCGATCATCTGCTCGGCGTTCATCCCCGCTCGGTACCAGATCTGGTGGTCCGTCAGGTCGACGTTGTGGCCCCAACGCTCGCCCACCTTGGTGTCATACAGCAGCACGCTGCAGTCGCCGACGGCGTAGGTGATCGTGTCGATCCCAAGGTCGAGCAGCTCATCTATCGGCTCGACATACTGCCGCGCACCCATCGGCGGCTCGTAGAGATAGACGCTCGTATGGCGTCCGTCGGTGTAGAACATTACCTCGTGGCTCTCACTCATTCCCTTTCCTTTCATTCCATCGGGATTTCGGCGAGCCTAGCCTATCGCGTTTGACGGTATAGGTCTACCTCGCTTCGCTGACTATTGAATTTATGGGACATACTGGGACATTTTGGGACATTTTCACGTGCTCGAAACAGAGCCAAGGTCTGCTTGGCCTTGCTATATATAGATTATGTGTTCTTATAGGTCAAATTCGATCAATTTCGGTTACAAAGGAGAATAGAATGTTGCAGAATGAGACAGAATTCAGGTAGAGCTATCCCCGCGGTTGCTCCCGGTTCCGGCAGAGCGGTCACATCTGAATAAGCGGAGAGGAGTGGACCGATGGCAGGTCTTGATGTAAGAGTCCGAGAAGACGTTCCGATGGAAACACGGGACGGGACGGTGCTCCGCGCGGACGTCTACAGCCCAGCCTCAGGCGGCGGCTACCCGGTGCTACTCCAGCGCACCCCGTATGACAAGGCGTTCGAGTCCAACGCGGCTACGGCGCGAAATCTCGCCGCCCGTGGGTACGTCGTCGCGGTGCAGGACATACGAGGCCGCTACGCCTCGGAGGGAGACTTCATTTGGCAGTTCCAGGATCGTGCCGACACTTTCGACGCGCAGGACGGATACGACGCCGTTGAGTGGGCCGCCACTCTGCCGGGCACCGACGGTCAGGTCGGCACGTGGGGTCACTCCTACCCGTCGTGGTGCATCTGGCAGTTGGCCGGGTCCGCCCCTCCTCACCTGAAGGCACTCTTCGCCAGCGGGATGGCGTCCCGTATTCTCGACCTCAATTTCGGCGTGTTCGAGACTGGCCGCCGCCTACAGTGGACGTACAACATGGCGGTCGACGCGAGGAGAAGGGCGGGCGACGATCGCGGTCCGTCGACGCGTGCTGAGGCGGACCTGCAGTGGCACGAGGTGGAGCGCGGCAAATGGATCTGGCGGCTGCCCCTGGACGACATCCCCGATAGCGTCTTCTCCACGCTCTGCCCTATGTTGAAGCGGTACATGAGAGAACAGAATAAGGAGTTCTGGGCATTCGACAGGATTCACGGCCGCGTCGAGGTGCCAACATGTCAGGTGACCGGCTGGTACGACCGGTTGATCGGCACCATCGACAACTACACAGGCATGGTCGCGAACGGACCGGCGGCACTTCGCGACCAGCATCGGATCACGATCGGCCCATGGGGACACGACAGCGGCGCATTCGTGCGGCGCCAGGGCCCGCTCGACTTCGGCCCGGAGGCGGACACGACCTACGCCGACGAGATCGCACGTTGGTACGACTATCGGTTCAAGGGAGTAGACACCGGAATCGGCTCCGAACCTCCGGTGAAGCTATTCGTGATGAACGAGAACAGGTGGCGGTTCGAGGAGCAGTGGCCCCCGGCCAGCGCAAGGGAGATCGAGTTGTTCCTCCACAGCGGCGGACGCGCCAACTCTGTCGGCGGGGACGGCGTCCTGTCTCCCACTGAGCCGTCCGAGGAGCGACCGGACCGCTACGACTACGATCCGAGCGACCCGGTCATGAGCCTGATGGACCTGAGCGCGCAGGCCGCGGTGCGGGACCAGTCACCCCTGGACGCCCGCGAAGACATTCTTGTATACGCTACACCTCCGATCGAGAGGCCGGTCACCGTTATCGGCCCCGTCACCCTCAAGCTCTGGGTCGCCACATCTGCTCCGGAAACGGACTTCGCCGCGAAGTTGATCGACGTCCGTCCGGATGGCCTGGCGGTGAACCTGAGCTACGGCATCATGCGCACCAGCTACAGGGAGGGATACGACAATCCAAAACCTATGGAGCCGGAGACCCCCTACGAACTCACCATAAGGCTGGGTCCGACCGGCATACGGTTCGGCGAGGGGCATCGCATCAGGCTCGACGTGGCAAGCTCGGACTTTCCGAACTTCGACCGCAACCACAACACGGGCGCCGACTTCTGGTCGGACTCAGAGTTGCGTGTGGCGCACCAGACAATCTTCCACGACCGCGAGCGCCCTTCGCGTCTGCTTCTGTCGGTGGTGTAGAAGAGCCTACCAGACCTTGAAAGTGGGTCTGGAGGAACTTTGACGGGCAGAGATGCCGCAATCAGGCTTCGCGTGGACATGCCCACCTTCTGTCCCCCGTGTGATAACGTAGGTGCGCCCAGAATAGTGGGAGCGAGCATGGACTACCAAAACCCCGCAATACAGCCCGGCATGGAAGCCATGATGGCGCGCGCCGATGAGGCCGCCGCCGATCCGACGAGACCGGTCTACCACTTCGGACCGCCGTCGGGCTGGATGAACGACATAAACGGCCCCCTCCTACACAAGGGTTACTACCACGTCTTCTATCAACTCAACCCGTTCCACACGGACGCGCGGTACGGCACCCACTGGGCACACGCCCGCAGCACCGACCTCGTCCACTGGGAGCACCTGCCGCTAGCGATCTGGCCCTCAACGGAGTCCGGGGAGACGAGTTGCTACTCCGGGACGGCCGGGTTCAACAGGGACGGGCAGCCGATAATCCTCTACACCTGCACCAGAAGGTGGGGTCGGGACAGAGTGGTGCCCGAGCCGTTCCAGCAGTGGGCAGCCATAGGCGACGACGACCTCATCAGCTGGACGAAGTACCCCGACAACCCCGCCCTGAGCATCGAAAGAGATGGCCGCCCCGACTTCGACTGGCGGTGGCGCGACCCCTTCTTCTTCTACGAGCAGGGCAGGAGCTTCATGGTCCTGGGAGCAACAGGAGTCGGCACGCCGATATGGGAGTCGGAGTCGGGCGACCTGCTCAACTGGACCTACCGGGGACTTGCCTCCGACATAAGCCAGGAGTGCCCGAATCTGTTCAAGCTGGGTGACGACTGGGTGATGCTCACGTCGCCCTACACGCCGGTCGACTACTACATCGGCGACTTTGACATCGACACCTACCAGTTCACCCACCGCGTGAACGGACGGATCGAGCCCACCAAGACCTTCTACGGCACCAACATCCTCTACGACGAATATGGTCGCTGCATCCTTCTCGGACGCCTCCTGCGCACGTTCGCGGGCGCGGCATGGAACGGCTGTATGGCCATCCCGCGCTTGCTCACCATCGGGCAGGACGGTCATCCGAGACAGCCCCCCGTCGAGGAGATCGAGATGCTCAGGGGCGAGCGTCATTCTTTCCCCGACACGACGCTTGACGGCCAGGCGAAAGTCCTCGACATGCGCGGCGACGCCCTTGAGATCACCCTTGACATCGAATCGGCCGGAGCGACCTTCGGGGGCATCCGAGTCCGCCGCTCCGACGATGGCGCGGACGGCGTCAGGATCGGCTACGATGGCGACTCGGTCTGGGTCGGAGGAATAGAGATGCCCTATCCTCAAGCGGCACGGCAGGACGGTATCAAGCTCCGCGTCTTCTTGGACAAGTCCGTCATCGAGGTCTTCGTAGACGACGGCGCCCGCGTTGCGACCAACTTCATAGACTGCGGCACGAACGATCTCGGCATCGAGCTTTTCGCCAGGGGCGGGGAGGCCGCTTTCAGTTCCATCAACATCTGGGAAATGGAGTCCACACCTTGAGTCGAGATTCCGGCAAGCGCCGCCTCCTTTACTACAACGACTCGCGTCACACGTACATGTACTCGTACGACCCGCCCATGACGCTCGACGAGGCGCGGGCTCCCGTCGACGAGGTGGCGGGCACGGCAGTCGGCACCTTCATATACGGCTCCGGCGCTGGACCCGCCGTCATGCACGACTCCAAGGCCGGCGAGGTCTGGGGACGCCGTTTCGAGAAGTTCGACAGCGCGTGGTCGTGGCGCGCATACGAGAACGTAAAGAGCCTCATCGACGCGGGTTACGACCCTCTGAACATCCTCATCGAGCGCGCCCACGAAAAGGGCATGGACTTCTTCGCCAGCCTGCGCCTGAACCACCCGATGGACCCCGCCGACACGGACAACCCCTTCAACTGGCAGTTCCGCATGGACCATCCGGAATGGTGCATCACCGGCGTGGGCAAACACTCATTCAACTGGGTGTACCCCAAGGTCCGCGCCGAGCGGTTCGCCTACATCGAGGAGTACCTGACCAAGTACGACATAGAGGGTCTGGAGCTGGAGTTCACTTTCTGTCCCTACTACTTCGAGGCCGACGAGGCCGAGCGCAACGCCCCCATCATGACCGACTACCTGCGCGATGTCCGTCGACTCGCGGACGAGACGGCGGCGGAACGGGGACGCCCCTTCGAAATCGGGGCAAGAGTCCTCCCCACGCAAGCGGGGAATCTCGCACAGGGACTGGATGTCGCCGCGTGGATCCAGGACGGCCTGCTCGACTTCGTGGCCCCCACGATTTACCAGGACCATCAGGTCGACGCGAACCTCCCCTTCGAGTGGCTCGTCAATCTCGTCGACGGGACGGACTGCCACGTCTACCCGACGCTCCAGCGCGCCGTCCGGGGCCTCGACATAGCCGACGACCGTATGGAACCGAATTCCCTCGAACTGCACGCAAGCATCGAGGAGCTCCGCGCGGGAGCGGCGTCCTTCTGGGATCGAGGGGCTGATGGCATCTACATGCTCTTCCTCAAGTGGCCCCACGGCCCCGAGCAGCGCACGATCTTCACGGAGGCACATGATCCCGACCTGCTCAGGTCGAAGCCCAAGTCGTACGTCGTCCGACGCCACGCCGACCTGTCGGCGCAGTTCGGATACCAGTCCCAGCTTAAGACAACACTGGAGGAAGGGACTGGTCCTCAGACCGTACGTCTCTACCTGGCCGACGAACCGCAGGACGCCGCCGCCACTCTCAGGCTCCGCCTCATCTGGACGACCACGATCGACGCGATGACCCTGCACGTCAACGGTCAACCACTCTCACTGGACTCCGCAAGGCGCACCCAGTTGGACGCCTATCTCGCTGCGTGGCTTGAACTCGGAGTTCCAAGAGACACGCTCATCCACGGCTGGAACGAGATATCCCTTTCCCTCGACGCCCGCCCCGCCGGACTCGGCGCTCCCGTCGTCTGGGAGGGCTGCGAGATCGTCATCGAGCACCCAAACCCCCAGGCGTCCTTCGGGATGCCATGATGCCTGAGCGAATCGGATAACAACATGAGCAAACGACGCCTCATCTTCTACAGCGACGCAAGGCATACCCACATCTATGCCTACGACCCTCCCCTCAGGGTGGAGGACGCCGTAGCGCCCGTGGACGACGTAGCCGGAACGGGCGTCGATACCTTCGTCTACGGTTTCGGAGCCGGACTCACGATGTACCACAATACCAAGGTGGGCGACACATGGGCTGAGCACCTCATCAAGGCTGGCAAGACGACCTTCCGCGAGCCGGAGATTTGGAACACCTTTCCGTTCTGGCGGGCGTACTCGAACATGAAGAGTCTCCGTGACCGTGGCCTCGACATCCTTGACCTGCTCACCGACCGCGCCCACGAGAAGGGCTTGCAAATGTGGGGGAGCATTCGTACCAACCACGGCCAGGACCCTGCCTTCATAGACACCGCCGACAACTCCACGTTCAAGATCGAGCATCCCGAACTGCACCTCACGACCGTACCCGGGCATCCGTTCAACTGGGCCTACCCCGAAGTGCGCGCAGAACGACTCGCCCTCTTTGAGGAGGCGGTGACTAACTACGACATGGACGGCATGGAGATCGATTTCGCCTTCAGCCAATACCTGTTCGAGCAGGGACAGGTCGAGAAGAACAAGCACCTCGTCACGGAGTTCATGGCCGACGCCCGGCGTATCGTCGACAAGGCCGCCGCCGACAAGGGCAAGCCTTTCGTGCTCGGAGCGAGAGTCTTCCCCACGCCGGAATCGAACGCCGCGACCGGTCTGGACATCGCGGAATGGCTCGCGGATGGATTGGTCGATTTCCTCGTGCCCGCCGTCTACGGTCCCGTGCAGATGGACGTCAACCTCCCAATCGAATGGCTCGTCGACCTCGTTGCAGGAACCCCCTGCGAGGTCTACCCCGCGCTACTGAACAAGGTCTTCTCGGTCCACACGAGCGGCATACACCAGGCCGAACGTCGCATCTACGAGCACGCCGCGACGCCGGAGCACTTCCGCGCGGGCGCGGCCGCCTACTGGGCGAAGGGCACGGACGGCATCTACCTGCCATGGTTCGACTGGCCCGTCGGGGCGGATGAGAAGCAGATCCTCTCTGAGATTCACGACCCCGACCTCCTACGAGAGAAGCCCAAGCACTACTGGACGACCACCCGCGACGTTGACGGCGACTACGAGGCGTACGCGTCCCAGCTTCCGCTCACCCTCAAAACGGGCGTCGAGGCGGCGGAGCAGGTCGTCCACCTATATCTGGCCGACGACAATCCACGAAGCGAAGTCCACCTGCGTCTCAAGCTCACCGGATCCGTCGCGGCCGACGTGATGTCCGTCACCCTGAACGGCGCCGCCCTGGATTGGGAGACGTGCCGTGTCACGCGTCATGGTGGGGGAGGGGATATCTTCGCGTGGGCAGACTTCCCCATCGAGTCGGACATGCTCCGTCTCGGAGTCAACGACATCGGCGTCGCCGTCCTCTCTCGCCCCGAAAACCTCGTGGCAAGCGTCGTCCTCCAAAGCGTCGAGGTGCTGGTCGACTACCCTGGTCAGGCCGCTGCCACCGAGTTCGACCGCATATCCCTCGGTCGTCGGATGTGATCCGACATTCCCCGTCATCCCAACGACTCCATCAGTCCGTCATTCCGAGCGCAGCGAGGAATCTAAAGTGCCATGCCTTCCCGATTCGTGCCGTTCCAGCTACGGAACTTGGCATGGATGACAAGGCCCTTAGATTCCTCATTTCGCTTCGCTACATTCGGATTGACAGGGCCGCGATTACTCAAGGGCCTCCATCCGCGAAAATGACGACTTGAATCGGGTGAACAAGATAGAATTCAGCCTATGTCATCATCAAGGTTCAAGGCGATAATCTTCGACTTCGACGGCCTGATCGTCGATACGGAAGTCCCCGAGTATGAGGCGTGGCTGAACATATTTCGCTCGTACGGCGTCGATCTGCCCCTGTCGGTGTGGACGCCGCACATCGGGGGTGGCAATGAGAACTTCAACATCTATGACCACCTTGAGGAGCTTATCGGCAAGCCGATTGACCGCGACGAGATGCGTAGCCGGAGAAGAGCCGAGTTCGCTGAGTTGTTCAAGGACGCCGTTCCGCTGCCCGGTGTCGAGGACTACATAGCTGCCGCACGGGAACGAGGGATGGGGATCGGCATTGCTTCAAGTTCCCCACGAAGATGGGTGCATCCCAAGCTGGAGCAGCTTGGACTAGAGGACACGTTCGACACCGTCGTGTGCTCCGACGACGTAGGCAGTTCCAAGCCCAATCCCGCCTCCTACCTCAAGGCCATCGCAGATCTCGACGTGACCCCGAACGAGGCGTTTGCCTTGGAAGACTCTCCAACCGGCGTGCAGGGAGCCAAGAACGCCGGTCTGCTCTGTGTGGCCGTCCCCGGCACATTGACGCGGGACCGATCGTACGACCACGCCGACTCGCGACTCGACTCGCTCACCGACATGTCGCTTGATCAACTCATGGAGGCTCTCGTGTGACAAACGACATGGTCATGTTCTCCAACGGCGATATCACCTTCATGTACCGTGTCGGAGGCATCGCCATTCACGATGGACGCCTGCTCGTCGAGCACAACATCAAGCATGATTTCTACTTCGTGCCCGGTGGACGAGTGGAGTACGGCGAGAACGCAGTCCAGGCATTGTCGAGGGAACTGGACGAAGAGTTGGGCGGCGGTGTGGAGATTGGACGACTGGTCATCGTCTCCGACAACCTGTTTGAGTTGGACGGCATACGCTACCAGGAAGTCTCTTTGTACTTTCTCATGGATTTCTCCCCGGAACACCCCATCCTCGGTCGCGAGGGAAAGTTCGAGGTCGCAGAGCCCAATCTCGTCTACCAATGGCTGTCCCTCGACAGTCTCGAAGAGGCGGAGCTCTTCCCCCGGTTTCTCCGCGATTTGGTGCGGGACATTCCCCAGACCCCGAGATATGTCATACAATCAGACATCGAATCACTCTGGACGGAATCGTATCCCAACGTGACGGAGAACTAGAAAATACCTCAGAGTGTGCGTCAAAGAGATTCTTCAGACGGACTAAGTGAAAACCCCGTTCGCCCTGAGCTTGTCGAAGGGCAATTCTCTGCCAACACACATAGCTTTCGAGATGGTTCCTTAAGGCAAATCGCATGCAAGACCACGCGCGAGTCGTAATCATCGGGGCCGGCCTGGCCGGGACGAGCGTCGCCTACCACCTCGCGCAGTTGGGCTGGAAGGACATAGTCGTCCTGGACAAGGGCCCAATGTTCGAGACCGGCGGCTCGACCTCCCATGCACCAGGACTCGTATTCCAGGTCAATTTCTCCAAGATGATGTCCGTATTCGCCCGGGAGACCGTTGAGCTTTTCGAAAGCCTCAATCCGAGCGACGGTGAGCCCCTGTGGTATGGCGTCGGCGGCCTTGAGGTCGCATGGACGCCGGAGCGCTTCGAGGACGTGAAGCGCAAGGTGGGCGCAGGCAAGGCGTGGGGAGTCGAGACCTATGTCCTTGGCCCATCCGAGACCCGCGAGTTGGTCCCCCTTCTATCGGACAAGATCTACGGCGCGATGTACACACCGGGCGACGGCAATGCTCGCGCCTGGATGCTCGCCGGGGAACTGGGACGCCGCGCACAGGAGACCGGCAGCGCCGCCTTCTACGGCGACACAACCGTCACCGGCATCGACGTGGCAGACGGCAGGGTCACCGCCGTACGCACCTCGAACGGCACGATCAAGACGGAGAACGTCGTGTGCGCCGCGGGAATATGGGGGAGCCTCATCGGACGAATGGCCGGCGTCACCCTCCCACTCCCGCCCATGCGGCACCAGTACGCTCTCACCGGACCTATTCCCGAACTTACAGGCGAGACCGAGAAACATCGCGAACCCATCGTCCGGCACCAGGACCGCGCCATGTACTTTCGTCAGGAGTACGACGCCTACGTAATCGGTTCTTACGATCACGAGCCGCTGCTCCTCGAGCCGGAGGATATCTGGAGCCACGCGGACGCCACCGAGATGCCCTCGATGATGCCGTGGTCCGACTCCGCATTCCGTAAGGGCATGATATCAGCCGGTGAGTTCATCCCCGCCCTCCAGGACGCAGATCTGGTGCGGAAGGTCAACGGCATGTTCGTCTTCACGCCGGACGGGATGCCCGTCCTCGGCGAGTCGCCGCAGGTCAAGGGCTTCTGGTCAGCCGAGGCCGTTTGGATCACCCACGGCGGCGGTATCGGCAAGGCCGTCGCCGAGTGGATGGTCAACGGACAGCCAACAATTGACCTCAGAGAGGGCGACATCACCCGCTTCCATCCCCATCAGCTCACCCACTCGTACATCAGCAAGCGCGGCGCTCAGCAGTACCGCGAGGTCTACGACATCATTCACCCGTCCCAGCAGATGGACGCCCCCCGAGGAATCCGCACGCTGCCATACCACGACCGTCTCGATGAACTCGGTGCCTACTGGGTCGAGAACGCCGGATGGGAGCGCCCCCAGTGGTTCGAGGCCAACGCCGACCTCCTGGACGGTTCCACCGACCACGATCACTCCCGAACCGGGTGGGAGGCGCGGTTCTGGTCGCCAATCATCGGCGCGGAGCACAGGGCTGTCCGAGAGCGCGTCGGCCTCTTCGACCTCACGCCGTTTACCAAGCTCGACGTGAGCGGCCCCGGCGCACTGGCCTTCCTGGAGCGCATCACCGCCAACCGCATGGACAGGCCCGTCGGCGCTATCACCTACACCTCGATGCTCACCCCGACCGGCGGCATCAAGTGCGATCTCACCGTCACCCGCTTGGCCGCAGACCGGTTCATGGTCGTGACCGGCGGCGGGACTGCCGAGCACGACAAGGCGTGGATAAACAGCCACCTGCCCGACGACGGCTCCGTCATTATCATCGACGAGAGCACCAAGTGGTGCAGCATAGGCGTATGGGGCCCGATGGCGCGCGAGCTGATGCGCAACGCCACCGACGACGATGTCTCCAGCACCGGTTTCCCGTACCTCATGGCCCGCCACATCTCCATCGGCGAGATTCCCGCCCTCGCTCTCCGCATCTCCTATGTCGGCGAGCTCGGTTGGGAGGTCTACGCTCCCTTCGAGTCCGGCCGCAAGCTCTGGGACGCCCTGTGGGATGCCGGACGGCACATGGGCGTGGCAGCGGCGGGACTGGGCGCGTTCGACTCCTTGCGACTCGAAAAGGGCTACCGCCTCTGGGGCAACGAGCTCCACACCGAATACAACCCCTTCGAGGCGGGCATCGGTTTCGCCGTCCGCATGCGTAAGGGAGACTTCATCGGTCGCGACGCCCTGAGAGAAGCGCGCGCCAACGGTCTCTCACGCAAGCTGTGCTGCATGACCCTCGATGTTCCCGACGCCGTCGTGATGGGCAAAGAGCCAGTTTTCATAGGCGATGATGTCTTCGGCTATGTCACCAGCGCCGACTACGGCTACTCCATCGATGCAGGCATCGCCTACGGCTACCTACCCGTCGAGCATTCGGACGTGGGCACCGCCGTCGAGATCGAGTACTTCGGGGAGCGCTATCCCGCCACGGTATCCGAAGAACCCCTGTGGGATCCCAAGTCCGAGCGTTTGAAGCGGTGACGCATCGTCGTCATCCAACGCATTATCGAAAGGCAACCTGAGCGTCGACCTATGGCGAACAAAGGCAAGCGCCAGACCGTTGGAAGAGAGGCTGCCTCGTGACCGACCAGCGATGGCTCGACGTTCCCGGCGCCTACAACGTCCGCGATCTCGGCGGCTGCCCGACTTCGGATGGCAAGACCACGCGCTTCGGCGCATTCCTCCGCGCCGACAGCCTCCACAATCTGTCTGATTCAGTCAAGACGGGCCTGATCGAGTACGGTGTCCGTACCGTCGTTGACCTCCGCCGCACCATTCAGACCGTCGAGACTCCGAACGCACTGGCAGGCATGGACGGCATCGAGTATGTCCACTTGAACATGATCGGAGATGCGAATCCTCCATGGCACGATTCGCCCCCACCGGGTGATTTGCCGACCGCTGCATGGACGGCACACACATATAATTTGCTTCTCGATAAGAGAAAGGGAGTGATTTCCGAGACTTTGGTAAAGCTCGCCAATTCCAAGGGACATACGGCCATGTACCATTGTGCTGCAGGCACCGACCGAACTGGGATCATATCGGCGCTGTTGCTGGGTCTCGCCGATGTTTCCGATAGCACCATCGTCGATGACTACGCCCTCAGCGCCCACGGTCTGAGACGCCGGTACTTGGCCGAGGGCATTCCCGATTCCTTGGCGCACGTCGACTTCTCCCTCGAAGAACCACCCGAACTCCTCGCGCCCCCACAAGCAATGGAACTTACGTTCAAACACCTCAATGACGAGTACGGCGGCATCGAGTCCTATGTCCGCCACATCGGCCTGACCGACGCCCAAGTCAGCGACATCAGAAACAAGCTGCTGGAGTGACCCACCCATGACGAAACCCACCAACCCCACCCGCGTCCTCGATGTCGAGGGCGCCTACAACGTCCGCGACCTCGGCGGCTACCGCACAGCCGACGGCAAGACCACGCGCTGGGGTGCCTTCCTACGCGCCGACGGTCTCCACAACCTTACCGACTCGGCCAAGAAAGGTCTGGTCGAGTACGGCGTGCGCACCGTCATCGACCTGCGTCGCACCCTGGAGACCGTCGAAACACCCAACGCTCTTGCCGGCATGGAAGACATCGAGTTCTTCCACCTGAACATGATCGGAGACACCGACCCTCCCGGCTACGTCCCCCCGCCTCAGGATGCATGGACGACTCCCGGGCAGACGGCAGAAATCTACCGAGTTCTTCTCGATCAGCGTCAGGCAGTCATATGTGATACCCTCGTCACACTCGCCAACTCCAAGGGCCACACCGCCATCTACCACTGCGCCGCCGGGACCGACAGAACGGGCATAATCTCAGCCCTGCTGCTCGGTCTCGCCGATGTCCCCGATGAGACCATCATCGCCGACTACGCCCTCAGCGCCCACGGCCTGAGATTCAAGCTCTTGGCTGAGGGAATTCCCGACTATCTAGCCGATCAGGACTTCACCCTCGAAGAGCCGCCCGAACTCCTCGCCCCACCGTACTCAATGGAGCGGACCCTTCAGCACCTCAACGACCAGTACGGCGGCATCGAACCCTACGTCCGCCACATCGGCCTAAACGATGCCCACATTGACGACTTCAGGAACATGCTCCGGGAGTGAACCACCCATGACCAATCCCACCAAACACACCCGCGCTCTCGACGTCGAGGGCGCTTACAACGTCCGTGACCTCGGCGGCTACGAGACCGGCGACGGCCGGACGACCCGCTGGGGGAAGTACCTCCGAGCGGATACTCTGATGAATCTCACCCCCGCGGGCGTTCAGACTCTCGTCGACTACGGCGTCCGCAACATCATCGACCTCCGCAGGAGCAGCGATATTCAGTTCAGGCCGAGCCCATTCATCGGCAACGAGTCCGTCACCTACTACCATCAGAACATGGGGGGCGACATGCCCGTTCTGCACAGTGGTGAGCTCGAAGGAATCGAGGACGCGGCGGAGCGGGGGGGCAGGGGGTACTGCCACATACTCGAACAGCGGAAGCACATCCTCCACCAGATATTCTCGGTCCTCGCTAGTCCCGACGGCCTTCCCGCTCTCGTCCACTGCGACGCGGGCAAGGACAGGGCGGGCATCGCCGCCGCACTCGTGCTGGACATCTGCGGAGTTCCCCGCGAGACCATCATCGAGGACTACGGCCTCACCGCAAGATACCTGGTGCGCAAATACTACGAAAATAATCCCGACGTTAGCCCTGATGACTACACTTGGCTCGACTACCAGCGGGACGTTTGTCCCCCGAAGACCATGGACGTCACCCTCAACCTGCTCGACGCCAAATACGGTGGAGTGAGGGGCTATTTGCGGGACACGGGCATCACCGACGATCAGTTGACCGCAATCAAGGAGGCAATGACCGAATGAGCGCCGCACAAAACCCCGAAATCGACCCGAGGCGAGCAGTCCCCGTAGAAGGCGCGTACAACGTCCGAGACATAGGCGGCTACGAGACCTCTGACGGTCGTACGACCCGCTGGGGCAAGTACCTTCGTGCCGACACTCTGGCGAACCTGACGCCTGCGGACGTGGATACACTCGTCGACTACGGCGTCCGCAATATCATCGACCTGCGCCGCAGCAACGACCTGCAGTTCAGGCCGAGTCCATTCATCGGCAATGAGGCCGTTACCTACTACCATCAGAACATGTCCGGCGACGTGGCCCTCCAGCGTAGGGAGGAGCTCGAAGGAATCGAGGACGCCGCCGAGCGTCGGGGCAGGGGGTACTGCCACATACTCGAACAGCGGAAGCACATCCTCCACCAGATATTCTCGGTCCTCGCCGGTCCCGACGGCCTCCCCGTCCTCGTCCACTGCAACGCGGGCAAGGACAGGGCGGGCATATCCGCGGCCTTCGTCCTCAGCATCTGTGGCGTTCCCCACGAGACCATCATCGAGGACTATGGCCTTACCGCCAAGTACCTCGTGCGCCGCTACTACGAAAACAATCCCGACGTTAACCCCGACGAATACACCTGGCAGCACTATCAGCGCGATGTCTGCCATCCTCACAGCATGGAGGTAACACTCGACTACCTAGACGCGCACTACGGAGGCGTCGAGGGCTATCTGCGTGACGCCGGCATTACCGACGACCAGCTAGCCGCCATCCGGGAGGCAATGATCGAATGAACACGGCGAATCTTCCTGACATCGACCCCAGACGGAGCATCCCCGTGGAGGGCGCGTACAACGTCCGGGACCTCGGCGGCTACGCTACTGCCGACGGCAGACAGACCCGCTGGCGCACCCTCTTCCGCGCCGCAGATATCCACGCCCTTTCCCCATCCGCTCAGTCCACCCTTACGGATGCGGGAGTAAAGCACGTCATCGACCTGCGCGGCTCCCAGGAGCTGATCGAAGCGCCCAGCGTCTTCAGGGACAGGCCGGACGTACAGTACCGATCCTGCAACATGACAGGCGACACACTCATAAACAGGTGGGGCACAATTCCCGTGCCCGACGACTCATCCGTCAGGCTCTCGACCATGTACTCCACGGTCATCGACGAGCGCGGCGAAATGATAAAGACCATACTCGAAACGGTCTCACAGCCCGGATCCCTTCCCGCCGTCTTCCACTGCACCGCCGGAAAGGACCGTACCGGCGTTCTCTCCGCTCTCTTGCTCGGAATCGCGGGCGTCCCCCGAGAGACCATCGTCGAGGACTACGCCCTGAGCGCCAGGTTCCTCTATGGCACCTCGGCCGTCCCGCCCGACGGCTCCGGCGAAGACGCGTCCCCGCCGTTCGAGGAGTACCAGCTAAAGTGGTGCCCGCCCGACGCCATGGGCCTCACCCTCGACCACCTCGACACCAAGTACGGTGGTATAGAGGCTTACGTGAAGGGCATTGGTGTGGACGATGCCACGCTGTCAAGGATCAAGGACGCTCTAGTCGGGTAGTACCCCACTTCCGTCATTCCCGCGAAGGCGGGAATCCATCGGAGGATTGCCCAGTAAGAATGTGACGCCATTATCAAAAAATGGCGTCACAAACGCTTAACATTCATTTCTTGACTTAATGCTCGCCTGACTTACTATGGATTCAATCCACATCATCTGAGGGGAGCATACTATCTATGAACCACATCGAAAGACTGATTACTCGCGAGCCTGTGTTGATATTTACGATCAACAAATGTTATGAGGAACTCGAAGAAAATTCATTGATCAAGTCAGATGGGAAGTTGTATCAGACGGCGTTGTATGAAGCGACCAGAAAGTGGTGGAATGTCAAAAAGAAGGGGCTTGAGGGGGCGGAGTATGCTGTCGCAGCGTACAAAGGAATAACGAAGGAAGTCTTCGAGATTGACGAGTGGTATCAGGAGCTATACGACAAGAACAGGGAATGGCATTTTCGTGTGGTTCAGTCCAGCGTGGTACGTGAGCAAGACTTCGGGGAACAACGCGAAGGCAAGCTCCGTTGGGTTTTTCGCGGCAAGAGAGCTGGTAAGGAAATTCGCGAGAGATTGCGGAATAAGTCTGCCAAACATCATCGCAAGCGGGGCAACCCGGACCCCATCCTCTACCTGAACTGCTGAGATCAGGCCGCCACCCCAACTCCCAGCCGCTCGAACACCGCACCCAGGTCGACGTGCTCCCGCAGCAGCGCGCCGAATCGCTCCACCTTGTCCGGATGGTCGAATGCCGCGCCATCCTGCAGCGTGTTGAGCGCCGCCATCGTGTCGAGCGTACTCGTGTCCACGATTACAATCGGCGCTTCTTCCAGCTCTGCCTCGTGGACGATGTACTCGACCGGTTCCGTCCCGTTTGTGAGGATCAGGCACGCTATCGGCGTGTGAAGGGCCGCCATCTGAACGTCAGGCCTGTCTCCCCGGACGATCACTGCCTTGTCCTCGCGGATGCCGAAGTACAGCGTTCCCCGGTCGAGTCCCATCCCGCCGACCAGGAAGTTCTCGATGATGCGGTTGCCGTGCTCTTCACCCTGCAGGTACCGCCCGTTCAGGTGCTCGACGATCTGATCGATCGTGAAAGAGACCAGCCTCCGGTCCTCGGGCACCACTCCAAGGGTTCGGATGCCCAGTCCGTCGAGAGCCGGTATGAACTCGGTCTCGACCTCGGTGCCTTGGTACTGCGTCCTGCCATTTACGACGACTCCAATCAGGCGCTCGCCGAAGCTAGCCGTCCACTCTCGCAGACCGCTCGCGTCCTTGCCGTGAAAGTGTCGGGTCACACCCAGCGCCACGGCGTCGAGTGTCTCAACAAGCTGCCCCGCCGTCGAGGCGTCAACGTCAGACGACCCCTCCACGATCAAGACGTCGCTTCCTGAACCCGCCTGCCTGCACCACTCCGCCACCCCGTCCACCGAGTCGGATAGGGAAGGGGGGTCGCCTGCATCAACCGACTGGCCCAGCAACTCAGCGTAGATATCGCCGTCACTCCCAACAAACGGGTTCACAGCAACCGCCGAACCCCCTTCACGCCTAATCAGGCTCGCAAGCGTTACCGCCAGCGCCGTCTTACCGGCCCCGGCCTCATCCGAAAATAGGTATATCGCTTTCATAGCATCCTTCGCCGCATCCCACGACCGTGAAGATTATACCAAAGGCAAACACTCACCGTGCCAATCACGCCCATCGTCATTCCGGCGCATGCCCGAATCCAGTTATCTCCATCCGCGCTCTCCGCGCCCTCGGCGGTGAATCCCTCTGCGAATCCTGAATCCCCCTCCCCCTTTGTGGTACGCTGATTTGGTACATGAATTCACCCGTAGCCAACACACTCTTGCCCCCACTCGCGTTCGCACTCCTCCTCGCCGCGATCATGGCCGCGTCTCTCGCCTGCGGGGCCGACGAGGAACTCCCGGTCCTTGAGGCCCGCGCGCAGGAGATCAACAAGACCGTCATGTGCCCCGTCTGTCCGGGCGAGTCCATCGACCAGTCCCAGCACCCGCGCGCCACGGCCATGCGCGCCGTCGTCGACGAGAAGCTCGCGGAAGGCTCTACCAACGACGAGATCAGGCAGTACTTCGTCGAGCGGTACGGCCCCAGCGTCCTGCTTGAACCACCTCGCGAGGGCCTCAACTGGCTCGTGTGGATCGTCCCACCCGTGGGAGTCCTCGCCGCAGCCGTCGCCCTCTATCTCGTCCTTCGAATGGCCGTCCGTTCCTCACCCGCCGCCGACGCCTCACCGACCGGCGTCGCCGCGCTGACCGACAACGAACGCGACGACTACTTCCGACGCATCGAGGCCGCGCTGGCATCCGACTCCGACGACGAGCGCCCGTCACCGACCGGCAGGGAGTCCCAAGACACGGGAGAAGCCGTTGCTGGTTGACGCCGGGTACGTCGCCCTGCCCATCGCTCTCGCCGTGGGAGCATACGTCGCCGTCGCCTCTTTCCTCGGCGCCTGGATGCGGGCGCCCGTCCTCGTCCTGAGCGCCCGCTACGGAATGATGACCGTTCCCGTCCTCCTCGCCATTTCGACCCTGGCTCTCGTCTACGCTTTTGTCACCCACGACTTCTCCGTGCGCTACGTCGCCGAGAACAGCAGTCTCGCGCTACCGCAGGTCTACACGTGGGTGGCCCTGTATGCTGGCAACTCCGGCTCACTCCTCTTCATCGCCACCGTCTACGCCTTCCTTTCCGTGGCCGCCGTCGCTGGTCTATCACGTAAGCTCCCCTATACCGCTCCGTACGCCACCAGCGTCATGGCCCTAGTCATGGCGTTCTTTCTCGCGGTCATCGTCTTCCTCGCCAACCCGCTCGAACGACTCGCAATCGCCCCGCCGGACGGGCAGGGGATAAACCCCCTCCTGATCCACTTCGGCATGTTCATCCACCCGCCCATGCAGATGATGGGCCTCATCTCCGTCGCCATCCCGTTCAGCATCGCCATCGGCGCACTGCTTGCCGGTCGAGGAGGCCGTGACGAGTGGGTCGATCTCGGAAGGGTGTGGGGAATGGTCTCCTGGACCATCCTGACCGCCGGACTCCTCCTCGGTTCGTGGTGGGCGTACACCATCCTCGGATGGGGCGGCTACTGGGCGTGGGACCCCGTAGAGAACTCCGCCCTCATGCCCTGGCTCGCAATGACAGCGTTCGTCCACTCCATCATGGTGCAGAAGCGACGCGGCATGTTCCGCATGTGGAACATCATCCTCGTCTCAGTGGCCTTCGTACTCGCCGAGATGGGCATGTTCATCAATCGCGGAGGCCCCGTCCCCTCGGTGCATTCCTTCGCGCAATCGACCATGGGCTGGGTTTTCCTCGGATTCATGGCGTTCACCCTCATCGCCTCTCTCGCCGCCTTCATGTGGCGCATCAATACCCTCAAGAGCAGGGAACGCCTCGACTCGATGCTCTCCCGCGAGAGCGCATTCTTGACCCAGAACGTCCTCTTCCTCGCCGTCGCCTTCATTACGTTGTGGGGGACCATCTACCCTGTCTTCTCAGAGGCTGCCTCGGACGAGGTCATCACGGTCGGCCAGCCGTTCTTCGACCGCGTCAACGGCCCCATCCTCCTCGTGCTCGTATTCCTCATGGGCGTCGGGCCGCTCCTGCCCTGGCGAAGGGCGAACATGCAAAACGTCCTCACCATCCTCAGGATTCCCTTGGCCGGCGCGGCCATCGTCACCGTCGCGCTCATCGCTCTCGGAATCCGGGAGCCGGTGCCCCTCCTTGCCGTCGCCGTCTGTGTCATAGCGTTCGTCGCCATAGGTCACGAGTGGCTGCGCGGCTCGCGCGTCCGACACCGCAGGGGAGAGAGCTACCCCCTCGCACTTGCCAGACTGCTGGGAGCGAACCGTCCCCGCTACGGCGGCTACATCGTCCACCTCGGAATCGCCATGCTCGCCATCGGGGCAATCGGCTCGTCCTTCTACGCTGTCCAGCGCGACTACAACATGGCCCTCGGCGAGAGCGACTCTCTGGGCGACTACCGTTTCACCTACGTCAATTTCGATTCCACGCCGTTTTCCGACCGCGTCGAGATGACCGCCCGGTTCGACGTTGCCAAGCAGGGACGGGACATCGGCAGTCTCGACGCGCGAAGGACTTTCTACATCAGCCATGAGGTCGCCGCCACGCGCGCCGCCATTCGCAGCACGCCAATCGAGGACTTTTATATAGTGCCCTCGGAGTTCACCGAGAGCGGCGCTGCCGTCTTCCGCGTCTATGTGAACCCGCTCGTCTGGTGGATGTGGGTGGCCGGCCCCCTCTTCGTGCTTGGCTCCGTCCTGGCGCTGTCGCCCCGTCGTCGATCGGTTCCCGCGACTCTCCCCCTCCCTAGGGGCGTCCGCATGGCGGGGGTGTAGGAGCGGCAGGCCATGCTCGTACTCATTGCAGTCCTCCTGGCCCTGATTCCGGCCGCCGCGATTCTCTATCCCTTCGTGTTCAGGAAGGGGATCTCTTCCGTCTTTCGCGATGAGACATCCACCTACTCCGAGCTCACACGCCGCTGGGAGGCCGCAATCGCCGGACTCAAGAGCACCGAGCTTGAACACGCCATCGGCAACCTCACCGAGGAGGACTACCGCGACCTGCTGGAGCAGTACATGCTCGAGGCCGCAGCCATCATGAAGTCGATGGAGCTCGAAGACCAGCAGGAAGAGGAGCTTCTCGCAACCGTAGCCGAGGAAGTCAGAGCCGTCCGAGAGAGCATCATCGGCGCCTCACCCAGCGACGATCAACCGGCCAACGATGAGTAGTAGGGACTTACTAAACAAGCAACACAATCGCTCAATGGCGTCCCCTCAGAGGAGTACCCCTCCGTCATTCCCGCGAAAGCCGGAATCCATGAGGGTCGGAGGCATACAGGCAGCCACCTCACAACGAATTGACACATGCGTCCCTACTCAACAATAGCAGCCATTGCAGTGGCGGTCTTCTTCGCCGCTTCAACTCTCACCGTCGCCGCTCAGGACGCCGTCCAGTACCGTGACGTCACGGGCCAGATCGTCAACGGCACTGAGAACTCGCTCCCCCCGTTCGGACTCACCGTCACCCTGCACAAACAGGGTCCGGGCACCTACGAAGAGGCGACCACCATCACCGACACGAAGGGCAACTTCAGCTTCGAGAACATTCCCCTCGATCCCGAGGCCCTGTACGGGGTGACCATCCGGTATCAGGGAGTCGTCTACGGCACCGACATCGACCTTCGACAGGAGACGATTCCGCCGCTGCTCGTGACCATCTACGAGACCTCCGACGACGACTCTCTCCTGGAAGTAGCGAGTTCATCCCTGCTCATCCCGCAGGTCGACAAGATCAACCGGAACGTCTATGCGCTGGAAATCGTCAACGTCGTGAACTCAAGCGACCGCACCTACGTGCCAGGTCCCCAACCCATGGACCTCCTCCGGTTCGGTCTCCCGCCCGGAGCGAAGGGTCTCCAGATCGACACCGGCCTCGTTGCCGCAGACGCCATCCAGGTCGACAGGGGCTTTGCCATCACGGCGAACGTCCCGCCCGGCGAACACGAGGTCATGTTCTCCTACAACTTCGGCTACGAGGGGGACTCTGTGGCGTTCGATAAGTCCTACCTCTACGGCGCGGACAACGCCCGTATCCTCGTACCGTACGAGATCGGCGACCTGTCGAGCGCCGACCTGGGAGTCCCAGGAGAGGTGCAGATCGGCGAAAAGAACTACCAGCTTATCGAGGCGTCGGACATCGCCCGCGATTCCCGCGCCTCACTCCGGATCTCTTCGCTTCCCCAGGCAAGCTTCTGGGACAGGACGAAGGACACCGCGTCCGACATCCCCTACGAGCTTGCGGCCCCGGCCCTGCTCGGTCTGCTCATGCTCTCCCTCATAGCGATAGCGCTGGCCCGTCGTGAGGGACTCTTCGGGTCACGTACCTCGCCAGGCCCGATATCCGAAGGCGATGCGCACTCGGCCATCATCGCCCAAATTGCCGACCTCGAACGCGCATTGGAAGAGGGCAAAGTCCGCGAGACCGACTACCACTCAAAACGCCAGGCCCTTCTCGACCGCCTCGCCGCCGAGTCCTCTGCACCCTCAACAGGGCAGGGGACTCCACCTGCCTGATCGATCTCGCCACACACACCCCAACCGTCATTCCCGCGTACGCGGGAATCCATCATCAGCCACCCACTACCCGTCATTCCCCTCTCACACCTGTCATTCCGAGCGGAGCGAGCAATCTAAAATCATCGCCGCCGTCCACACCCGGCCCTCAGCGGCACATCAACGCATTCCTGCGGCTTCACTCTGCGATCTCTGCGGTGCGATCCTCTCTTGCGGTCGCTCCTAACTCTCCTGCCAATACTCCGTCGAGAGCATCCCCATCACCACCGAATCAAACCGTGCCCCTTCATGAGGACGGCTCTTCCTCAGTGTACCCTCGTGGGTGAAGCCAAGTCGCTCGAACATCCTCCTAGCCCACGTGTTGTACTCCGGCACATCGACCCAGACGCGATACAGCCCCCACTCGCCAAAGCACAGATTCAGCCCCGCGCTCATGGTCGCCGTCCCATAGCCCTTGTGCCACATATTCTTCCGGCCGATCAGGATCGAGATCTGCCCGTCACCCGACATCTCCTCGATCGCCACGTGAAACTCGCCGATGTGCTCTCCCTCCTCCGTGTAGACCGACAGAATGTGGTGCGTGGGATCATCGAAGATTTCCGCCCACTCCTCCTCGCCCAGGTCCGCGAGCTCGTTCGGGTTGTAGCCCAGGTGAGCCGGATTGCCGTACGAGTACCGCCCGAACCAGCTCTCCGCCACCTCGTCGTCTTCCAGCCACCCCTTCAGCCGCTCAACGTCCTCCCTCGATACGTGCCGTAGAGATATCGTCTGATCTGGCATAGTCTCACCTCCGGGCCAGATATTATGCCACGCCACAAGCCCGCGTGCTGAAAGCCACCCTGACAGCCCCATTCACCCAGAGCCTGCATCCTCCCCGTCATTCCCGCGTAGGGAGACCTTTGCGCAACCGCTCTCCGCTGAGAAAGTGTCCGAGAGAGAGCATCTCTCAGCTTTGCCAACGTCTATGGACTCCCGCCTTCGTGGGAATGACGGAGGTTATGCAATGGTCTCCGTAGGCAGGAATCCACAACACCCTCTACTCCCTTAGCGCCTGCACACTCCAAAAACCCCGTTCGCCCTGAGCCTGTCGAAGGGTGAACGCTCTCCCTACCTCCAGCCCCCATAATTCGGGCAAAGGCCGGAATCCACTGCCCCCTCCGCGATCTCAGCGTCCTCCGGGGTAAACCTCATTCACCCCACACCCTTACGGTCCCATACACCCCGTCATACCCCGGCTCTATACAAATGTCACCCCTTCGCACCCGGTCGATTCCCGCCGCTGTCCTCTCGTCCGAAACTCGCCCAATCTCCTCAACCGAAGCCTCCATCAGCGCCGAAAGCTCTGACCCAAACCTCTCGACCAGCCGGTCATACACCCCCGCAACACGCTTAGTGTTTACCCCAAAACCGAGGCTCTCCGACAATATCTCTCGCAACGGCACCATCGACCTGAACGGCGGACGCCCCGTGTCCCCATGCACCAGACCATCGTCTCCAACCCACGTTTCCACCTGCCTCCCGCCCAGTTCCTCCACACGGTACGACACCCCCACCGTCACCCGGCGTCCGCACTTCCGGCACGTCTCGCCGTCCTCGCGGACCTCCTCCGCACTCATCCTCACCCCACATACCCGATGCCCCGAGCTGTGATACTTCCCCTCCTCCGGGTAGAACTCGACCGTATACGAAATATCCTGCCTTCGCATGGCGCCAACCAGGCCGTCGTATGTCATCTCTCCGTTCATCACGGTCAATTCACGCCCCAGGTTCGGAGCGGAATGCGCGTCCGAAAACGACATGACAGCCACGTCGTCCAGTGAGGGGACCTTCCAGTTCATGGCCGGGTCGCTCGACAGCCCCGTCTCGATCGCGGGTATCTCTCCGGCGTCGTCTCCGAAGCACTCCTCCAGCGAGTCGTACCCCGACTTCGAGCCGTACAGTCCGAACCACGGCGTCCACAGGTGCGCCGGAATCAGGAAGCACCTCTCGTCGATGTCCTTCACCAGTCCAAGCAGCTCACGCGGCAGCATCCCCAGGGAAGGTCGACCGTCCGCGTCCAGCCTGCCGTATCGCCCTAGCGCTCCATTGATGCGCTCGACGCAGTCAAAGCTCGGAGCGTACACAAGCACGTGGACCCGCCGGTTCCGCCCACCCTGCTTCCCATGGCACTCGACTTCGGTGCCCAGGATGAACGATGTCCCGTTGTACTCGAACAGCCCCGTGCCGGTCTCCCTGAGCTTATTCCGCGACTCGTCATACCATTCAGGATGCGTGAAGTCGGCGCTAGCCAGCAGATCGATGCCCTTGATCTTCGCGTGCCGGGAAAGACTCTCGAAGTCCAGCGCCTTGCTCGTGGCATACGCATACCGCGAGTGAACGTGCAGGTCCACAACGTAGCTCATCGCAGGAGTCTATCGTTTCGCGCCCTCTCTCGTCGTGGGTGAGGGCTGGGGTGAGGGCAAGCCCCAACAGTCCCGTTCACCCTGAGCCTGTCGAAGCGTGAACACCACCCGCCGTCATTCCCGCGAAAGCGGGAATCCACATCGCTCTCTGCGGTGAATTCCCCTCATCACCTACCGCTCGGAAATCGTTATCGTCCGAATCCGGTCACCCGGCTCTCGCGCCGAGCCCGGATCGCGAGGAGAAATCGCGAAGACATGGTCCATCCCCTCGACGACCCGCCCAAAGACGGGGTGGCACGACTCGCGCGAGCAGTTCTTGGCGGAGCCGTCAGGGTTCAGGCCGTCCAGAAACGGCGTCGCCACGAACGTGATGAAGAACTGGCTGCCGTTCGTTCCTCGACCTCCCTGGATACCGGCATTCGCCATGGAGAGGACGCCGGGTCCGTCGTGCCGGGCCTCCGGGTGAAACTCGTTGTCGATCCGATAGCCCGGGTCGCCTCGTCCCGTGCCGGTAGGGTCTCCCGTCTGCGCCATGAACCCCTCGATGACCCGGTGGAACGTCACACCGTCGTAGTACCCTTGCCTCGCAAGAAACACAAAATTGTTCACTATCGTCGGGGCCTTGTCGGCAAAGAGTTCCACCTCGACTCTCCCGCCACCCTTCTCCAACTCGATGGTCGCTGTGTACTGCTTCCCCGAATCGATCTCCATAGCCGGCGCCGAGTCCCATTGCATATCAGGCTTTTCCTCACAAGCCGCCGAAGCCGCGACCAAGCACAACCCTGCCAAAAGCAAGAACAGTCGTAGTCCGTCAATCGGAAGGGTAGGGAACACAGGTCAAACTTCGACGAAGATTTGTGGAATTAAAGCAGGTCTTATGAATAATTGTCTAGCTGTCCGCTGGGCGGTCGGCAAGAGCCTTTAGGCAGTTTGCGAAATTGTCCAATTCTCTGCGCACGGTATCGAGTGGCAGCCAGGGTCTTTGACTCTCACGGTAATTGCCTATATCGAGTCCCATTTCGTTTAGGAAGGACGCATAGCGTTCGATCTCTGTCACATGATCTGGGAGGTATTTCTTAAGTTTAGATAGAGATGGGAAGTAGACTCTTGGTCTTCCTGCTGAAACGCTCATAAGCGCGAGGGTCTTGTCGTTTGCATGGCAACTACGAACCCTCAACGAAAAGCCTCGATTGTTCTGACTTGTAGTCGTATCTGCTTTGAGAAAGCCGACCAGTGGCGGCTCGGTCCCAAATTCGTACACTAACCTATTGCCGAGTCGTTCCTCCAACTCGACCACCAAAGGATGCTTGCGCATATTCTTTGACAAGCGTCCACGACCTCGCGAGCGCACATGCCCTTCCAGACCATCCTGAATAAGCTTGCACAGATATTCCACTTGCACTGCCACCTGTGGTGGGAAATTGGACTGCCCCTTCAAGTAGCCAGCTATCTCTTCTAGACTGATATCTGCGCCATCGCTATTCCTGCCCCAAACTGTTTTGACCGGCTCGCAGAAATTTTCTTCGTAGCGAGTAGCTTGAGACTCGTCCGTCCCTAGTTCCACTTCAATCCATGCCTGTACTGAACAGTCGGGAGATACTACCTTCAAATCTGGGCGATACCCGTTCACGTTGGTGGGTGGGTACACTGTCGCATCTGTAGATAGTTTCAATTGCTTCAAAAACCATTCCCTAAACCAGTCCTGTTGCATCATCCCGAAGAGTGCAACGTTGATCCGGTTTTCCGGCTTGCTGAGGTCTTCTCTAATAAACAGATCATCAGTTGGTGGCATGCTGCCTTCTCCACTATTGGGCTAGGGGCCTTTCGAACTAGGCTTCTGCTTCAAACTTGCCCCATCACTCCATACTCTTGAGTTCCTTCTCAATCAACTTCTCGACACGCCTATCGTCATCGTTGCTCTTGAACATTCCGATCAGCCCGATCCCAGCCATAATGACTCCGCAGACGACCATGATCATCCCGCCGTAGCGAATTATCCATTGCACTATCCAAAGGTCGAGCAGGAAACTCATGAATACGCCCATGACGGCTATTACGAGACCGAGCGCAAGAAGCCCCAGTCCCCAGATTTTCTCCAGCATGCCGCCGTACACCGCCGTTGCCCCACCGACTATGGCGATGATTATTCCGAGGGCAATGAACAAGGCGGCTGCAACGTCGAAGAACAGCGCAAGAGACAGACCAGCCACTGCCAGCACGATGCCGAATACCATCATCCCGCCCATTCTCTACTCCTTATCGTCCTGCGAATACATGTGCTCACTGTATCACAGTCATTCGTCGCAGGCCGTTTGGGACTGGCGTTTCAATCGTGATCGGGCCGACTTGATTGCGACGGCCGGGAAGAATCGGTCCGTTTCTGCGCCCAACCCAGCGCGGCGATAGTCGCTACCGCCAAGACGGCGGCCATCGTGTTGAAGATGATGTCCAAGGGATCAAACACCCGGTTGGGAATGAAGTGCTGTATGAATTCGTCGACGGCTCCGATCAACGCCGTAACCGCAACGGCTAGAACAGGGCGAAAGGGAACAAATCTACCCCGGCTTGCTCTCTCCTCCAGTGCCTCATGAATGAAGGCGGCGATGACTCCATACTCGATCAGGTGGCTGCGTTCCTCTGTGCTGGTGAACCTCACGAACACCAGGACATAGGCCGCCACAACGCCAAGTACGATGCTGAGGTTCAGGCCCGTCAACCGTATCTTCAAGCCACGGACGATGATCGTCGCCCCGACTAGGATCATGCCCAGCAGGAATAGTGCCGCATTGAGGTTCCTGAACAGCGGCGAAGCGGCCACCATCGGCGTCACCCCAAGGGTGGAGTAGAGCACGCCCACGACGACAAGAGTCCATATCCAAAGGCGACGTTCCCGTCTCGATGAGAATAGGGACATGCGTACATCCTAACGTGCGGAGCCGGAGCATCCCACCGGGAGACGCCCCATTCGACGAGGTTGAAGCTCAGGGTTGAGAACGAACACTGGATGCAAGAATGACATAAGGAAAATGGGGCCGGAAAAGAAAACGCTCCCGGCTTTGTCGGGAGCGTGTTGCTGTTCTGGTTGCGGGGGCAGGACTCGAACCTGCGACCTTTGGGTTATGAGCCCAACGAGCTGCCGCTGCTCCACCCCGCGACGTTGTAATACCGAATCCTGAGTAAACGAGTCGAAATGTGGGTCAAGTCCTCGGGCTATTAGTACCGCTCAGCTGCATCCGTTACCGGACTTCCACTTGCGGCCTATCCACCAGGTAGTCTACCTGGGCCCTTACTCCTGACCTAAGTCAATTTGGGAGATCTTATCTTGGAGTTGGCTTCGTGCTTAGATGCTTTCAGCGCTTATCACATCCGGACATAGCTACCCGGCGGTGCTTCTGGCGAAACAACCGGTACACTAGAGGTCCGTCCTTCCCGGTCCTCTCGTACTAGGGAAAGCTCTCCTCAAATCTCCTGCGCCCACGACGGATAGAGACCGAACTGTCTCACGACGTTCTG
>DAOUKG010000052.1:0-53966 GCA_034421575.1 Dehalococcoidia bacterium
CGCAGCCCGAGTTCGCGCCCAATCGTGATCGCGGTGACCAGGCATGGCAGCACCGTTCCGGCGAGGAAAGTGGCCACCAGCAACTGGGCCGCGCTCAACGAGGCCACGGTGCCGTCCTCGGCCAGGAGCAGGATGCCGTCCTTGCGGACGGCGGCGAGCACGGTCGGCAATGCCGCGTCCACCGGCAGTGCGAACACGGCCATGGCCGGCGCCAGCAGTCGCCCCGCCGCATCGAGCACGCCCGACCAGTCGAGGAGCGAGGCGACCATCGCGATCGCGAAGAAGGTCGGAATCGCCGTGCGGAAGAATGCCCATACCGTCCCTCGCGCCTCCGCCCCGACTGCCGCGAAGGACGGCCGGGTGAGGAAGGCGCGCGGTTCGATGAGGAGCGTGTTGAGCGTCGACCGCGCGTCAGGGTGGCTGATGAGGCGCGTGTAGACGAGCGTCGCTGCGACGAGCAGCGCCAGGTACGGCACGACGAGACTGCCCCTGTCAGCGGCGGCAAAAACCGCGAGCGTCGCGCCGAGCTGGTACGAGCAGGCGGACCCGAAGGAGATCGCGCCGACGGTCGTCGGCCGGGTGCAGGCAGAGCAGGAGCGTGTGGAGACGATCGCCGGGACATTGCACCCGAAGCCCATCAGCACTCGCGTCACGTCGCGCCCGTGCAGGCCGACCGGCCGCAACAGCGGGTGAAGCGCCGTCCCGATACGGTCGGCGAGGCCGCTCGCCTTGTAGACACTGATCAGCGCCGAGTAGACCAGCACCGTGGGGACCGCCCACACGAAGAGCAACGGCCCCATCGTGAGCAGTCCGTAGTCACCGGCGAGCACAGCCTCGATCGGTCCCGGCCAGCCCTCTATCCTCCCCGCCAGAGGCGTCGTGATCGCCAAGGTCAGCGGATCAAGCCAGGCGGCAACCTGGTTTGCGCCGAGCACGGCGAGCAGAGCCGGCAGGACGAGGAGGGCGACCGCGGTCGCGGGACCTGCGATCGCGTGGTCGAGGAGTCCGCGACGCGGCTCGATCCGCCACCCCGCCCTCACCGGCGTTCGCTCATGGCGGACTGCGCCGGGCGCCATGACGGCGGCCTGCAATTCCTCGAGCGCCGAGGCGTCGGGACGGCGCGCGTCGAGCACCACGAATGGCAGTCCGGTCGCCAGCGATATGCGCATGATCGCTTCGCGAGCGGCGGCATGGTCGGCGACGAGGTCCCAGCGTGTCACGGCGATGCTCGCCCGCCTCCCCTGAACGAGCGGCAGCAGAAGGTCAAGGTCCTCGTCGAGCTGGGTCGCAGAGGCGACGAGCAGCACCTCGTCCGTGTCCGAGAGTGCCTCCAACGTGAGACGCACGGCGTCGGCATCGGAGGCGCGGTGCAGCCCCGGCGTGTCCACGAAAACGCGGCCGGAGGTCGTGCACTCGCCGCAGGACACGGTGGCGCCGCGGAAGTTCACGCTCCGCGCAGGCTGGCCCGTCAGGGCGCGGAGCAGCGCGGACTTGCCGACACTCGCGCGTCCGAAGAGCAACGTGGTGGGAGGAGCCGCGACATCGGTGTCACGTCGCTCAGCACGCACAAGATTCCTCGCAGCAAGAGAGGTCGTCCAGATACATCCCCGCCGCTCGGCGGGCCGCAACGGCTTCCGTGGTATCTATTCCGAGGCGCTGTGCGATGGCGTCGGCCACGATCGCGAAGCGCTGCCGGAACTTGTAGATGAAGCAGAAGTTCACGCCCCGGTGCTCAAGTATGGGGCCGGAGATGAACAGACCGGGCACAAGCGTGGATTCGTCCGCCTCTTCCGTGACGACGGGAGCGCCGTCCTCGTTGCGCTCGATCAGGCCGTCAAGGTAGCCGAGCGATCCCTTGAAGCCGGTGGCGAGGATCGGGCGCGTATCGCTCGGCCACTCGCGGCCGTCCGAGGCCTGGACGACCCACTTATCGCCGTCCTCGCGCACCGACGTGATGTCGACACTCTCGATGAGATCCAGGGATCCCGTGGAGCCGGCCCATTCGAGACGTTCGCGGGAAAACGGGGAGAGGGAGATGCTCGGGTCCGGGTCTTCACTCCACCATGTCGCCGTCCGCGCCAGAACGGTCACGTTCTTCTCCAGCTGCACGAGCGAGTAGGCCGCGTCGGCGGCGCTCTCGTAGCCGCCGATCACCGTGAAACGGTCGCCCTCGAGTTCCTGCCATGTGCGGACCGCGGAGGAGTGGCAACAGGACTCGGCGCCCGTGAACGGATGGAGCTCCGGGTACTGGAACTCTCCGGCCGCCCAGATGACATGTCGCGCCCGCACGGGTCGGTCGGTCGTCGTGAGCGTGAAGGTTCCGTCTTCCTCGGTCGTGAGGGAGCGGACATCGACGCCAGACTCCACGGGGATATCAAAGTGCTGAACGACGGCGTCGAGGTACTTCGCGTAGTCGATTCCGCTGGCGTGTTCGCGGTCGAGCGTGTAGGCGGGCGACGTGCCGGGGACGATCGCGTTGAGGTCGAGCAACCCGAACGCGTTCGAAGTGAACGACGGCGTGATGAGGCGCATCTCCTGCGGCCACCGCTGGAACGAGGCCCCGACCTCGTGGCGATCGAGGACTATGACGTCATCGACGCCGAACTCCTTGAGGGCAACCGCGCATCCAAGTCCGGCCGGCCCCGCGCCCACGATCGCGACCTGGTGGAGGCGCGACCGTTCCGGGGCCTGGTCCCGCTGCCGTAGTGTGCTCTCTTTGCTCATGCGAACTTTCCTCCCGAACTCTTGCTTGCGAACCACCTAGTATCACAGTATTGATACCTTATGTCAATGCTTCTGTCTGGTCGGTAATTGCTCAGTCTTGGTGAGGGGAATACCCTCACCCTCGTTCTGCAACGGGGCAGGCTCTAGCCCTCTCCCGCGAACGGGAGAGGGGATTAGATACCCGCTTTCGCGGGTATGACGGTGGCTGTGTGCGTCGAGGGATCTCATGAAGTCTGAACAGTTTCCCTTTGCGGTGTCGCACATGATACAGCACATCGGGACGCTGACATCGCAATGGGCTTGAAACTACGCTTTCGCGGGTATGACGGTGGCTGCGTGCGTTGAGCACTCTCATGAAGCCTGAACAGTTGCGCCTGGTCGGTAATTGTTCAGTGTTGGTGAGGGGAATACCCTCACCCTAAGCCCTCTCCCGCGAACGGGAGAGGGGATTAGATACCCGCCCCGTATCGTGGTACGGAGTGACGGTATGGCGGTGGGTTGTGTGTGTTGAGCGGTCTCACGGAGTCTGAACAGTTACCGAAATACCACTCTCCACTGGCAAACAGCGTGATAACTTCCGGCTCCTTTGTCGTCGGCACCCTCGGTTGGGGCATCAGCATGGCTCCGATAGTCATGCGCCGACTTCGAGACTGGAGCAGAGATGCTGTATCATTAGAATGGGTCTCGCCGGGATAGAGCGAAACAACCCGCTTTATTCAGAACATCGCCAATCATTGCCATGTGGAGGTAGCGACCGTGTACATTATCGGACGACTTGCGGCACTCTTCGTAATATTGGTGGTACTGGTCCAGGTGGGATGCGTGGTCAGGGAGGTTGTCGTTACTCCGACGCCTGATCCGGCGGACGCCGCCGAACCCGCGGCTGCGGAAACTACCTTGAGCCAGGAAGCGACCGCAGTACCCTCGAAACCGGCGGATGCCAGTCCCCCGCAGGAGGAACGCATTTATCAGCTCGGGATTACCGCGGACCTTACAACGACCAACTATTGGTCTTATCTCGGCCCGGATGGGACGACGTGGAACGGGTACGTCCTGTCGGGCACCAAACCTACTCTGTACTCTTACTCGGACCAGAGATTTGATTGGATTCCCTCGCTGGCTTCGGACTTCCCTTCGCCGCTCAAGGAAGAATCGGTTGGCGAGGAGGCTCTTTGGAGCACGGAGGTAGACCTGAAGCGGGGAGTCAAGTGGAGCGACGGAAACGACGTTACCGCCGAGGACTTCGTATTCACCGCTCACACGGCGACCGAGTTGGAACTTACGGGCAACTGGCCTGCGATAGTAGACCCTGAATTCTTTGACCACGCGGAGGCGGTCGATCCCTACAAGCTGAGAATTTACTTCAAGAAGAAGCCCGGTTTGGCGCGCTGGCAGTTCGGCTTGGCGTTCATGCCAATTTTGTCGAAGTCCTATTGGGAGCCGTTGGTCGCCGAAGCGAAGAAGGCCGAAGGAACCACGGAGCAGCAAAAGCTGCTGTACGCCCATGTTCCTCAAAACGAGCCCTCGGCCGGCGGGTTCCTGTTCGACAGATGGGAGCAGGGAGCATACGCCGAGAAGGACAGGAACGACGATTTCTACTTCAGGGACAGCGTCGTCACCCAATATGCCAACGGCGCCTATTCCGAATCGAAACCGGGTGTCTATGAGTATTCCGCCTATGGAGATCCCGGTGAACAGAAATCCCTGGAATACACCGTAGGGCCTCACGTCAACAGCGCCATCTACTCGATCTATGGCAGCCAGGACGCCACGGTGCTTGCCCTCAAGAAGGGGGACATCGATTTCATGCTCAATCCCCTTGGACTGTCCAAAGGACTACAGGAGCAGCTGCAGGGTCAGGAAGGGCTGACGACAATTGAGAATCCCTCGTCCGGAGTCAGATACCTCGGATTCAATTTCCGCAGGCCGCCAATGGACAACAAGGCTTTCCGGCAGGCCGTCGCCACGCTCATCGACAAGGAATTCATTACCGAGACCGTGCTTCAGGGTGTGGCCATACCGGTGTACACCATGGTCCCCGAAGGCAACAAGGCGTGGCATAATGCCGACGTGCCAATGATCGGCCAGGGCCTCTCCAGGGGAGATCGAGTAACAGAAGCAGTTAGCCTGCTAAAGAGCGCGGGATTCACCTGGGAAAAGGAGCCGAGGGTCAGTGAGGACGGCAAGTTCATCGAGCAGCGGGGGGAGGGATTGAAGATGCCCAACGGAGACCCGGTCCCCGAGATGAGCCTCATCGCTCCCAGCGCCGGATACGATCCTCTGCGGTCGACCTTCGCCATCTGGATCGAGCGGTGGATGAACGAGATGGGCATTCCCCTCAGGGCTGACCTGACCGGATTCAATCTCATCGTCGAGAAGGTGTTCACCACACAGGACTTTGACATGTGGATTCTGGGATGGGGACTCTCACTCTTTCCTGACTACCTCGAATCGTTCTTCCACAGCCGGCATTCCGACCTGGAGGGATACAACCCCGGTGGGTACAACAATGCGGAGTTTGACCGCCTTTCCGACGAGCTGCTTGCGGAGACGGACCTGGAGAGGGCACAGCAACAGGTCTTCCGAATGCAGGAATTCCTGGCCGACGAACTCCCCTATGTGGTGCTGTTCACCACGCCAATTGTTGAGACATTCCGAAGCGACCGGATCGAGTTTCCCTACACGGACTCCCTAGGGGGACTTCAAGAAGCCGCAGGACTGCCGACGATAGTTCACATCAAATAACTCTGAAGTCGCGTCGGCACTCCGGCGCTGAAAACAGGAGCTGGCAACCATGATCGGCTATCTGGTCCGCCGCATGTGGCAGATGGCCCTAACTCTATTTCTGATCCTCACCGTAACTTTCCTGCTGGTGCAGGCCCAGCCCGGTGACTATGCCTCATTCTATGTCCTCAATCCAGATCTTCCCTCCGATGTAAAGGAGCAGATCAGGGCGACGTTCGGCATCGACAGACCGTTGTGGCAACAATACCTCATACACATGAGGAATACGTTTACGGGAAACTTCGGCGTATCCTTCGGTCATTTCCCACGCCCGGTGATGGAGGTCTTGTTGGAGCGGCTGCCACGGACACTGGTGCTGTTCGTTACGGCCACCGGCGCGTCCTTCTACATCGGGTTCCTGCTGGGCAAGGCCATAGCGTGGCGTCGCGGCGGTCTCCTGGAATATGCCGCAACAATCTCCGGGACCACCCTGTTCACCGTTTTCACCCCCGCCTTCGCCCTGATGATGATCTGGGTCTTTGCCTTCAGGCTGGGTTGGTTTCCGGTGGGCAAGTTCCTGGACCCTCTCGTGTGGCGTGGCTCGGACGTAACCGCAAACTCCGTCTTCAGCCTCATGCTCATTACCGCGCTCGCCTTTGCCGTCTTCGCATTCTGGGTGCTGTTCGCTCTGAAAAGGTCGGGCAACGTCGGCATGAGACGTTTCGCGCTTCCCATCATCCTGGTTGGAGCGTTGGTCGTTCCTCTGGCCTGGGCTCTATCCGGCATCGGCCCGCTGGCGCTGGACATCCTCAAGCACATGGTCCTGCCCATAGTCACGCTTACCCTCATATCTTTCGCGGGAACCATGTTGCTCACTCGCAACAGCATGCTGGAAACGATCCGCGAAGACTACGTGATGGCCGCCCGCGCCAAGGGCCTCCCGGAAAAGCAAGTTCGTGACCGTCACGCCGCCCGGAACGCTCTGCTGCCCGTCACCACAAGTCTCATATATAGCCTCATCTTCGCCATCGACGGGAGTGTGATAGTAGAGAGTGTCTTCTCCTGGCCCGGCACCGGCATGACCCTTCTCGAAGCCGTGCGCACCGAGGATATGCCTCTGGTCATGGGCGCAATAGTGTTTATCGGTCTGTTCTCGCTGCTCGCACACCTGATTGTGGATATCCTCTACGTCTATCTCGATCCGAGGATTCGTTACCAATGACGACGCCTCCAACGGTAAGTCCTGCGATGCCGGGCGCTTCACCCGAACCGCCCGAGGTCGCCCCGGGTCAGGGAAGATTCCGGCTCGCGCAGGCCCGGACTCGGCTGGCCCTACGCTCATTCAAGAACGGGTGGAGCATATTCATGGAGAGCCGCATTGGCCTTCTGTCACTGTTGACCATCACCATCTTCGCCCTGATGGCGGTCTCCCACCCCATACTCATGGCGACCGTGTGGGACCCCGAGATCTACGACCCCGTAACGGGCTACGCCTTCGACAGCACGGAGCAGCCGGCACCGCCCAGCTGGAAGCATCCGCTGGGGACCGACCCCTTGGGGCGCGACGTGCTAAGCCAGCTGCTTTCCAGCACGGGATCTGAGTTCATTCTGGGGATAACGGCGGCCCTTGTGACCGTCGCCATCGCGACCACGGTCGGCGCGGTTGCCGCTTACTACGGCGGGCTGATCGATGCCTTTTTCATGCGACTGGCCGACCTGATCATCGCGCTGCCCGGCATCTCTCTTCTGATCGTCCTGAGCGCCCTCTTCGACCTGAACCTGTTCTACCTTGCCCTGATCATAGGTGTGCTCGGTGGCTTTGGGGGGACCGCAATCATCCTGAAGTCCCAGGCACTCAGCATCAAGGTAAAGCCCTATATCGAGGCGGCAAGGGTGGCCGGAGGCGGTCACTTTCACATCATATTCGTACACATCGTCCCCAATCTGCTGCCCATTTCCCTGCTGTACATGATGTTCACCGTTACGAGCGCAATCTTCGCCGAGGCTGTGCTGTCGTTCCTGGGACTACTCGATCTGAGAATGAGTTGGGGAATCATGATCCATACTGCGAACGTGGGAGGATATCTGCTCGGAGGAACGAGGTATTGGTGGCTGGTAGTTCCCGCGGGGGCGTCCATCACCCTACTTTGCAGCGCGTTCTATCTCGCGGGACGCGCTCTGGACGAGGTGGTAAACCCCCGGTTGAGGCGGCGCGATGAATTGTCCTGAGAGGTGCGTTTCGTGTCCTTAGCTCAGGCTGGGCCCGTGCTGAAGGTCGTCGACCTCACCCTGCGTTACTCCACGCGGCAAGGTGAGGTAAAGGCCGTGGAGGAAGTGAGCTTCGAGTTGGCGAAGGGGCAGTCGCTGGGCTTGGTGGGGGAGTCTGGCTGTGGCAAGACCTCCGTCGCCAGCTCTCTGATGAGGCTATTGCCGGACAATGCCCGGTTGGTGAAAGGGCAGGTCTTGCTCAACGGAACGGACCTCCTGACCCTCTCCGATGAGGAAGTAAGAAGGTTTCGGTGGCGGCGGATAGCCATGGTATTTCAAGCCGCAATGAACTCTCTCGATCCGGTCTACAAAGTGGGACAGCAGGTTATCGAGGCCATTGAGACCCACGACGTTGAGACCACGATCGACGACGCCGAGGATCGGGTGGCCCGCCTCTTTCGATTGGTCGGCTTGGACCCTCAACTGATGGAGAGGTACCCGCACGAATTCAGCGGGGGCATGCGACAGCGAGCTGTCATCGCCATGGCGCTGTCATGCGATCCGGACGTCATCATCGCCGATGAACCGACAACCGCACTGGATGTGATCGTGCAGGACCGCATTCTGAGAGAGTTGAAGGACATTCAAGAAAAGCTCCGGATGAGCGTCATATACATCACCCACGACATGGCCGTTGTCGCCGAGGTTACCGACAGCATCGGGGTGATGTACGCCGGACGTTTGGTGGAGTACGGCAATACGTCCGACGTTTTTCGCGCTCCGATGCACCCCTACACAGCGGCGCTGATGTCCTCATTCCCGAGCGTCAGCGGCGAGAAGCGGCCGCTCGGATCCCTCTCAGGAGAGCCTCCGAACTTGCTCGACCCGCCTCCAGGGTGCGCATTCCATCCCCGTTGCGCCTACGCCACCGAAGTCTGCCGACGGGATATTCCGCCCCGGGTAAGCCGTGGAGGTCAGTGGGCTGCGTGCTGGCACCCCCTGGATGAACATTCGTCCTCCCCAGGAAATCATGATGCACCCTGATGAGCATTCGGTGGAGCCGTCTGTTTTGCCGCTGGTCGAAGTGAATAACCTGACCAAGCAGTTCCCGGTCGCCGGCAGTTTGTTTCGAAAGCCATCCGGCTACATCCACGCCGTGGACGAAGTGTCTTTCCAGCTTGCTGAGGGAGAGAGCCTGGGCCTTGTGGGCGAGTCGGGATGCGGCAAGACAACCGTGGGCAAACTCCTGGTGAAGCTGCTGGAGCCGACAGGGGGCAATATTTTCTTCCGGTTTCCCAACGCTTCCGGCGACGGTGAGCCTGGAGGACGTGTCGACGCCGCTGCGATTACGGAACGTCAGGTCCGGGACTTTCGGCGTCATGTGCAGTTGATCTTTCAAGACCCGTACGAGTCGATGAATCCCAGGAGGACGATCTACGACACCATTGCGGAACCCCTGTCCGTCCAGAAGATTGGCAACGTGCTGGACCGAGTGGACCGGGTTACGGAGATACTGACCCTGGTCGGTCTAACGCCTGCGTCGACATTCCTGTTTCGATATCCACATGAGCTTTCCGGGGGACAGCGGCAGCGTGTGGCCATCGCCCGCGCGCTGGTTGTCGGCCCGTCCCTGGTGGTGGCCGATGAACCCACTTCGATGCTGGATGTGTCCAGCCGCACCGGCATCATGTCCCTGATGTTGGAGCTTGCCCAAGGCTTGGGGGTTGCTTACCTCTACATCACTCATGATCTGGCGGTCGCCCGCTATATGTGTCACCGGATTGCGGTAATGTACCTCGGCAAAATCGTCGAGATGGCGGAAACGGAGGAGCTGCTTCGCAATCCTCTTCATCCCTACACCAAGGCGCTCCTCTCCGCAGTGCCCGTCCCCGATCCTGAACACCATCGCGAACGACCGAACATCAGTGGTGAAGTAACAGCCCCCATTGACCCACCGTCCAGATGTCGCTTCTTCGACAGGTGTTCCGCGGCAACAGACTTTTGCCGAGACAACCCGCACCCTCCCTTGGACGAGAAGACCACAGGTCACTTCGTAGCCTGCTACGAAGTGTGAAGACCATCGGTTGAACCCGATAGCACTGTCACCTGAACTCCGGCTTGCTGACCCTCACGCGAACTGGAATTGAAGACGACCTAATCTAGCGCACTAGACCGCATCGCTCGCCACTAGTACTGTTTCCAGATGGTTTAGACGGTTCTCTTCACTACCCACGATCTGGATTCCGGCCTTCGCCGGAATGACGGGTAACGGTTGTGATTTATCACTTTCAGATGGATATGGTACTAACGTAAATCCGAAATACCGAGAGCAATGTCCGGAAATGTCAGGTGAATTCGCACCCGCGAATGCCAAGGCTCCCCATCTCTCCCTCACAACACACTCCTTGCTGTCCCCGGCACTCCAAGACATTTGCCTCGTCGTGAGATACTATGCGCGTCACGGAGCTAAGTACCCATCATGCAGCGTTTTCGAGGTAAAGTTGCGGTCGTCACGGGCGCCGGACAGGGAGCCGGCCGTGCCGCCAGTATCCTGCTCGCCGGCGAAGGATCGTCCGTTGTCGTAAACGACACGGACTCCGAAGCCGCCGAAAGCGCTGTACGAGAGATCGGCCTCGCCGGTGGCGCAGCCGTCTCCAACTCCGGCGACGTTTCAACGCTCGAAGGCTCTGAGGGAGTCGTCGCCCGAGCTGTGGAGACCTTCGGCGGCCTCGATATCCTCATCAACACACGAACGACGATGCCTGGTCCGCCCCTGCTTGAGACTACCGCCGAAGGCTTCGATGAAGTCATACGTCAAAACCTGAAGGGCGCGTTCATGCCCACACGAGCCGCCAGCGTGCAATTCCGGCAGCAGCGGAGGGGCGGCCGTGTGATAACCATCACCTCGGACGCTGGGCTGGGCCACTCAAACGGAGTGAGCGTGGCCGCCGCTTCCGAGGGCATTATCGGCATGTCGAGGACCGTCGCCCGTGACCTCGGAAGGTATGGCGTCACGTGCAACGCCATAGCCCTTTCCACGTTCAGCGAAACCGGCAGCGAGAGCGCCGCCGCGCTGGCAGCCACGCTGTGCCTCGACTCGGCTTCCCACGTCAACGGCATCGTCTTCGGCGTCAACGACGGCGACCTCTGGACGTACACCAACCCCGCAATCGAACGCAGCTTCCACAAATGGGGCCCCTCCACGATGGACGAGATGGACCGGCACTTTCCGACGCTGTTCGAGTAGGGCCATGACCACTATCGTTTGGACCAAATGTCTTCTGATTCCGGGCTCGCTCGCCTTAGTCGCGGGTCTGTTCCTCGCCTGCTCATCGCCGAGAGACGATCCACTCCTATCGGCGGAGGAGCTGCACACCCCCACCCCTGTGCCGTCCCCTACGCCATTGCAGTCCGAGCCCACGACCGTTACACCGGCGGAATCTGAATCGACAACCGAGACATCGGTCGAGGCTGAAGACTCGAACGAACCCACCGACCTCTTCGGGTTCGAATACAATGGGAAGGTCACCTTCGCCCATTGGGAAGACCCTGCCGTCCAGATGGAGAACTTCATCATCGGATACATCATCGTGCACGGCATGGTCTATGAAATGGAACTGGCTGAGGTGGCAGAGAGCGAATACCCGTCCGCCCTGCAGTCCGGCGATGTTGACGTTGTGCTGAACGTCCCGAGCACCGAGCCGCTCCTGGACTCCGGCGAAATAATCAACGTCGGCTCACTCTTCGGCGATTCCTCGAACCTCCGCATTGGCGTTCGTGCCCAGCTGAAGGATACCGCTCCCCCGGTATTCGACCTCTTGAGCAATGTCGAGGCCGACGAGGAAGTCCTCTCCGGTCTCGCCTCTCAGATCAGGGGAGGCCGCGTCGGCGTTTCATACATGGTCGCGGGGATGATGTTCCTGCAGCGCCATGAAGACATCTGGACCAGCTGGGTCTCGCCCGAAGTGGCAGCCTCCGTGAAAGCGGCGATGGAAGAGGGCAAGACCGGCCTCAAGTACAAATGCCTAACTGTTCGGGGCGAGACCGTACGACATTGCAAGTGATGAGAAATCGACTGACAGGAAGAGTTGCGATCGTGACCGGCGCCGGACGCGGGATAGGTCGCGGCGTGGCAAGGCTCCTCGCCCAAGAGGGGGCCTCCGTCGTCGTCAACGATCTCGGCGGAAGCGTAGACGGCTCGGAGTCCTCCGACACTCCGGCAGACCTCGTCGTCGGTGAGATCAAGGAGGAAGGTGGCAATGCCGTAGCCAGCTACGATTCCGTAGCGGAATACGGTTCAGCCCGCCAAATCGTTCAGACCGCGCTCGACGAGTTCGGCAGACTCGACATTCTCATCAACGCTGCCGGAATCCTCCGCGACCGGATGATCTTCAACATGAGCGAGGAGGAGTGGGACTCCGTCGTTCGAGTCCACCTCTACGGGTCATTCAACATGATGCAACAGAGCGTCCCCCACATGATCGAACAGCAGCACGGTCGCATAGTCCTCTTCTCGTCCATCTCTGCCCTCGGTTCCCCGGGACAGACCAATTACTCCGCCGCCAAGGAGGGCATCGTCGGACTGGCCCGCTCCGCCGCGAGCGAGCTCCGAGAGTACGGAATAACGGTCAACGCAGTCTATCCCGGCGGACGCACTAGAATGGTCGAGTCGATACCTGAGAGCGCCGTCGACTGGCTCCGAGAGCAGGCGACTACCCGTCCCGGAAGCTATCCCGTCGCAGACCTCGTCGCCTCTCCCGAACCGGACGAGGCGCTCGTTCCCGAGAGCAACGCCCCTAAAATCGTCTACCTCTGCACCGATGCCGCCTCCGACATCACCGGCCAGGTCATCGGCACCCACGGCTGGGGCACGTCCCTCTTCTCACCTCGCCGACCCGTCAAGTCCATCCGAAAAGACGGCGCATGGACACTCGACGAACTCGAACGACTCGTTCCCATATCCCTGACCACAGGTCTCGCAAACCCCTCACCACCCGACGCCGACTAGCAACCATCCAAAGCGATTAGCCGGGCAGGCGTAACGTTTTGGAATTGCCATGACACCCCGTTCGCCCTGAGCCGGTCGAAGGGCAATTCCCCGTCATTCCCGCGTAGGGAGGTCTTTGCATAACCGCTCTCCCGCTGAGAGGGCGTCATTGAAAGGGCATCATCCAGCTTCGGAAACGTCTCTGGATTCCGGCCCCGTATCGAGGTACGGGGTGACGTTCTTTCGCGGGAATGACGGAGGTTATGCAAAGGTCTCCGAAAGCGGGAATCCACGCCTTACCCTCTGCGCTCTCTGCGGTGAATCAAGCGCCTACCCGGCCCTGTACTCCGGCAGAGGCTTCACGCTGTATCCGCCCTGTCCCGACGCAAGACTCTCCACAGCAGCCCGCGCCGTGTCGAGCGACGTGAAGCAGGGAATACGCACCTCAGCCGCCGCGCGCCGTATCTCGAAACCGTCTTCAAGAGTCGTCTTATCCCCCGTCACTGTATTCACGGCTGCCTGCACCGTCCCATCGGCCACGATATCGACGGTGTTCGGGTGCCCCGCCTCGTGGGCCTTGGCAACGGTCGTTACGTCAATGCCCAGGGCCCGGATCATGGTGGCCGTCCCGTTGGTCGCGTAGATCGAGTAGCCCTGCTCCGCGAGGTCCTTGACCAGCGTGACGGCGTCCGCCTTGTGCCGGTCGGCGATGCTCAGCAGGATAGACCCCTTCGGCGGGAGCATCATTCCCGCAGCCATCAGCGCCTTTGCCAGCGCGGGCCTGAACTCCGTATCGATGCCCATCACCTCGCCGGTGGACTTCATCTCCGGCCCAAGATAGGAGTCCACTCCCACCAGCTTCGACATCGAAAACACCGGCGCCTTGATCGCCACGAGCTTCTGCCGCTTCCACAGTCCCCCTTCGTACCCCTGCTCCTTGAGCGACTTGCCTGTCATGGCGTTCACCGCAAGCCGTACCATCGGCACTCCCGTCACCTTCGAGATAAAGGGAATCGTCCGGCTGGAGCGAGGATTGACCTCGATCACATACACTTGCGTACCGGACCCATCGCCGGTCCCGTTCTCAGAGGAAGGCCGGTTTGGCGTCCGGTATGCGTCTCCCCCCACGACCACGTACTGGATGTTCATTAGCCCGCGTACGTCCAGCGCCAGCCCTATGCGTCTCGTATAGTCGACTACCGTGTCGACCTCTTCCTCGGACAGCGTGAGGCCGGGATAGATCGCCGTCGAGTCGCCGCTGTGGACACCAGCCCGCTCGACGTGCTCCATTATGCCGGGCACCAGCACCGTCTCACCATCACACACCGCGTCGACTTCCACCTCTCGGCCCTCGAAGTACTTGTCGATGAGGACGCGCCTGCCCTCCGCCGCGGACACTGCCTGCGACCAGAACTTCAGCAGTTCCGTGGCGTTCTGGACGATCTCCATCGCCCGTCCTCCAAGCACGTACGAAGGCCTGACGAGTACCGGATACCCGATTTCCTGTGCCACGCTCAACGCCTGCTCCACCGTGGAGACTGCCGCCCCCGGCGGATTGGGTATTCCTATCCTGGCGAGGAACTCCTCGAAGAGATGCCTGTCGGACGCGGTGTCGATGGATCCCGCCGTCGAGCCCAGGATCGGCAGCTTGGCCTTGTCGAGCACCTGCGATAGGTTGATCGCCGTCTGCCCTCCGAACTGGACCACCGTCGGTGGGATCGCATGGTCGGCATCCCCTCCGCCTGTTACTCCCTCGGGGCCGGTGGGGGCCGGTTTCAAACCTGCCCCTACGAAATCCTTCCCCTCTCCTGTCGTGGGAGAGGGCTGGGGTGAGGGCGAAAAAACCTCGTTCTCGATGATATCGCGGACGCTCTCCTCGTCAAGCGGCTCGAAGTACAGTCGGTCGCTCGTGTCGAAGTCGGTCGAGACCGTCTCCGGATTGGAGTTCACGAGAATGCTCTTGATTCCCTCCCGCTGCAGCGCCCAAGCTGCGTGTACCGAGCAGTAGTCGAACTCGATTCCCTGCCCAATGCGTATTGGGCCGCTGCCCACCACTACGGCTTTAGACGCCGGAAGCGGTTCCGCCTCGTTCTCTTCCTCATAGGTGCTGTAGAAGTACGGAGTCTGGGCTTCGAACTCCGCCGCGCAGGTATCGACCATCTTGTACACCGGCCGTATCTCCCACTGCCTCCGCATCGAGCGTATCTGCTCGTGAGTGCGATCGGTCAACAGCCCAATCCGGTCGTCGCCGAATCCCAGCCGCTTCGCCTGCCACAGAAGGTCCTGCGTCAGCGTCTCTCCGAGGAGCCGCCCCTCCATGTGGACGATGTTCTCGAACGCGCGGGTAAACCAGGGGTCTATGCCCGTCACCCTCGAAAGCTCTTCGGGCGTTACCCCCCGACGCAATGCGAACAGCAACGCCCACAGCCGCTCGTCGTTGGGGTGAAGCGGCAGACTTGTCTTCCAGTCCTTGAGGTCCTGGGGCCACCCGGCGGACTCCCATAGGATTGACCGCCCCGTGATCTCCAGCGACCGCACTGCCTTTTGAAAAGCAGCCTCGAACGATCGGTCGATGGCCATGACCTCGCCCGTGGCCTTCATCTGCGTCGTGACCGTGCGGTCGCCGCTGGGGAACTTGTCGAACGGCCATCGCGGTATCTTGACCACGCAGTAGTCTAAGGCGGGCTCAAAAGCCGCGACGGTCTTCTGCGTGACCGCGTTCGGTATCTCATCGAGCCTCTTGCCCGTCGCAATCTTCGCCGCGACACGGGCTATCGGATATCCCGTCGCCTTGCTGGCGAGCGCCGAGCTGCGGCTAACCCGTGGATTCACCTCGATGACATAGTACGGACTTTCCTGCCTTCCGCCCCCGGGAAGCGTCTCACCGACCACGTCTCCCGGTTCGAGTGCGAATTGGATGTTGCACCCACCCTCGATGCCGAGCGACCGGATGATCTTCAACCCGGCCGACCGGAGCATCTGGTACTCCTTATCTGAGAGCGTCTGGCTGGGCGCGACGACAATGCTGTCTCCCGTATGCGCCCCCATCGGGTCGATGTTCTCCATGTTGCACACGGTGATGCAATTGTCGCCTGAGTCCCGCATCACCTCGTACTCAAGCTCTTTCCATCCGACGAGCGACTTCTCCAACAGCACCTGGTCGATGGGACTGGCGGCGAGACCCGATCCGACGATGCGCTGGAACTCGTCCAAAGTGTTGGCGATCCCGCCTCCCGTGCCTCCAAGCGTGTAGGCAGGGCGAATGACCAACGGCAGCCCCAGGTCCTCCAGCGCCGCTTGCGCCTCATCCATCGACCCGACCGTCACACTCGGTGGAACAGGCTCGCCGATGTCCAGGAGCAGCTGCCGGAACAGGTCGCGGTCTTCCGCCTTGCGGATCGAATCAAGCGGCGTCCCAAGCAGGCGAACGTCATACTTCTCCAGAACGCCGGCGTCTGCGAGGTCAACCGCAAGATTGAGACCGGTCTGCCCGCCCAGCGTCGGAAGCAGCCCGTCCGGCCTCTCCTGGGCAATGATCCGCTCAACCACTTCCACCGTCAGCGGCTCGATGTATACAACATCGGCAATGTCCTCGTCGGTCATGATCGTCGCCGGGTTCGAGTTGACGAGAACGGTCGTCACGCCCTCCTCGCGAAGCGCCTTGCACGCCTGCGTCCCTGCGTAGTCGAACTCGGCCGCCTGCCCGATTACGATAGGCCCGGAGCCGATCACGAGAACTTTCTCTGGCTTGGTGGATGACATTGCTATCGGATTCTTTGCGAGTTGTTCATCAAAGTAGTCATGTTCGAGTGGTGACGGATAAGAGCGCGCGCGTCAATTCGTGCAGCGAAGTTACTTCGAGATCGGGCTTGACGCCATTAGTGGAACTTTCCCCCTTGCGATTGAGCCAGACACTCCTGATCCCGACATCGTTGGCGCCCCGCACGTCATACTCGATATGGTCTCCGACGTGCAGAAGCTCGTGTGGTTCACATCGTGCCTCTCGCACGGCGATCTCGAAGATGCGCGGGTCGGGCTTCTCGATGCCGCCGTGATCGACCGACATCACGATGAAGTCGAAGTACTTCTCCAGACCCAGCCGTTCCGGGCGCATGCTCCCGTTGGTCAAGGTACCGAGCGTGTACATTTCGTGCAGAGCATCGAGTCCCGGCACGACATCGTCGAAGGGAACATTGTTACGGTTCCGCTCCTCGACGTAGGCGTCGGTGGCTCGATTAGCAAGGAGGCCGTCCGGCGTGTCGATTCCGGCAAATGCCCGCCTCATCGCGTCGTGCCGCAGCTTGACGAGATCGGTGATCGTTCCCCACTGCCTGTCGCGCTCCACCACCCAAGCCTGGTCGAGATGGTCGACCGTGAGACCCTCAGTGCCCTCGGGGTCAATCCGCCGGACCTCCCGCAACGCCGCTTCAAGACCACGCCACAAGGCCCCCTCGAAGTCCCAGAGAGTCCCGTCCACGTCGAACGAAATCGCCTTGATTTCCGAGAGCGAGGTCACTGTCTCGTCACTTCCTCGATCTCGATGGTGACCTTGATTCCCTTCAGATAGTAGCCATCCGACAAGACATCTTCCCCGCTGATCAGGTCATATACCAAGTCGTTGAACTCTCGTTCCGGATTGCCGGGGCCGATGCTGTCCTCGCTCCCGTTCCAGAGAACAATGCCTTTGTTCATTAGCCGAGCGCGGCCATTCCCGAATTCGTATGATGCTGTAATCAACCTTGTCTCTCCACGCTACGATTGAAGAAAGCTAATAAGTACGCAACCTGCCCACTTCCCGGAAGATGAGCCTCATGGAGCCTATTCGAGCTCTGCGGGATGGTCCTCAATGCTGGTCCGTGCCCACAGGATACCGCCTCAACGCGGTTACGCGGTCAAAGTGGCCATCGAGAGTGCATACCTCGTGGTCATATTCAAGGGCCAAAGCCGCAATCGCCAAGTCGGTCAACGGGATCAGTCTATTCCCCATACGAAGCTCAAGGCCGATGCGCCCCGCCGACACCCACGTGTCCTTGCTCATCTCCTGATAGGGAAGGACCGTCAAGTGAGAGCGAAGTATGTCAAACTCCCGTTCGGTGCGCGCTCCTTGGAGCACCTCGGACAGCACTACGCCGGTCATGAGAACCCGGCCCGCATCCAAGAGCGCCTGTAACGTCGAGCCGACCTCGCCATTGGGATTTCGCAGATAATGGATCCAGATATTGGAGTCGGCTATCACCAATGCATCCGCTCCATCTTTTTCAGCTCGAGCGCCTCGAGCTCTCTCAAATTGTTCACGAGATCGATGTTTCCGGCTATTTCCCGTAGCTCGGCGACTCTCTTGCGTCGGACGTAATCTTCTAGGGCCTTATTGACCGCCTTGGTCTTACTTCGTTCACCCGTGGTCTCCACAACCGCGTTCAGCAGGTCGGGGTTTAGGTCTAGCGTGGTCCGCATGTTCAGAATACCTCCGCGTCCTTCAGAAGGCCTTGTATCGTCCGCATCTCATAACCTCATCACTATTATACATCACTTTCCCGCACCATCTCAATGAACCGGTCGAAGATGTACTCGTTGTCCAGAGGACCCGGAGATGCCTCCGAGTGGTATTGGATGGTCATGATCGGCATGGTTGTGTGACGAAGGCCCTCCACCGTGCCGTCGTTGAGATTGACGTGGCTGACCTCAAGCTCCGGGGGCAGGGAGTCGGGATCGACGGCGTACCCGTGGTTTTGCGCCGTTATGTATACGCGGCCCGTCGCGAGGTCCTTGACGGGATGATTCGCCCCTCGATGCCCAAACTTGAGCTTGAACGTATTGCCGCCGAACGCCCGCCCGATCATCTGGTTCCCGAGGCAAATGCCGAGAATTGGCACTCTACCTGCGATCCCTCGTGCAGCCTCCACCGCGTAGTCGAGCAGTTCCGGGTCTCCCGGGCCGGGGGACATGACGACGCCGTCCGGCTTCAATGCCAGGATATCGTCGGCGGTCGTCTTGGCAGGGAGAGCCTTGACCTCACAGCCCCGCGCACGGAGCATCCGCAGGATGTTGTACTTCAGACCGCAGTCGTCAACAAGGATGCGGTAAGGCCTGTCCTGACCTGCTGAGCCGTCCTTCGTGCTGGGAGCGTCCCAGTCGTACGGCTCCTCCGTGGAAACGTGCTGCACGAAGTCCGTATCCCCGTAGTCCGGAAGCTCGCCCAGGCGGGCGAGCGCCTGCTCCGGCGTCTCATCGACTGCTATGACACCCTTCATAACACCGCGCGTACGCAGCCTTCGAGTTATGGCCCGCGTGTCGACCCCGCTGATGCCTGTAACGTCCTGTGATTTGAGAAACTCGTCCAGCGTCGATGTGCTCAACGAATGACTCGGTCGGATCGAATGCTCCCGCACGACGAACCCCGCCACCTGCACCTTGGCCGACTCGAAATCACGCTCATTGATCCCATAGTTTCCGATCAGCGGGTACGTCGGCACGACGATCTGCCCCGCAAACGACGGGTCGGTAAGCATCTCCTGGTACCCCGTCATCGACGTGCTGAACACGACCTCCCCGTGGGCCGGACGAGCGGCGCCAAAGGCTTGGCCGCGGTACACGGAGCCGTCTTCGAGAACGAGGTGTGCGAGTGTGACAGTCATATTCGTTGGCCGTTAGTTTTTCTCGTGTGCGGCATATCGCAGGGCTTGGCCCACGTCTTCAGGTTCCAAATACGGGTATGCCTCCGTTATCTCTTCTGTGGACATGCCGTTGGCAACCAGATTAACCACGAGGGAGACCGTCACACGCATACCTCGTATGCAGGCCCGGCCGTCCATCACGTTCGGATCAAATGTTATCCGTTCAAGTTCTAGAATCGTGCGCCTCCGTCTTGCCCTAGCTACGCTGATTCCGCCCCATCATCCTGACTTTGGTTCTGCCACGCCACGTATATCGATTGCACCAGCGCGGTCAAGCGCTCTTTGTGAATCTCCCATTCTTCCGAGGTCAGCCGGAATTGAATCTCGGCGTTTGGATCTTCCAATGGCTTTTGATTCTTCGGCCATGTTTCAACTGGGATCTTGTTTTTTACGAGTTGACTGAACTCATCCAAGCACAACTCAATGGCTCGTGGATAGAAAACTGCCCATACTCCCTCGTTTGTGGGATCAATACGTGCATAGGCCGTAGGCCCAGTCGGGTTTCGAAGCCTTAAACTGAGTCCGTATGATCCTGGCTCTTCACGAAGCTGAGGCCAGTTCTCCATGAACATGTCCTTCACATCCGCGTACAACCCCGACACGCCGGATTCTTCTATGGTTCGTTCCAATCTCGCTTTCCGCTCCGCCACGCTCACGTATCCACTTTTCGAGCGGCGTTCGGGTTCGGCTGCTGCTTCCACTTCAACCTGCTTGGCCAGAATGGTCTTTCCCTCGTAGTCGAAGCCGTGAAAGGTCAGCAGCGAGATGTCCATGCCGCTGTTCTGGGCGAGGAACCTCACCATTCGTTCTGTCCTGTCGTCCGCTCCCAATCCGATCAGAAACAAACGCAAAGGCTTCAGCGACTTCAACTCACCAAATCCCCGGCTTTCGTACCACTCTTGAAATTTCGTGATCTCTTCAATGCCGTCCACGCCTGAATTTTCTGATATGTGATCGGCAAGGGCATCCAAGCCCATGTCGTCGAGGTCGGAAGCGTAGTCTATGATTTGTGCTACGGCATCGCGCGACAGCGTCCCGCGTTTCAACTCGAATACGACCAGACGGCCATCTCCATCGACGCCTAGCAGGTCGAGCGGTCCGCCCTCGGTGGGAGTTTGCCGACCTACCAGTGTCAGGTCTTCCATCAGGAGCTTCGGATTCTTGACGAGGGTTTCTTCAAACCCTTGTTCAGATTCCAGTTGGTTGTTCGAGTTCAACGGAGAAGCCTCAGTCCCGTCGAGTTCCCATAGTTTGATGTCTTCCACGTGAATTCTCCTCGCGGGCGTTCTAGCCGGTGACGGCGTACTCCATGGTTCTTGGATTGGCAATGCACTTGGATGCGTCGAGGATCTCAAAGCCCACGATGTCGCCCTGATCGTCGTAGTCGATGATGACGCCCGGCTTGTCCTCGTCGCTTTCCTCGATATCGACTTCGTTCAATATTATTCGCAAGACATCTACTTCCTGGTCATATGTAATTTTCATCATACCTTCCAATCTTCCCTCAGCAGCGACCCAAACTGCATTTGAGCCAAACGCTCGTCCAATCCCGACGATTCTTCGGAGTACACTCGGTCGAGGGCCTCGCGAACACCGTCATACCGGTGCGACTCAACGTACTCCTCCACCGCGCGACGGAAGAGTTCGTTTCTAGACATCCCAAGTCGCTCGGCCAGGCTATCGGCTGCTTTGAGAGTCGAATCCGGTATTGAGAAGGCTGTTTTCATGGGTTGAGTATCCGTTCGGTCATGCTGGACGTGCAAGACCTTCCGCTCGATAAACCACCTGCCCCCCATACACCGTCGTCACCACGCGCCCCTTCAGCGTCGCCCCCGCAAGCGGCGTATTCTTGCCCTTCGAAAGGAACTCCGACGGGTCCACGACCCACTCAGCATCAGGATCGATAATCGTCACATCGGCCTCCGATCCCGCCTTGAGCGTTCCGAGGTCGCTCCGACCGAGGAACCGTGCGGGCGAAGCCGTCAGCTTCTCCACAAGGACGGGTAGGGGAACGGCATCGGAGTGCACCAGCCCCATGACCGACCCGAGCGCCGTCTCGATGTTGCTGATGCCATTCTCGGCGTCCTCAAACGTCGTTTGCTTGTCCACGGTGCCGTGCGGCGCATGGTCCGTGGCGATGAAGTCGATCACGCCCTCATTCAGAGCTTGGGCCATCACCCCTACGTCGTTACGAGAACGCAGGGGAGGGGCGACTTTTGCGTTTGAGTCATAGGCGGCCTCTGTGAGATCGTCGAAGGGTCCGCTTGCACTCAGGTGGCCCATGACCGTCTCGTCGGGGAGGGTCAAATGGTGAGGCGTCACCTCGCAGGTTACGTCCACGCCATCGTCCTTGCCCCGTCGCACGAGATCAATTGTGCCCGCCGTGCTGGCGTGAGCGATATGCACCCGTCCTCCCGTGAGACGTGCAAGCACGATGTCCCGCGCGACCATGATCTCCTCAGCGGAGTCTGGTATCCCCTTGAGACCGAGCCGCGTCGCGACCCAGCCCTCATTCATCATTCCACCGCTCGATAGCGACCTGACCTCGGCGTGGTTGATGATCGGCAGACCCACTGTCGAGGCATAGCCGAGCGCCTGCCGCATGACGTTGTCGTCGGACACTGGATGCCCGTCGTCGCTGAACCCGATAACGCCCGCCTCCGCAAGCTCGCCCATCTCGGCGAGTTCCTTGCCCTTGCTTCCCTTCGTGACAGCCCCAATCGGCAGGACCCTGACAACACCCTCTTCCGCTGCCTTCGTGAGCACGAAGTCCACGATGGACCGCGAGTCCATCACAGGGATCGTGTTCGGCATGGCGCACACCGTCGTGAACCCGCCCCGCGCCGCCGCCGCCGTACCTGTCGCGATGGTCTCCTTGTACTCGAACCCCGGCTCCCTGAGGTGAGTGTGCAGGTCGATGAAGCCGGGACATACGATCATCCCCGTCGCGTCGATGACCTCGGCGTGCTCCAACTCAATACCGTTGTCGACGCCAAGAATCTTGCCGTCCTCGATAAGGACGTCGGCAACCTTGTCGATGTCCCGCGAGGGATCGACCACGCGACCGCCCTTTATCAAAATTGATCTTGCAGAGGTCATAAACTCAGAGCCTTTCAAGGATAGATTCAACGTGCGAGTAGATGGGAAGGCTTTCCTTCCGATCCCACCAGTGGTACTCACGTACTTCCGGTCCCGCCTCAACTTCACCATCAGCCTCGATCAGGAACACATGGTGCCTGTGTATGGCCGTCTCGAGGACGAACTGAAATTCATTTCGGGTTGCTTTCAGGCCGGTCTCCTCGAAGAGTTCGCGCTCCGCCGCATCGGCAGGTGTCTCCCCTGGCTCTATGCCTCCTCCGGGCATTGCGAAGGTCGGCGTGAAACCATGGACCAGCAGCACCTTGCCGTCCCGTATCACAACGACCGTAGCCCGTTCGCGGAGTTGCGGTTCGGTCAAGGCAGTCACGTGTGGCTTCCGTTCCAATTGGATAGGCCCTTATCCGGCAGGAACATCGGTGTCTCCTTGCTGATACTCTCTGATACGGCCCGTACGAATAACCCACAGCTTGCCCTCAATGGCGGAGTCGGCGAGTCCGGCGGCCAAAGTCCGAACGGCATCCAGAAGGTCGTTGTCCCACGATGCTGCCGACAACCTTAAGACTGCGATACCGTGGTAACGCGACGGATCGAACCGGAGGGGGTTGCTGAAGTCTAAATCGAGGGTCACCAGGCATTTTCGCTCGGAACGACAGATTTCTATGAGACTGGCGTCGCTGGTGGCGTAGAGACCTTCTTCCGCGACCGTGCTGACATCGTGCCCCGCCGCGCGTAGAATGTCTGCGCCGCGATCGCCCAGATTCTCGTCAAACTTGATTCTCAAGCTGATTCCTCGATGGGTATGTCAACATAGCGATCGCGGGACATCTCCGCCCCGTATGCAATACAGGCCAAGACATCTGCTTCTTCAATGCCCGGATATCGTTCGAGAAGCCCTTTGACCGTGCAGCCGCTGGCTAGAAGGTCGAGCACCAAAGACACCCAGATTCGGTGTCCACGGATACACGGCTTCCCAAAGCAAATTTCGGGGTCTATCGATATTCGCGAGAGAAGTGCTTGTTTGTCCATAGTAGGCCCCCGTTCCGAAACTCGGATATCGCGCTATCAATCATCTTCCAGTTCCATTCCAGTCCGACTTCACCAAGCTGTACAACAACGACATCCGCACCGCAACGCCGTTCGTGACCTGCTCCTCAATGACGGACGCGGCCCCGTGCGCAACCTCCGCGTTGATCTCAACGCCCTCGTTCATCGGGCCCGGATGCATGACAAGGGCGTTGGGCTTTGCCAACTTCATTCTCTGCGCGTTGATGCCATACATCCGAGAGTATTCACGAAGACTCGGCAGATGTCCCGCCCGTTGACGCTCGATCTGGAGCCGCAACGCCATCACAACGTCCGCTCCCTCTACTGCGACATCCACGCTGTCTTCAATCTTCACATCCGCAAATGGATGTTCCTCCGGGAAACCCTTCAGAAAGTCGAGCGGCATCAGCGTCCGCGGTCCGCACAAGGTCACGTGTGCACCCATCTTGGTGAGGCCCCAGAGATTGGAACGAACAACTCTGCTGTAGAGGATGTCGCCGACGATCGCCACCTTCAACCCCTCGATTCGTCCGAGGTGCGACTGCATCGTGTATATGTCCAAGAGCGCCTGGGTCGGGTGGCCATGTGCGCCGTCGCCAGCATTGATGATTGGCGCGTCGAGGTTGCGTGCCAGGAAGTACGGCGCGCCCGGGTGTGAGTGCCGAATGATGATCATGTCGGCGTTCATGGCCTGGAGCGTAAGGGCCGTGTCGTAGAGCGACTCGCCCTTCTCGACGCTCGATCCGCCGGCGGAGACGTTGATCACGTCCGCGCTCATCACCTTCCCCGCCTGCTCGAAAGATGCCCGTGTTCGGGTGCTCGCTTCGTAAAAGAGGGTGTAGATCGTCTTGCCCCTCAGGGTCGGCACCTTCCGAATGTCCCGGCTCAGGACCTCCTTCATCACATCCGTGTTCTGAAGGACCTCTTCGATCTCCTCACGGGAAAAGTCGTCGAGATCGAGCACGTGCCGCCGGTTCGCGAGGTGGGACCGTGACGCCGACGTGGCCATCGCTAGACCGGAACCCCTCGAAGTCATGCTCGCCTCCTCAAAATGACAACTTCGTCATCGTCCGTGGTCTCTCGGAGATGTACTCTGACCTCCTCATCGAGCGATGTGGGGATGTTCCTGCCCACGTAGTCGGCACGGATCGGAAGCTCCCGGTGGCCCCGGTCGATGAGCACAGCCAGCTGTACGCGACTGGGCCTTCCAAAGTCGTTGAGCGCGTCCATCGCTGCCCGTACCGTGCGACCCGTGTAAAGCACGTCGTCAATCAATACGACCGGTCTTCCCTCGATGGGCACGGGGATGCTGGTCGGCCGCATAACCGGCCGTCCCCTGCGGTTCAGATCGTCGCGATACAGTCCAATGTCGAGTTGACCGACCGGCGGTCTCCTCCCCTCGAATTCCTCAATGAAGTCGGCTGTCCGCTCGGCGAGGTGAACGCCCCCCGAATGAATGCCGACGATTACTATGTCCGGTTCGCGCACGTTCCCTTCGAGGATCTCGTGGGCGATACGAATGAGGGCGCGGCGCATCTGCTCGCGGTCGAGCACCTGTCGTCCACCTGTTGCAGGTGCTTCCCGTGCGGTGTCTGAAGAACGTTCTCTCACAAAAAAACCCTCTTGCCGGAGGTGGCAGAGGGCCGTATCAACTCGCCTACCATGTAGGTAGGGCGGTGTCGTTCACGCCTTGCCAGCCTCGCGGGACTGCCTTAAAGGTCGTTGGATATGTTTGCGGATATTCTAGACCGAATGGATGCAAGCGCGCAAGCCTTTTCCTTAACGGCTGCATCGCCATCGGCTTTCGTCGCTCGCGCTCGCAGTCACCTGCTGAACCAAATGAACTTGACAATAACGACGATAATGGCGCGAAATGGCGTAAATTTCACGAATTTTCGGCTGTTGTGGAGTCTCGTCATGTTTGGTATGGATTTCCTGAAAGGCAGCGCGTTTACCCCTGCTACGAACTGTTGCCGATGTACCGTCATGAACTTAGTGGCCGCCTTTTTCAAATGCGCTACAATGGCGTTCGCAGAAAGTCCAGCATGGGAGCGTGATCATGACGAAGAAAGTGTTAGTGACCGACTACGTTTGGCCTTCTACCGACCCGGAGCGGGAGGTCATCGAGGCCGGGGGAGCCGAGCTAATCGTCTCGCCCTCAGGCGATGAGGACACGCTCATCGAGCTTGCTAGGGACGCAGACGGCATCATGACGTGCTTCGCCAAGGTGACCGAGAACGTCGTCAGGGCAGCGGGGAAGTGCGTCGTCATCAGTCGCTACGGGGTGGGCGTCGACAACATCGCGGTGGACACCGCCACCGAGCTCGGCATCGTCGTCACCTACGTACCCGACTACTGCGTCGACGAGGTGTCCGACCATGTCGTCGGTCTCATGCTCGGATGGAACCGCCGCATCGTCATGCACAACGACGACACCAAGCGAAACGGCTGGGGCAATGCCGGCCTCGGTTTTCGGATCATGCGCCTGCGTGGCAAGACGTTCGGCGTTGTGGGCTTCGGACGAATCGGACGCTCCGCCGCCGAAAAGGCCAGGGCGTTCGGCATGGAGACCATCGCGTCGGACCCGTTCGTCAGCGAGGAGGACATGGCTGCCGTCGGTGTACGCAAGGTCGAGTTGGACGACCTCCTGAGGGAGTCTCACTTCGTGACGCTCCACTCTCCGCTGATCCCGCCGACCGCGAACATGATGAGCACTGCCCAATTCGACCTCATGCGTGACGATGCCTTTCTCATCAACTGCGCCCGTGGCGGCCTGGTAGATGAAGACGCCCTTCATGACGCTCTCACGACGGGCAAGATCGCGGGCGCCGGGCTGGATGTTCTGGTCGATATCGACCCTCCGCTCGACCATAGGATCATCCAGCACGACAACGTTATCGTCACGCCGCACACGGCCTTCTTCTCGCAGGAAGCGACCCTTGAACTGGAACAGCGAGCCGCCGCCGAGGTCATTCGTGTATTCAATGGTGAGATGCCGGACAACCTCGTCAATCCACCCGTCCTCGATCATGCCAGGCAGCCTGTTTCATAGCTGGCCCACCTAATGCCTCGGTTCGAACGCGAAAGTCTCCTCGTACAGGTGGTTGCCTCCGCTCCGCGCAATGGTTTCCGCGTAGTCGGTGAGGGTCGAACCTGCTATACTTTCCATAGTCCGCTGCTGGGTGGCGGAACACAATCGAACTAGGATTTTCCGATGAGCGCGGTGATACAACTGATCCATCGTGGCGGCGTGGCGTCAGCTCAGGGATTCACTGCTGGCGGCGTCTATGCCGGCATCAAGACGGCAGGCGATGATGTCCTCGATCTTGGAATGGTCGTATCCGATGCGCCCGCCGCCGCCGCCGGCGTCTTCAGCCAAAACAAGGTCCTCTCACCCTCTGTCACGCTCAGTAGACGCCGGGTAGCTAACGGAAGCGCCCGCGCCATCGTTGCAAATAGTGGCTGCGCCAACTGCTCGGTCGGGGCGCAGGGACTCACCGATGCTGAGGAGATGACCGCCCTGGCTGCTGTCCACGCCGAAGTCGATCCGGAGGAAGTCCTCATTGGCAGCACCGGTCTCATCGGCGTCGAGCTCCCCATGGCGCTGGTTAGGCAGAATCTCGGAAACATCGCCCTGAGCGACGACGGAGGCAACCGCTTCGCCCGCTCCATCATGACCACCGACACCCATCCCAAAGAAGTCGCCATTTCAACCCAGATAGATGGCCGCGAGATCGTCATCGGCGGATGTGCCAAAGGTTCGGGCATGATCCATCCAAACATGGCTACCATGCTCTCCTTCATCACGACCGACGCTGCCGTAGAACAGTCCTTCCTGCAGCAGTCCCTCAAGAACGCGGCCGACGCGTCGTTCAACATGATCGACGTGGATGGCGACCAGAGCACCAACGACACCCTTGTCGTCCTGGCAAACGGTAGGGCGGGAGGTGACGAAATCTCCGGTGGTACTTCCGCCGCTGACGATTTTCAGGAGGCCTTGACCTACGTCTGCGTCGAGCTGGCAAAGGAAATGGCCCGCGACGGCGAAGGGGCCACCCACCTCCTTGAAGTGACCGTCGAAGGCGCCGGGTCCTTGCAGGAAGCTCGTCTCGCCGCTCGGAAAATCGTGTCCTCTATGCTCGTTAAGGCCATGATTTATGGCCGCGACCCGAATTGGGGCCGCGTCATGATGGCCCTCGGCAACAGCGGCGCCGAGTTCCAGGAGTCGGATGTAGACATATTTGTCAACGATATTCACATCGTCCATGAAGGGATGAGCATCGCCTACCTGAAGGACTCCGTCGTTAGCTCCATGAGCGACGAAGAGGTGAGGATCAGGGTCAGCATCGGCTCGGGTCCCGGTGTTGCCTCGGCTTGGGGCTCCGACCTCACCGAAGGATATGTGATCGAGAACTCTGCCTACAGCACGTAGCGAAGACTTGGATTGAGCGACCGGGCGCCGGGGTAGAGGGAAGCCCCCACACAAAAGCAGATCGATTTGGCAAATCGCCGAGGGGCGACGGCTGGCCCCCCTTGGCAAATGAACTAGCGGAGGGATGACCGTGACGCTGTTCCTGCGAGACGTCGGAAACTACATCATCCATTTCATATTCATGTTCGTGGTGTTCGCAACTCTCTTGGGCATCATCCTGATGCTTGTTGGACTAGGCGTGGGACTCGTACTGCACTTCGTTCTGGGCAATGACGAGTTTTCCAACTCCACGTCCGCCATGGGCGGCCTCGCAGTCGGGGTATCCCTCGGCATCTTCGCCGCCTTCTTCATTGCCCTGTGGGGCACCATCAAGGTCGCCCCGACCGAGGCCAGCAGGGAGGAGTTCTTCGCCAGGACGGCCAAGACCCTTGGCAAGCCGGACCTCGCCAGCGAACTGGGTTACGGAGATGAAGATGATGACGATGACGACGACGAAGGAGACTGGTACACCCGCGCCCGTGACCGCGCTCGAGGTGACGACGAAGACCTCATAATGCGTCGTTAGAAGCCCTAAACTCTAGACGACACCGCCCCCGTCCGTATGGTATCTTCAATACGGACGTTCCCCCTTGCGGGAACACCGAATCGGCAATCGTACCCAAATGACATGCTTTCGCGGCCAGAATTCGTCGAGAACGAACCACAGCGCTCAGGACTGCCTTCCGGTCAATTGGAGAATTCCCACAATGGGGCGATCGTAGTAAAAATAGGCGGCAGCACTCTTGGTAGTGACGACACCACGATCGAAGACCTCATTGCCGTTCAACGCGAGGGTGTCCAGCCCATCGTCGTACACGGCGGCGGCAGGGCCGTTACGGACTGGATGGAGAAGCAGGGCGTCCGCACACGTTTTGTAAAAGGCCTACGCTTCACCGACGAACCGAGCCTCGACATCGTAGTTGCAGTCCTCACGGGACTTATCAACAAGCAGCTTGTCTCCAGGGTGCTCTCCCTTGGCGGAAAGGCAATTGGCCTCTCCGGCGTGGACGGAGGGATTCTCCAGGGCGAAATACTTGACCCGGAACTTGGATACGTTGGCAAAGTCACCCAGGTAAGCACCGACGCGATTCAAGCCGCCATCGATGCGGGCTTCATGCCCATCATCGCCCCTGTGGCGATACGGTTGAGCGACGACGGGCCAACCCTCCTAAACGTGAACGCCGATACCGCAGCCGGTGAAATCGCCGCTGCCCTCGGGGTCCCGAATCTGGTGTTCATGACCGACGTTGAGGGTGTCTTGGACTCGTCGCGTCGATTGATTCCGAGGCTCACGGAGCGGCAGGCCAGAGCGCTCATGAACTCCAACGTCATCGCCGGAGGCATGATTCCCAAGATCGGCGCGTGCCTCTTGAACGTCGGCGACGGACGTACCGCTCGGATCATCGATGGTCGGAAACCGCACGCCCTTCGCAGCTTCCTGGATGGTGAAGCGGTTGGAACGCGAGTAGGGTAATTCTCCCGTTTCACAACCGAATCGGTTGAACACGGAGTCGCCCTCTGATACGTTTTCTCCGCAGGCTGGCGCAAAGAAAGCTCGCCCCAAGCAGAAAAGGAAACTATGGCCTACGAATTCCCATCGGAGTCAAACCTACCATTCGACCTGAGCAACTTCATAACGCCGGAGTTGCGTAACCGGATCAAGTGGGGCTCGATCATCGTCGCCCTCGTCGCCATTTATGCGACGCTGAACTTCGGACGCACGATCTATACCGACCTCTTGTGGTTCGATGCCGTCGGCTACCTTGGAGTCTTCCGCACCGTGTTGTTCACTCGGCTCGCCCTCTTTCTGGGCGGGGGAGCCGTCATTGGGGTATTTGGCGGCTTGAGCGTCTATCTCGCCCACCGCTTCGCCCAGGGACCGGCGGAGATGCCGCTTCCTCCTCAAACACACCGTTTCCTGAAGTCCCTCTTCAAATGGGGCAGTATAGTAGCCGTCCTCGCAATCGCCATCATCTTCGGCGTCATTGCCGCGTCGAAGTGGGACCTCTTCCTCAAATTTGAAAACTCGGTGCCGTTCGGGGTCACTGATCCGGTCTTTGGTCGGGACGTGGGTTTCTACATCTTTACCCTGCCTCTGCTTGACACGGTTCGCAGTTGGGTCTTCACCTCCACCGTCACAATCGGCGTGCTGACACTGCTCATCTACTTCATTAACTTCAACCTGAGAGGAGTTGGGTTCCTCTTTACCGGAGCCTTCAAAGTCCACATATCCGTGATCATGGCGCTTGTCATGTTCACTTTGGCCGCCGGCCACTGGATCGACCGCTGGGAGCTGGTCCTGTCCGAGAGCGGCGCTGTTTACGGCGCAGCCTACGCCGACATCCACGCTAGAATGCCTGGGCTACTCATCATGACCATTGTCGCCGCGGTCGCCGGCGTGCTGATGATAGTCAACGCCTACCAGCGCGGCATCAGGGTAATGGTGGGCGCCATTGCCCTCTGGATACTCATGTCCCTGGTTCTCACAGTCGGCTGGCCGAACGCCCTGCAGAGGTTCGCCGTCAACCCCAACGAGTTCACCCGCGAGTCCGAGTACATCGAACGCAACATTGACCTTACCCGAAAGGCCTTCGGACTCGATACAATCAGCACCCAGCCTTATCCCGCGGTCGCAGACCTCGACTCTGAAGTCCTCGACGCCAACCAGGTCACGATTGACAACATTCGATTGTGGGATAACGGCCCCGTCTCGGACGTCTACAAGCAGATCCAGAAGATCCGCCTCTACTACGACTTCAACGTCGCCGACGTGGACCGCTACACCGTCAACGGTCACTACCGCCAGGTGATGGTCGCAGCCCGCGAAGTCAGTCCCGACGACTTGGAACCCGAGGCCCAGACATGGGTGAACCGGCGGCTGCGCTACACCCACGGGTTCGGCATTGCCATGAGTCCCGTTACCGAATTCACGGCAGAGGGCAGACCGGAGTTCTTCGCCAAGGACATTCCCGCCGACGGCATCATTGCCGTCCAGGCGGAGGACCAGGACGCCCCTCCGGAGACGGTGATCGACAATCCTCGAATCTACTACGGAGAGATGACGAGTGAATACGTCGTCGTAAACACCAACACCGAGGAGCTCGACTATCAGGCCGAGGGCAAGGAGATTCGCAACAATCGCTACGATGGAATGGGCGGGGTAAACGTGGGCTCAATACTGAACCGCGCCGCGTTTGCCTGGCAGTTCGGCGACCTCAACCTGTTCATCAGCGGGGAGATCAACAGCCAGAGCCGCATTCAGTACCGGCGCCAGGTAGCCGAGCGTGTCTCAACCATCGCGCCGTTCCTCCGGCTCGATAACGACCCGTACATTGTCGCCGCCGAGGGCAAGCTGTTCTGGATACAGGATGCCTATACGGTCTCGGATCACTATCCCTACTCCGACCCCGTTCAGGAGTCCCTCGACTCTCCTGCGGGATTCAACTACATGCGAAACAGCGTCAAAGTCACCATCGACGCCTACGACGGTACGCCCACCTTCTACATCGTCGATTCCGGCGATCCGCTCGTACAGGCTTACAGTTCCATGTTCCCGAATCTCTTCGTGCCCTTCGAAGACATGCCGGAGTCGTTGAAGAGCCACATCCGCTACCCGCTCGACATCTTCTCGGTGCAGGCCGAAAAGTACCTGCGCTACCACATGCTCGACCCGCGCGACTTCTACAACCTCGAAGACATTTGGAACATTGCCACCGAGAAGTTCGGGCAGGGAGCAACGCAGCTTCAGCCCGTCGAACCGTACCGCGCCATCATGAAACTACCTGGGGAAGACAGGGCCGAGTTCGTCCTCCTGACCCCCTACACCCGCAACGATCCCCCGATCCTGGCCGGCTGGATCGCCGCGCGAAACGACGCGCCCAACTACGGACAACTCGTCGCCTTCGACTTCCCGAAGGACAGACAGCTTGACAGCCCGGAGCAGATCGAGGCAAAGATCGACAATGACCCGACGATTTCCGAGTGGTTCACGCTCCGCTGTCAGGAAGGCTCGGAATGTATCCGTGGCAACCTCCTGGTCCTGCCGATGGCCTTGGGTGACAATTTCAGTCTTCTCTACGCCGAACCAATCTACCTCCGAGCCGAGGGGATCGAGTTCCCCGAGCTAAAGCAGGTGATCTTGGCCACCGGCACTACGGTCGTCATGAGGGGATCTGTCGAAGAGGCCGTTGAGGCCCTGATAGGCGAAATGCGCCAGGCAATTGCAGCAGAAGACGAAGACGCCGTACCAACGGCCCCAACCCGCGTACCCGGATCGACGGTTGAGGAGATCGACGAAGCCATTCAACAGCTGAAGGAAAGCATCAGCATTCTGGAAGACGCATTGGAAAGACTCAAACAGGGAGATCAGTAAGATGACCGATTGGAAGGCAATCGAAAGCAAGTACTACCTGCATGTGGTTAACCGCCAACCCATTGTCCTCGTGCGAGGAGAAGGCACGAAGGTGTGGGATGACGAGGGCAGGGAGTATCTCGACTTCACGTCAGGCTGGGCCGTCACGAACATCGGCCACGCCAACCCCGTCTTGGCCAATGCCATTGCCGAGCAGGCCAGTACTCTGATCCAGACCTCCAACCAGTTCTACACCGTACCCCAGCTCAAGCTCGCCGAGCTCTTGGTCGAAAACAGCTGCCTCGACAAGGTATTCTTCGCCAATAGCGGCGCGGAGGCCAACGAGGGCGCTATCAAGAACGCCCGCAAGTGGGGACTCCAGAACCGGAACGGGGCCTCCGAGATAATCACCGTCTCCCACGCCTTCCATGGCAGAACGCTCAACACCATGGCTGCCGGTGACAAGCCCATTGATGACTTCGCCCCGGTCCCACAGGGCTTCGTCAACGTTGAGTTCGGCGATCTCGAAGCCATCATCTCCGCCACCTCCGACAGCACGGCCGCCGTCATGATGGAACCGGTTCAAGGCGAGGGTGGCGTCAACATTCCCACTCAGGACTACCTACAGGGCGTCCGCCAGTGGTGCGATGACAACGGGTTGCTCCTCATCTTTGACGAGGTCCAGACCGGATTCGGTCGCCTGGGAACGCTGTTCGGGTATGAGGCCTTCGGTGTAGAGCCGGACGTGATGACCCTGGCAAAGGGACTCGGCGGAGGCGTGCCGATCGGCGCGTTCATGCTCAAGGACCACGCCATCGCACTCGTACCGGGAGACCACGGTTCCACCTACGGCGGAAACGTTCTGACGACCGCCGCCGCCTATGCTTCCACGAAGTACATCATCGACAACGACGTCCCCGCGCACGCGGCCGCGATGGGCAAACACATGCGGTCTGCCCTCGGAGAAATGATGACCCGGCACGACTTCATAACCGACGTGCGCGGCATGGGCCTTCTTAACGCCGTTGAGTTCGACAGGGAAATGGCCGCTGCCACCCTGACGGCGTGCAACGCTCGCGGTCTGCTGCTGAACTTCACGCGCCCGCAGCTCATCCGCATCATGCCGGCCCTCACCGTCACAGAGTCCGAGATTGACGATGCGATGGAGCGGCTTGAGGCAGGTCTGGTTGAGGCCGCAGCATCGACGTAGAGTCACATAGCCGCGATCTGGACCCTTCGGAGGCCCGTTCAGAAGACGGGAATTCCGGCGTTGATGCCAGCCCATTAAGGCCCCGAGCATCCCGGTTCCACGAACTGGACGCCCTGCGCGCCTTCGCCATGCTGCTGGGAATAGTCCTCCACACTGCCTTATTCTTCATGCCCGATGCATGGTCTGAGGCCAACGCTTCCGAAGGCTATCCCGCCGAAGTCTCCGGAATCTATTCCCTGCTGTTCTTCGCAATCCATGGGTTTCGGATGCCCGTCTTCTTTCTGCTCAGCGGCTTTTTCACCGCCCTGCTGTGGCAGAGGAGAGGACTGCGTCAACTCGCGATTCAGCGCCTCAAGCGCATCGGCCTGCCTCTCGCCATCGGCGCATTCACCGTCATTCCCGTCACCACCTTCACCTTCCTCTGGGCCTTTGAAGTCGAGGAGGCCTCCATCTTCTGGTGGCCCTTCATCTGGCTGACCACCCTCAGTCACCTCTGGTTCCTGTGGCTTCTCCTCTGGCTTTGCGCCGGATTCATACTCGCGGCAAGGCTGGGTCTGAAGTTCAGCAATCCGATAATCTGGTGGTTCGCGATTCCCCTCTCGTTCTTGCTCCAATTGCTCATGACGGAGTCTGTCTTCGGCCCTGATACTTCCGAAGGGCTCATATTCAATCCGGTCGTACTCGGCTACTACGCACTCTTCTTCGTCTTCGGAGCCTACCTATATCAGAAGAACATCCAGATCAGCCGATGGTGGACACTTGCCTTGGTGCCCGCCCTGACCGTGGTGTTGTTCGTCGGACTGGGACTGCTTTTTGAGTCCAAGGAGGACTGGGCTAAACCGGCCGCCGACCTGCTCCAGGCGGGCTTTGCCTGGCTGATGTGCTTTGGACTGATCGGCCTGTTCCGTTTGATCGCGGACAGGGAACGTTACTGGGTGCGCTACCTGTCAGATGCCTCGTACTGGCTCTACCTCTGGCACCTTCCATTGATAGTCGTAGTCTTTGAGTTGCTTGTTGGCTGGCAGCTCGGGTCCCACTTCAAGTTCGTGTTGATAAACGTCTCCGTGACCGCCATCCTGCTTGTGATCTACCAGTTCGGCGTCCGCTATACTCCAATAGGTACGATGCTGAACGGCAAACGAACTCGCAACCGTGCAGCAGTGAGCAGCGGGTAAATGAAACGCATTCGGTTTCCTAGTGGCTCAACATCCTAAGTATTGAAAGGAAGCGATACTGTGACTTGGTAGGGGCAGGTTTCAAACCCGCCCTGTGGTCGTAGAACGCAAATCCAACATCCTCTTCCATCTCGCGGGCACACATACATGAATGATGAAAACGAAAACCTCAACCTGAACACGATAGGCCAAATCGCCATCAGCGTGTCCGACATCGAACGCGCGACCGAGTTCTACCGCGACGTGCTTGGGCTGAGTTTCCTGTTCAGCGCTCCCCCAAGCATGTCGTTCTTCGACTGCGACGGAGTCCGCCTCATGCTGACCGTACCCGAACACGGCGAAGAACCGGATGGTGGCAGCGTCGAAGTCGGCTTTCCCGTCGCGGATGTTCTTCCGAAGGACGTTCACCCACGCCGGATAGCGCACGGCAACGCCGTCTACTTCACCGTGTCGGACGTTCCCTGGGCGACCGAAATCCTGAAATCTCGCGGCGTTCGCTTCGTCGGCGAACCGCACGTCATTCACCGCACCGAAACCTACGATCTCTGGATGTCGTTCTTCACCGACCCCGACGGAAACACCCTCGCTCTCATGGCCGAAGTCGCCAAATAGCGGTCGTGCTACAATTTCGAGTATGAGCACCCAAGAGAAACGCATCATCGACCTGCTCCAGGCAAAGCGTCGCAAGGACCCGGACGGCTTCCGCAAGTACCTGCCAGATGTGGAGAGATTGCTTCCCGATCCGCCCACCGTGCGGGCCAAGGAGAGACCTCCGGTGTTCGCGCTCACGGAGCAGGAGCGAGAATACCACAAGGCGGGATTGTCGGATGCGCTGAGCAAGCTGCAGGAGGGTATTATCACCCCCGAGGATGCCGCGAAGGGCCTTCAGCACTGTGCAAACGTGATCCGGGACGACGTATTCGGCTTTCCAGGAGAGGATCGTTACGAATCGGTGAAGGCTCTCATAAAGACTGCCATCGGGAAGTCTCCCGGATCGTACAAGTCGAAGATGACTTTGGCTCTCAACGGAAACGGAAAAGGGCCGGTCGTCGAGCAAGTTTCAGTAATCATGGGTGTGTACCTCGACCTCAACAGAAACAGGCAGTTGGTGTCCATAAGCATCGATCCCAAAGAAGTAAGAAAGCGGCGTGAGGTGATGAAGTTCGTCGGAGCAAGCACGGACGAGCCGGACGTCGCCCTCAGGCACGACGATTACCTCGCAATGCAGGACCCTCATGGCAGATTCTGATCGAGTGTTGATAGATACGTCCGCCCTCTACGCCCTTCACTCAAACGCTGACCTGTTCCACGACAGAGCCAACGTCGCCTTCCAGGATCTAAAGGATACCAAGCAGGAGCTTTGGACGACATCCTATACGCTCGTCGAGACAATCGCCCTGCTGCACCGTCGGCTTGGATTCCTGACCGTCTCCGAGTTCTCGGAATGGCGTCGCCGGTCCGATATCCACGTGTTTTGGATCGACAGCCGAGTCCATGACCAAGCATGGAACCGATACATGGCGGAACAGGGTCGAGGGCTGAGCTTGGTAGACTGGACGACCGTAGTCCTGTCCCATGAGATGCGTGTCCCCGTCTTCACCTTCGACGGAGGCTTTGCCAATCAGGGACTCGCGGTAGTGCCGCGTTAGCTTTCTTGACTGCCAAATCCCACGGTAGCGCCTATGCTATAATTGCAACGTAGACGTCCCGGAGAGATGGCAGAGCGGACGAATGCGCCGGTCTCGAAAACCGGTATGGGGGCAACCTCATCGTGGGTTCGAATCCCACTCTCTCCGCCACCTGCCCTTCCCTCATCTGCCAAAATCGTCCCAGAATACCCTCTATTCGTAGCTAGTTGAGCATTTATCGGTGTTTACTCCGTGCCTCATGTTCCTTCTGTATCCCGTCCAAAGTGTGGTAAAATGCGTGGTAACATTTCAGCATGGGGGGATACATGACACTATCGGCCACACGGGTTAGGGCACTCAAGGAACCTGGACGACACTCGGATGGCGGCGGACTGCACCTGTTCATCAGCAAAGCTGGGCGAAAGTCTTGGGTCCATCGCATTACCATCGACGGACGGCGGCGAGATATAGGCCTGGGCGGATTTCCGTCAGTAAGCCTGGCCCAAGCGCGAGAGAAGGCGGCCGCCAACCGGACGGCCGTCGGGGCCGGTCGCGATCCTCTGGAAGAGAAGCGCAGGCCCGCAACGCCGACGTTCAGGGAAGCAGCCCATACCGTCCACGAGGCGAACAGACCCCGTTGGCGCAATGGTAAGCACGCCGCGGGCTGGATGCAGAGTCTTGAGCGTCACGCAATGCCGATACTGGGCAGCACACCTATCGACCGGATAGGCGGCGCCGACGTGCTGCGAGTCCTTTCGCCGATATGGACGACGCGCCCAGAGACCGCCCGAAGGGTACGTCAGCGGATGCGGGCCGTCTTCCGGTGGGCAATGGCGCACGGCTTCACGGAGAGCAACCCGGCAGGTGAAGCAATCGACGGCGCACTCCCTCGTATGCCGAAGGTGCGAGCTCATTTCAGGTCGCTGCCCTATCAGGAAGTCGGGTTGGCGCTCGATACCGTCAAGGCGTCGCAGGCTTCGGCAGCAGCCAAGCTGTGTTTCCGCTTTCTGGTCCTGACGGCTGCGCGCTCCGGTGAAGCCAGGGGCGCAACGTGGGACGAATTCGACATGGGGGAACGGGTATGGCGGATACCGTCCGAGCGAATGAAGGCAGGCGTTGAGCAACGGGTGCCTCTGAGCAGTCAGGCTCTGGACGTACTAGCCGAGACGAGCACTCTGCGGGATGAGTCCGGTTTGGTGTTCCCGTCGCCGCTGAAGCCTGGCGTGCCGATGTCCGACATGACGCTAACGAAGGTACTCCGTTCAACCGGCTTGGCCGAACGTGCGACCGTTCATGGGTTCCGCAGCAGCTTCAAGAACTGGACGCTGGAGCAAACGGAGACGCCTTGGGCCGTCTCGGAGGCTGCGCTTGCGCATACCCTGGGCAATTCGACCGAGCAAGCTTATGCCAGATCCGACCTGTTCGAGCGCCGCCGCGCGTTGATGCAGCTGTGGGCGGACTACGTAACGGGCTGGCGGGAAACGGGAGACATCGACGCTTCGACTTAAGCCTGATGGTGGCTAGTGATCGGAATTGAAACAGTTTTGCTTGCTCCCTTTGTGTGTGGCTCAGTACAATACCTCACAGGAGGGCTTCATGTGGCCGAAACGATTTATCATTCGACGCAACAATAATTATGAACTCACGTCAGTAGGTATTGATGGTACTACTAATGTTCATACGGACTACCCGTTGACAAACCCACCCCCACGCGGCGAGTTCTTCACGAGTGAAGGGAATTATCGACGAGCAATTGACGCAGCACAGGCGGAAGCGCCACGTCGAACACCTTAGGGTTCATAATCAAGGCAATGTCGATGCGATGGTTCGCAAGGCATGGGCGAGCTTCAATGCCTGTTCACGTGATAACCCCGTGACGGAACCACGCCTACCAATGCTCGACTACTGTAACAGAGCGCGTGCGCGGTATCGCTTCGAGCGACTCAAAGATGAAGACGTGTAGCAGGCGCAGACATGCGCGATTCGTCCTAACCCACCTTTTAGCACACAAAACACGCCCGCTCTGCGGATTAGAATAGGAGCGAATGATGCCGACACCACGAGTTGACGAGAAGACGTTGAATAAGGTCAAGGTAGTAGCAGGTGTGTATAAGTCGGAACTTGAACAACGAGGCTTGGCCCAAGGGACGTATAAAGAGTACCAACGACAGGTAGAGTGGTTCGTCGAGTGGTTAGAAGGTCACGAAATGATACCCGGACGTCCCCAACGTGGGTGAGAAGGCAGATTTTGAACTTAGGTTCAACCGAGAGAGAGATTGAGGTAGGTAAAACCCGGCTGTGTAGTCTGTGTAAACGAACGAGGACACCTTACTGATGAAGGTATCCTCGTTTATCATTCGGGATAGGGCAGGACGTTGCTCTCCAGATGAGGTGCTACCACTAGCAGCGGCCTCGTCCATGTGTCAACGACCCTTTGGTACCATCCTGAGTATACGTCCCATTTGCGCTCGACGTTCAGGCGTAAGATCACTTTCGTCGATTTCGCCTGTAAGAACCCTTGCGGCGAACACCGCGCTTGTGACCTCATCCGTCTTTTGTGCCTTGCGGGTCCGGTCATCCCGGCATAGTCCAGGGGGGAGTCGTCGACTCGAACTCCCCCGTTGCCAGCGGCCTGGACTCCATCCAGACCGTGATCTCGCTCACCTTCCACCTGACGGCGGAGGGGCCGACCTTGACGGGCAGCGGGAATTCTCCGTTCCTCATCAGTCGGTAGATCGAAGAGCGGCTCAATCCCGTTATTTCCTCAACCTGTCTGCGTCTCAGCAATCTGTCATTCACGTTCATTCTCAACTCCTCTACTCATTTCCTCAATGCGTTGCGGGTGGATCTTGCCTCTGGAAGCGTTTGAGCCTGTCCTTGGCGTCGGGGCCGACGTTGTAGGAGACCCCCGCCAGCTTCAACTCCGGGGCCTTCGTGAGGCGCTTTTTCCTTATGTCTCGGTCGTTGGTATCACTCATGATTTGCGGTCTTGCGTCTCCTGCGCCCTGAGCGTTGGGCGCACGGGGCACTTACGCTCACCCCGTCCGTCGTTTTTTCGGGGAGCCGCCGTTCGGCAGCCGATATTTCATCGAGACCCCCTGTTGCCGTCTTTCGGTGCGAGCGCTGCGCACTCTTCCTGTTCATCGTTCCGGGGGCTGCCTATGCCCCCGCGCTGCCTCTACGTTCCGCCGTCGCCGACCGTCCCTGTGGTCAGAAGGCGCACGAGGCCGAGTTCGTCGGCCAGATCATGCAGCGCTCTGAGATGCCGGAGTTGCGGCTTGACTCCGTTCCGCCAGCGCCAGAGCGTGACGGCGGAAGTCCGGATCCGGCGGGCCAGTTCCTGCCACGACAGGCCGGACACTTCCTTGAAGCGTTCGAGGCGTTCGGGGAAGTCCTCCGGCGAGACGTGGGAGACTCTCGGGTAGTGGTTTCGCTGTCGGGCCATGCTGATCAGTCCTCCCAGAAGGTCATCTGGGCACTCCGCCCGATGAGGATGGCGAGGCCGCCATCGATCATCAGCGCGAGCTGGACGAGGGAGAGCATGGCTCCCCCGCAGGGCTCCGCCCCCTTCCGCCACCTGAGCACCTGCCTGCGGTCGACTCCGACGGCCTCCGCGAACCCGGTCCAGGTGAGGCCGGACGCCTCCCTGAGCGTTTCGACGCGCCGTCCGAAGTCGTCGGGCAGCACCCCGCTCCGGTAGGGAACGGGTCTGCCGTGTATGGTGAGTCTCTCCTCGTAGCCGTCGTGCGTGTGAGAAGAGCTATTCGTCTTCATGGTGTTCCTCCAAGGTGAACAGCTCGTGAAAGTCCTCGACGCCGAGCGCCCTCTGCATCCTCCTTCGGATGCGTCCGGAGGGAGCGCGTCCCTCGCCGACGAGTTCGGAGAGGTATCCCGGGCTGACGCCGATCTTTCGCGCGAGCCATCTCTGGGAGCGGTTCAGCGTGTCGAGCCTGTCCCAGAGGGCCCGCGCGTCGAGTCGGACGACCACCCGCCGCCGAGACCTTCGCGAATTTTCTGTCCTGTCGATTCCGCATGTTTCGTGTATTTCGTGACGTGGCATGGTTCAAGAAGACCTCTCTACGGGAGCGCCGGCACGGCGAGGGTCGGTTGATACTCGGCGGGCGTGAGCCATGCGGGGCCCAGCGGACCGGCTCTCTCCAGGAGTCCCCGGTGGGAGACCCACAGGGGGAGCGTGACGCCCGTCCGGTTCGTCTCGTCCCGCGCCACGCGCAGGAAGCGCGTCGCAGCGAGGTCGTCGTGGAAGACGATGAGGACGGCGGGCCTCTGGCCGTGATCGCCGGCCGGCCTGTGTGTGGAGTAGTAGCGCAGATAGGGGGCGATGCGCGACGCCATGGTTGCGGGACGCACGGCTCGGCGCTCCCACTCCAGGAAGAACGGCCAGAGGGTGGGACCCTTTCGGAGGGCTGCGAAGGCGTCGGGCTGAACGGAGCGCAAACTGCCTTCATGACGAAAATACCTTGAAGCGCGGCTGGGCGGGTCGAGCTGCGCAATCTCCCATCCCAGCGCGCGGGACTGCGTTGCAAGCGCCCCGACGAAGGAGTGGACCGCGCCGGTGTGCTCGACGTTCCTGAGCAACTGCCCACTCCTCGAACCTGAGACGTTGCTCCAGTCGAGAGGGGCGGCCGGGTCGCGCGGCTCGACGCTCCAGCGCTTCTTGGCGATTGCGAGGGACGCGCGGTCCCTGTACGCCAGGACGGCGAGTCCCCTGTCGGAGAGGGCCAAGTGACTACCGTTCCGAGAATCGATACGGGCCACTACACCGAAATCATCGAGTCCGCTCACCACCTGAGAGACCCTCGACTCCGATATTGCCAGGATGTCGGCCAGATTCTTCAAGGTGATCCAGGGCCAGTCCGAGAGCAGGTCGAGCGCATTCTTCTCCGCCGACTTCAGGATGACGGGCAGAGCGTGGTCGGGCAGGTCGCGTTCAGGACCGCCCGTGGGCATGTCCCAGGGGAGCGAGACCCGCGTGAGCGGCGACTCCTCCGGGAGGTCGGAGTTCGGACGTATCTTCTGTAGAGCCGTCTGAAGATCGACGACCTCGCCGGATGCGAGGAGACTCCATATCGAGTCGTCCGGGCCTGCGGCCGCCACGTCGCTCTCCAGGGCGAGGAAGACGGGTAGGGGAGCGCCGGAGAGCAGCCTTCGGGCGTGCCTGAGTCGCACCTCGTCGGGCGCGATCATGAGGAATCCCCCCGGAAACGGTCCGTCCAGGAGTGTTCGCATCCGTTTCGAGAAGGCCGTCCTGTCCTGGGTGCGTCCCCATCTCACGACGGCGAACGTCCTCCGGTCGGAGAGTTCCATTGCGGCATCCATGGGCAGGGCCCGGTACCACTGGAAGCGCGTGAGGCGAGCGACGCCGGCGACCGCCGACGCCAGACGGTAGACGAGGGCCACGGCGTCGAGGCGCTTGAGCATGATCGTCCGCCACTGGAGCGATACCGGGCGTTCGCGCAGCAGGTCGTCGAGGGACACTGCATCCTCTCTCGAGAGGCGGCGCAGTCCGTCCGCCGTGAGGTGGTACCGCGCGGTTAGCGCGGTGAGGCGCGTCGCGTGGGGGACCGGGGCTGCGAGACCTTCTTCCTCAAGACTGCGGACGGCCTCGTAGACGGCCGACGTCGACCACCCGGACACGGCGGTCATCTCCAACCTGTCGAGGAACGGCATCGACACCAGGAGTCGAAGTATTTCGTGCAGGCATCCTTCGGGCTTCATTCGACGCTCTCCTCGTTCTCTGTGTTTCCGTCGTCGTTCTTGACTGCTTTATCCCACTTCGAGCGACGCCTGTTGTTCCCTGGTGTCGAAGGTTGTCCGGCGGCCTCCTGATTCTGGGCCGCGGCCTCGCCGTCCTTCAGTGCCTTCATTCCGTCCTTGAACCTCTGGACTCGCCTTCTGCGTTCCTCGTCGTCCTCAGAAACGGGGGTGTACTCTGCGGCCATGCTGCGGATGAGTTCCGCCGTATAGGAATCGCCGGGGTCGGGTCTTCTGACGGCCATGGAGAAGGCGGGCATACGCTCCGTTCCCACCGTCGCCCTGACGTAGCACTGGTGCACCGGAAGGGAGGTCACGTCGTCCTCGGTCACGCGCTCCTTGCCGAGCTCCCAGACGAGGTGCCGGGCATCCGACGCGGCCACCTGGAAGACGGCGAGGCACCCGACGTTGGCGAGGATCGTGTCCCGCATCGTGGGGGAGAGATCGTCGAGCTTTGCGAGGCTCTGCGTGGCTAGTACGAAGGATGCGCCGAACTTGCCGAGCTCGCTGAGCATCGACTCGTAGTCCACGCCCGGCATCGACTGCATCTCGTCGACGACGACCAGAGCGCCTCTGCGTTTCTCAGGCGGCAGGGTTCCCTGCTCGCGGATGACGGCGTCCACCAGGTTCAGCAGCGACGCTCCGACGAGGGCCGCCACATCCCTGCCGACGCTGCCCTGCGCGGTGGAGACGAAGAGTATCCCGCCGCTCAGGATGGTCTCGCGGAGGTCGATGGTCGAGCGTGACTGTCCGAGGATGGCCCTGGCCCTCTTCGACGAGGCGTAGTAGGAGAGCCTCGTCTGCACCGGCGCGAGGGCCTCGGCCTTGTACCGGTGGTGCCATGAGGAAAAATCCCTTTCCCACCACTCGATGAGATACGAATCGTTCAGCTTCGCCAGCAGCCTGTTGCGGAACGGGTCGTTCGACAGGAGCTTCAGCCCGTCGAGGATGGTGTACTGCTTGTCTTCGTCCATCGACTCGTTGGCCTCGTGGAGGGTCTTGACGGTCTGCTCGATGATCGACTGCATCCTCGGCCCCCACTGATCCCAGAGTCCTCGCGCCACGCGCACCACCGAGTCTGCGGTGCGGTCGCGGTCTTCGAAGACGCGGGTGTCGAGCAGGTTGATGCCGGGAGCGCCGTACTCGTCTGCAAGGTCGATGAGACGGACGCCTTCCGCGAGGGAACGGGGGACGTGTTCCAGCAGGCCGGACACGAGGTCGGCGTGGGGATCGACGACGACGACGGCGTCGCCGTCCCTGCCAGCCGCCTTCTCCCGCAGCTTGTGCGCGACGACGTGGCGCATGAGGGTGGACTTGCCCATGCGGGTGCGCGCCACGTAGAGGTGGTGCCTCCTGAGCAGGTCGTCGGGGAAGTGGATTTCGCGCAGCGTTCCCGCAGAGGCATTGCCGACGAGCGCCCCACCCTTCACGCCTCGCGCAGAGGGCAAGAGCGTCCTTGACCCGGAGCGCTCCACGAGGGGCGTCTCGTCCCGCGCTCCCGGGGGGTGCCACAGGGAGGCGACCTCGCGGACTCCGAGGACGCTTCGCCCGCCGAAGAGTCCGGGACTGGACGGGTGCAGGGACACCGCGGACGATGCGGGCGTCACCTTGCCGGCGTCGAAGCGCGCTCCGGCGGGGTTGTCGTAGTGGCGGTAAGCCGAGGCGACCTGTTCGAGGAGGGAGGTCGCTCGGTCACGCCGTTCCCCCGCGGGCAGGACCACGACGATCTCGACCTCCGCGTCGAACGCGATGCGCGAGGCTTTTTCGTGAATTTGAATGGGGTCATAGACGCGGGAGCGGTTTTTCTTCCAGCGATGCCATGCCCAGCCCCCAAGGCCAAGGGCGACGAAGACTCCAGCGCCCATGAGAACGGCCTTCCAGGCTTCGCCGTCCCGCACCCACAGGTAGCCCTGGAGCGCGACCAGCGCCGCCGCGCCGAGGACGGCCATCGTCATGCCGTCGGTGCGGTGCGCGCGGGCCTGTCCGGTGTACGTCGACTCGCGGGGTTCCGCCACGGCGCGCCTGTGGCCCTTGTCCTGGTGGGCCTCGGCCCAGTCGGGACCGAGAGAGCGGAGCAGCAGTCGCGCCACGACGCGCTCGCCCTTATTCAGGTCGGACAGGGCTCCCACGAGGGCTATGAGCGGGTCGGAGCCGGGGTCGAGCAGGTCGTCGTCGCGGAAGACCCTGAGCGGCGCGTAGTCCGGGCCGCTCGACCGCAATGTCATGCTCCACGCCCGCTCGCCCTCATCGAGGTGGAGGGGGTCGTCCCCCGGAAGCATGCCGGTGATGCGTGCCTGGGGATAGTGAGCGGACAACTGGGTTCTGACTGCCTGCTCGTCGAGGCATCGGGCCATGAGCGTCACGCCGTCCGCGTCCCCCGCGAGCTCGAGGGAGAACGGCTCCGGCACGGCGATGGACGCGAGCATGTTCTCGACGCCGAGGAGCGTTCGCTCTCCCGTGCGCGGCGGCGTGACCGCCAGCAGGACCGGTGCTTTTTTCTCCCTTTCGCCGAAGAGTCGTTTGGTCAGGTTGTTTTTCATGGTTTGGGTCCTTCCCCATAGGTCTATCTGCGATGGCCGGGCCGCCACTCGATTACCGCCGTCTCCTCCGGCGTTGCCTCGATGCGGACCGGGAACCTGTTGCCCCGCGCGAGCAGGAGGCCGTCTCCCCTGGGGCAGGACAGGAGCCATCGCTGGAGCTCCTCCGGCAGGTCGAAGGCGTCCCCCACGGTGCTGATCGCGGCGGCGTCCTGCTGGAGCAGGAGCTTGAAGGCGGCGTTCTGGAGGAGGGCGCGACCACTGTGTCCCGTGATGGTTCTCGAAGAGTCCTCACTCAAGAGGTCCTGGACGTCCTGGGTGATGAACTGGAGGCCGAGCTTATGCTTTCTGGCCCGCTTCGCCATGCTGACCATGAACGCGGCCCCTTCGGGATGCTGCATGATCGACCACACCTCGTCGACGACCAGAAGCCTCGGCTTGGGGTCCTGGGCGGCCGCCGCCCACACGGTCTCGGTGCAGACCATCGCGGCGGCGGGCCGCAGCTCCGGTTCGAGCAGCCGCAGGTCGAAGACGGTGACGAGGGCCTCGTTGCGCAGGAGATCGTCTCCCTCGTCGGAGAGCAGGTGGCGGAGGCTCCCGGTGGCGAAGGGACGCAGAAGACGTGCCAGGCCGGGGTCTCCCGCCTCGTCCTCCTGAAGGTATGTGAAAAAATCGCGAAATCCGGTCCTGTCGCGGGGACGGGCGTAGTAGCCCGCGAGGGCGTGGTCGAGGGAGGCTCGCCGCTCGGCGGAAAGGCGCTCGCCCACCATCACCTCGATGAGCCTTCTGAGGCTCCCGATGCGCTGGAGAAGCTCCTCGGAGTCGCCCTTGTCGATGACGAAGGGGTTCATGCCCTCGCCCTCGACGCCCGGAGACAGGACGCGCCCGCCCGCGGCGCGGGCCATGTCAGCGTACTCGCCCTCCGGGTCGATCACGTAGGCGGTTACGCCGCGCATGAGGCCTCTGAGCACGCCGAGCTTGGTCGAGAACGACTTGCCCGAACCGGAGCGGGCCAGGACTGCCGTGTTCGCGTTGAGGTGCGTGCCGTCCCATGGGTCGTAGACGACGGGGGAGCAGGCGCGCATGTCGATGCCGTAGAGGGCCCCGCTCCTTGTGTCGAGGTCTGGGGGTGAGTAGGGAATCAGCTTGGCGAGGCTCGACGTGTCCAGCGTCCTCCACACGGCCACCGCGTTCAGGGCCAGGGGAAGCGTGGACAAAAATCCGTCGCGCTGGCGGAAGGCGAGGTTGTCGAGCTTGCCCAGTGTTGCGGCGAAGTGACCCTTCGCCCGCTGGGTCAGTTCTTTCAGGGATTTTTCGTCACGGGCGTGCAATGTCACCGAGAGTGAGGAGTGAAAGAGCCGCTCCCGTCCGCGCTGCACCTCGTCGCGCAGGCGCGTCACGTCCTCGAGGGCGATCTCCGCCTCCGGGGACATGGTGCGGCCCCGCTTGAGCGACAGGGACTGCGCTGACTCGAATCTGACCTTCTGCCACTCGAGGGTACGGGCCGCCTGCTCGGGCGGTATCGGCCCCAGGTGGACCGACAGGTCCATCGGCGCTCCCGACGCCATCAGCCCCTGGAGGAACCCGGGAGCGAGTGACCTGGGCCACTTGCCGAGGTGCAGGGAGCGGACGAGGGTATCGCCGATACTCATATCGCGTCGGTTGATATCGACCTCGATTTCTTCGCTCTCGTCGAACTCGACGGGCGAGCCGCCCAGGGCCGCCGACACGAAGAACATCCGGAGCTGGCGGCCGCTCAGGGGATGGACGGACAGACCGGCCCTAACCAGCAGGCCGTGAAGCTCGTCCATCCGGGCGAACTCGCACACGGCGTAGAAGCGCCGGTCGAGGATGCCGTCGCGGGACTCGAGGTCGGTGAGCAGGCGATCAAGAGATTGGGCCGCTGCCCTGGTCTGCGGCGGAAGCTCGTCCGGCCGGGACTCCCTGAGCCTGTCCCTCAGCGCGCCGAGGCGTGGCGGGTGCTGCCTCACCAGGATCTGCGCGTGGAAGTCCAGGGCGTTGAGCGCCCCCGCGAACGCGCCAAGTTGCGGGTCGTCGATCTCGAGTCCCATCACCTCGCACGCTGCGACCTTCACGCCGTCGAGGCGGACGATGCCGTCGTCCTCCAAATGCGACACCATGAAGAACAGGGGGAGGAGCTTGCGCTCGGCGTCCCCGGGCGAGGCGACCGCCTCCTTCTCTCTGAACCGGCCTATTCCCAGCCGGAGCGCGAGACCTCGCAGTCTGTCGAGACCGGACGCAAGCCTTCTATTGAATGTTGTCGTCAGTTTCAAGTCCTTGTACTCCTCGGCTCTAAGGGATGGGGACGACGCCCCCGCGCAGCGCCAGGACGATGACCTTGGCCGACAGCACGAGCACCAGTCCCCCGACCGCTCCTACCACGGCGTGCTTCGCGCCGGCCGCTCGTCGCTCGTCGCCTCCGGCGGCGATCAGCATGAACCCCGCCCACACGACGGCGAAGAGCGACAGGCCGGCCGCGGCGTACGCCATCCCCGTCAGCGCCTCGTCGAATGCGTGAAGCATTTCCTGTTCGGCGGGCGAAGCCCCCAGCAAGACAAGCGCCACAAGGATTTGGGTTGTCCACTTCACATTCACAAAAATCCTCATTGCGGCCTGCCCTCAGCTTGACCGGGGGGCCACTCCCATCCCCAGATATCGAATAAGATGCTCGCCTCCTCGTCGGTGAGCGGCCTCTGCTCGGCCCTCTCCGGCTCGGGTTCGGACGGCGGCGGCGCGAAGACCTCGTAGAGGTCGTCCGACCCTATGTTCACGTGAAGCGACAGCCTCTTCTGCCTGACCGGGGTCAACGGCTCGCGCTCGACGACTTCGGCCTCGACGCGCTCAGGGTGGACGACGGGCAGGGTCACGTCCCGGGAGACCGTTCTGCTCGGAATGGAGAGCGTGGCCGACACGACGTGTTGCGTCCGCGTCCCGTCGTCGTGCGTGACCGTCACCGTCTCGCTGACCGTCTCGGTCGTCCCCGGTCTCAGAAGGCTCACCGTCTCGGTGCGGTATTCGGTCCGCTCCGGGTGGTGGGTGAGCGTCACGAGCGGAGGAATCGGGATTCGGAGTGCGGCCTCGAGGTCGGCGTCGATGGTCACGGAGTGAATGGCCTCGCCGGTTGAGACGGGGAGGGAAAAACGAACCTCTCCGTCCCGCACGAAGGGCAGAGCGGCGCGCGACGCGCCTGACGTGACGGCGACCGCCCCGGTGACGGCTGTCACCTCGGCCTCCATCACCGATGTCTCGGTGACGCTCGCGTGTCCGTCCACCGCCTGGAGATCGACAACCTCCTCGACGGACCCTGCACACTCGGACTCGACTGTTCCCTCGACGGTTCCCGGCGTCCATCCAAGGGAAGTGACCCGCAGATCGCATATCTCCCCGTCGACTTCCGGCAGGGGAAAGGGAAGCTGCGCTTCCTCGATGGCGAAGGCTCCGGCCTGTCCGATGCCGTCCTCCCACGAGAAAGTGAACGAAGGGCTCTCGCCGGACAGCGGCAGCGAGTACGAGATGCGCTCTCCCTCGGCGAGGGTGGCGATGCCGAAGAAGCGCAGTTCATTGCCGCTCGCCCCGCCGTAGGCGCGAACGCGAAGCTTCAGGCCGGTGGCCGCGCGGAGGGATACCTCGGCGCGGTCGTCCGACACCTGTAGGCCCTCGAAGTAGAGCCTCCGTCCGGGGACCGGCTCGGCGGGCTCGTAGTCGATGTCGTCGAGCCAGTGGTCGTCGGCGTGCGCCGCCTGGGGCGTCGCAAGTGTGGCAAACGAGAGTATTGCGAGGGCGACGAAGACCGGCACGAGGTTTCGTCCGGGTCCTCTCCCCCTCGATCTGCGGCCCCCGCGGCGTCTCTTGCGGCGGCCCGGTCTCTTGTGCGGCGCGGAGGGCGCGGGTGCGCCGGGTTCGTGGGACCGGACGCGTTGAGACCTGGGTGCGCTCTCGTTGCGCCGCTCGTCCGGTTGCTCCGCGGGTCGGTCGGGCATCTCTTGCGTACGCCTGGAGTCGGGGGCGGTCAGGCCGGCGGCAACCGCATGGACGGCGGACCGCATCCCGCGAGAGACGTGAGCGCGGGTCTTCCCCCACCCGGCCCTGAGAGCTCCTGTTCTTCCTTTCGCCTGCACGGGCATTCGGGCCTTGCCGAACCACATGTGAGGCCGGAAGGGTCGCCGTTCCCGGTCGCGGCGCATCCTCGCAAGCCCGCGCCTCGCCATGACCCGCATCCTGCGAGAGCCGCGCCCTGCACGTCGGGCCATCATCGTCAGGGGGTTGGGAGCGCTCTCGGGAACCGGCGGCGGCTCGCTGCGCGTCAACCCGGAAACGGGTCCGGCATATTGCCTCCCTCCCAGCCGGTACCTCAGAAGGTCCGCAGCCACGAGCGGGAGGCTCCTGCCTCCTATCTTCCCCACAATCGCGGCGATTCCGATGACGCAGAGGACGACGGCCAGCGCGATTCTCACGCCGGTCGGCCCCACCGGGGCGTAGCTGTACGCGCCGTACGACAACGCGCATACTGCCGTCACCGCGACGATCTGCGGGAACGACAGCCACAACAGGACCCTGTCCTCCGCCTGCACGTGTGTCGGCACCTCGTGCTCTCTCATGGTTTCTTCTCCTTCCTCGCGTCCGGTTAGTTGTTGGGATCAGGTGTGGGTATGGGCGTGGCGGGCTGCGGCAGCTCGACGTCAACCGCCGGATCGACCACGGCGTTCATCACCAGCTCGATAACGCCGTAGGCCAGCATCGCCAGCACGACGCCCGCGATCGCCGTCATCATGGCGCTCTTGCCCCGCTCCATCTGGTGCGGGGCTCCGCTCGCCGTCAGATACAGGTAGGCCCCGTACACGAAAAATCCCACGCCAACCGCCCCGACCACTCCCAGGAGGATGCCCACCAGGTTCGAAATCGTCTGCGTGATCTGTTCCATTCCGTTTTCCTTCTCCTCTCGCTTTCCGAGATTTGCTATGCTTCGTGGTTTCCCTTATCCGCTACGTCACCCGTGTCTCCGCTTGGTCGTCGCTTCCACGCTACTCGCCGCCGCTCCTCGGGGCTGCTCCTCCGCCTCCACCGGCTGACGGGGTTGCCATCGAGGCCGCCGAGTTGACCGTGCCCGCAACCGCCGACACGCCCGCGCTCGCTGCCACCGCTCCAACCGCCATTCCACCCGGTCCCCCCGCCGCTCCTCCGGCGATCATTCCGACCGACCTCATCGACCGCATCATCGATCCGGGCAACGACATCCCGAAGTACAGCGTGCTCAGCCACGCGTCGAAGGTGCCCGCCTGTCCGAGCATCGAAGGCACCCGCGTCGCCAGGTAGACGAACGCCAGCGACATCAGCAATTTCCAGATCAGGTCCTGCACCGGCTCGAAGGCCGCTATCTCGGCGAACTGGTGCAGGAATCCGAACCCCAGCGCGAGGGCGATGAGCTGCACGGCCTGCTGGAACACCGTCGTCATGAACATCCGCAGCCAGTGCCTTCCCCAGCCCGCCGTGTGGGGCAGGATCCACAGCCCCAGCGCAATCGGCGCGAGGGCCAGAAGCACGTCGATCAGCGCTAGCCGAACGATCATCTGCACGAGGACGTAGAGCACGAAGAACCCGTAGATCAGGTAGAGCAGGGCCATGAGCAGCGCCATGCCCACACTCCCCGACTCGACGGCCGTGAGAAGCGTCCTCAGCGGAGCCCTGAGGAGGTTGCCCGGGTTGACGCCGAGCGACTCCGCAACGAACCCGGACACTCCCGCCGCGACCTCGATGACCAGGGAGCACCACCAAAGCGACGTCGCGGCGGCCACCAGCCCCAGCACGAGCCGGGGAAACATTTCACGCCATCCGGCGCTGCGGCCTCCCACGTGCTCGCTCATGATGAGACTCAGCCCCATCCAGCCGACGATCACGACCAGCGCTCCGGACGTGACGGTCCACACGACCGTCCACGCCTGCCGCACCAGTTCGTTGGCGTAGGTCAGCTCTGCGGGAGTCCCTGTGAGAATGTCGCTCATGGCCTAACCTCCCCGGCACTCGTCGGCGTTCGCGCCGCTCGCCCGCTCGACCACGCCGCACAGCGTTCCGTGCACTCCCTCGATCACCCAGCGGGCGAAGGCCCGCGCCCAGCGCGACGGGTCGAAGGCTCCGATCACGCGGTCCCACAGGCCGGTCGGCTCGTGGGCGGGGATCACGACGTGGAAGCGGTCAGGCTCGCCGGGTGTCGTCTCGGCGGCCATCATGAACAGCACGTAGACGCGCTCGGGGTCGAGTTCGGGCTGGTCGTCGTGGCCGGGGTACTCCCACGACCTCTCGACCCAGCCGGAATTGAGTCTCGTCTCACCCCCGTGCACCTGCGTGACGCCGGTGAGCCAGTCGCCGGTGTCGGGGTCTCGCACGGCGTAGGCGAGAAAGGCCACGGGCCGGTCGAACACCGGACGGGCGATGAATCCCCCGTCCTTGTTCCGCTCGACGAACCTCGCGCTCTCGTTGACCAGAGTGACGCCGGTCCCCTGGGCCATGACCGTTCCAACCCACGCGACGGCAAGGAGCGTCGACAGAAGCAGCGACGCGAGGAGAGGTGCAAGCCGCCTCTGTCCACCGGTCTTGATTGTCGATTGCAGCGCCATGTAGCGGCCTCCCTGTGTTTCGCGCCGTCTCCATCCGTCGACGCTCCGGCAATCGAGTGTGAACCATCGAAATGCCGCTCGTAATGCCTCGAAAGGAGTTGCACATGTAGTGCCCTTCAAGGCATTACCCGGAGGGGGCCTTCTGTGATGTCATTACCGTGTACAGAGAATCGGGCGAATTTGTGAGAAGGCGTAATGGGACGGGAACGCGGAGGCGCAGGCGTGGAAGGGCTCTCCCTACAGGAAAAAGTGAACAGCCGGACTTTAGTTCCCATTCAGGTCGGGGGTTTCATCGGCCGTGGCTGAAAGGTGGATTTCGTACTCCCGTCGAAGAAGAGGAGGGTATATCGGGTGTGGCTGTAAAGGACTCTTGGCACCCCTGGAGGAACGGGCCCTGGACGCGAGAGCCGTAGCTGGAGGCTTCTCCTCAGAGGGACGAAAGAGACGGAAAATCGGAGGAAAATCGTGCAAAAGAGCAGGTACGTGGAAGACGTTCACCATCTGCGGCTCATGTCGCTGCTCAGTGAGATGGTGAGGGACAAAGGATACAAGGGCGCGGCGAGAGTGTTGGGGATAGACCGAAGGACCGTGGCTAGGAGCATGGGGGCGGGAGTCCTGTCGCGCAGGACGCGCGAGGCGCTGGAGCGATCCCTGGTGGAGGGGGACGGCACGTTGGAGTCGCGGCTGCGGCGGGAGCTGGAGGAGTTGCGTCGGCGGATGGAGGCGTTCGAGGAGGAGATGAGGGGTAACGTCGAGACGCTGAGCAGGGAGCACGCTCGGACGAGGCGTCTGGTCGAGCGCGTGGTCGGGCACGTGGGAGTTGCCGGAGGCGGCAAGAGCGATGTATTAGCCCTTGGTGGACGCGGGCGACGTGATGCGATGGTCGAGTCAAGGCGAGAGTATCCCGAGCTGGTGACCCGTGAGCCGGCGGACGACGACGAGGAGGTCTACGCCGAAGCGTGGCCACTGGTGTACGAGTGGCGAAGGTTGGAGCTGCGGCGTGAGATGGGCACGAAGCTGGACAGGGCTTTCACGAGGGAGCAGATCATGGCTCTGGAGATCTGGATGATCAAAGACCACGGCCTGACGCTCCCGCCCGCCACTTCACCGATGCACCCTTCCGAGCGGGAGGGTCACCTCGACTGGCGACGGAGGGCTTTCGAAGACCTGCGGTGGGAGCGCGCGAAGCTGGAAGTCCTAGGCCGCGTGCGCCGTTTTCTGCCCTCGGGACTGTGGAAGGAGTAGCCGCCGGGCGGTGACGTCCGGCGGCGAAACGTAATGAAAAGCGAACACTTCGGGCGATGGGACGCCGGAGACATTCCCTTCGTGTTGGAAGTCCGGCAATACTGGATGCACTGTCAGGCTTTTCCAGTGTTTCCCGCCGTAGAAACCTGGGGACTCCGTCTCTGAGTCCGGGATGTTTCGCCTAGGGTTGAGCTTTGCTCCCCGAACGATCTCCCAAGTCGGACGGCCCGAGGGGTTGAGCCTTGCTCCCCCGAAGGAAGTCCTCAAGAGACAAAACGCTTCCCGCTGCGTGATGCGGGGAATGGATTGAGCCTTGCTCTCCTGACCCCGCTTCGAAAGCCGGGAACTCACGGTCGGAGTGGATTGCCGCTCCGTCCGGTTCCTCATGCCTGCGGCACGGTCGGCACACAGCTATGGCCGCAGCTTTGACACGCGCCGGTCCGCGATGACGACGTCGCAGTCCGGTCGCTCGCTCCTCGACGCAGCTCCCCAGCCCGAATTCCCCGGCGCTGGCAGGACTCGTCACCCTCCCCCAGACACTTTTGTCCCGCATTCGGCACGAAGTCGATTCGCAATTCCCCCGTCGCAGCCCCCTGGCGTTTCCCCATAACTCCCAGGCCGAGCTGCGTCCTTTTTTCCTCTAGCCGTCCCGCGACGCCGCCGTTGCGGTCGACGCATTTTCCACGCAGCCATGTTCGATTGCATCCGTCGAGCGGGACTGCGCACACGTCCAGGCAACACAACACAAGGTTCCCTGCGCTTCGGATGCCGCGCGGGGGCCAGCAATCAAGGAGGTGAATACATGGAAGTTCGGAAACGAGTCACACGGATCGTCGGGTCCGCAGTTCGGCGCAATCGAATGACGTTGGCGGTCGTGGCGGTGGCGCTGCTGCTGCTCTGGCCGTTGGCGTTCACTTGGAGCGGGGAGGTCTTGCTGTTGAACACGCTCGGCGCCGGCATTGGGGCCCTGATCGTCCGTGAGTTCAGATGGAGGCGACGGAATGGAGATAGGTAGTCGGGTCGAATGGAGACAGCAGATCGGTCGGCACTTGGCAAACGCCCGTTCAAGGGGCGTAAGCGCGGCGGTTCAGCCCACCCGTTGGCTGGGCGCGCACAGGTCGGAGTTCATGGCGGTTGCGATGCTGGCGCTCATGCTCGCGCCGCTGCTGCTGTGAATCACGGAAGCAAAGAACATCGAAAGGAGAAAGAACGATGACGACGGCAACATTGGTGAGCAATCGGACGATGGAGACGGTGGTTCAACCCCGGAGCAGCCTCGAAGAGCTGGTCGACCAGCTCATGGGGGCGCTGAACTTCGGGGACGACGACGGGACGGTGGACCGGAGCGCGGCGCGGACGATCCACGAGGCGCGACGGCTCAGGCAGGCGGGGGACGTCGAGGGCGGCCTGGCGACTCTCGCAGACATAGACATGGCAAAGGCGGAAACGCGGGAGGCCCGGTGGGCCTTCACGGAGTGGAAGCAG
>DAOUKG010000053.1:0-18722 GCA_034421575.1 Dehalococcoidia bacterium
AGACGTTTTCGGCATATCGCCTGCTCAACCCAACATCCGAAAACTCCCTCGCCCCATAGTTGACCGCTTCATAGAATCGCTGACCTACGCAGCCTGAATGTACAAAGTATAGCCAAGAGGGTGTTTGCAAAGTCCGTGAAACCGTTCGTAGTGAGCTTGTCGAACCATGAACCGCCCTTCGACAAGCTCAGGGCGAACGAGATCCTCTTTAGGCACACCCGCTGAGACATCGGATTTCTGTGCTAGTCCGCCGGATAGAGACGTTCGAGGTTGCCGCCGAGAATCAATGCCCGTTCCTCGTCGCTCAGGAAGTCGCACTGCGTTTGGAAGAGGACGAGCGACTGCTTGTAGGTGCATGTACGCTCGCACGCGGGCATGTCCGAACCCCAGACCAGGCTCTCGGCTCCCACTTCGTCGACCAGTTGACGGACGACCTCGTGGATAGCTGGGTTGTAGGGTGGGAACTCGTAGTCGGAAGACATGATGTGGAGCATGAGTTCGACATGCCAGTTTGGCCTCTTCAATAGGTCGAAGGTGCTCTGTGAGATATCGTACCGGCCGGGCTGACCGCGAAGCGTGCTGATCTGGTTGAGTCCGTGCGTCAGCACACAAGGGATTGCTGGGTGATTGGTTGCCCAAACGAGCAGGTCGTCGAGCTCGCGAAAGTACGCCTCCGTGATGTTCGAGCGGTATTCTCCGGCATACCAGTGAATGGGGATGCCGAGATCGGCAACAGCGTCCCAGAGCGGTTCGAACTCAGGGTCGTTGATGTTGTTGGCGAAGTCGGTATGCACGAAGCCGCCCGTGGAGAAATACAGGCCCTTGAAACCGAGGTCCGTGACTTCATGCCTCAACCGTTCGATCTGGTCGGGTTCGCCGGCTCGCCACTCGTCTACCTGCGCCAGAGCCACGAAACGGCTGGGGTACTTCCGCACACAGTCCGAGAGGAAATCATCGAGTCTTCCGTAAATGCGGTCGTGCTGGATGACGGCGCGGTCCACGCCGACGTAGTCCATTTGAGCGATCATGTACTCCGGCGATGAGGACATATCCAAGAGCGTCGGCGGCATCCATTGGATGTAGTAGTCCTCGCTGTCCACGGTGAACTCGACACGTCCGAATTCTCCGATGCGGAAATCCACGTCCGGCTGGAAGGAGACCCCGTCCTTTTCACCGGCGAGAAGATAAGCTTCCACCGGCATGTCGTCGCGAGTGCGACGTATTCCCTGTCTGTGAAAGCGGACGTGGTACTGGTGCTCGGCGAGCCGGGTCTTCATGATGCCCCGGTCCATGCCGAGGGGAGGGAAGCAGTGTGCGTGAGCGTCGAAGACGGTCATAGGTTCATACTCCGCATGTAGTGGGCCGCCCCAGTGTAGGACTCAGGACCCATCCGGTCAAACGGCTATCGTGACACCATTTGCACACCCTGCTATCATAGCGCGCACCATCAGCCAGGACTTTGGAGGTCTCATCGTGGCGACGACAACGACCGGAATCGAGAAAGATACGCTGCTCTGGATGTACAAGACGATGGTGACCATCCGCAGGTTCGAAGAGCAGTCAAAGCGCGAGGCGGACGCGGGCAAATTGCGGGGCATGCACTCCTCCATCGGACAGGAGGCGGTGCCCGTGGGAGTTTGCGCCCACCTTCGTGACGACGACTATGTACTGGGAACGCATCGCAGCCATCACCACTGCATCGCCAAGGGGCTCGATCTCAAGCAGATGATGGCCGAACTGCTCGGAAAGTCGACCGGTACGAACAAGGGCAAGGGCGGGACGATGCACATAGCCGACATTGACAAGGGAATGCTCGGCGCGAACGGGGTGGTGGGGTCCAACATCCCCGTGGCGACCGGCGTGGGGCTCAGCGCCAAGGTGCGAGGGACGGACCAGGTCTCTGTCGTTTTCTTCGGCGACGGCGCGGCCAACCAGGGGACACTGCACGAGGCGATGAACCTTGCGGGCATCTGGAAGCTGCCGGTCATCTTCGTATGCGAGAACAACCGCTACGCCGAGTCGACTCCGGTGGAGTACTCGGTCGCGGGCGAGTCGATCGCGGCGCGGGCCGAAGGCTACGACATGCCGAGCATCGTCGCGGACGGACAGTCTGTGCTGGAGATGTACGAGATCGGCGGCGAAGCAGTGGCGCGCGCCCGGGCGGGCGGAGGACCGACCTTCATCGAGGCGCAGACCTATCGCTACCTCGGACACTTCGGGGCGGACAATCCGCTCACGTATCGGACTCAGGAAGAGGAGGACTACTACGAGGCCCGCGACTGCATCAGCACGATGGTGTCCTACCTGGTCGAGAACGATGTGGCAACGCAGGAGGAAATCGAGGCCATAGACGCAGGCGCTCTCTCGGACGTGGTGGAAGCAACGAGGTTTGCCGATGAGAGTCCCTTCCCCGACGACGGAGAGTTGACCACCGACGTATACATCAGCTACGCGTAGGCCGGAGAGATCGCGCGCAGCCCCCGTCGAATTGACAATTTCAGGAGAAAAACCATGGTAACCGAAACGGCGACACGAAACCTCTCATACATCCAGGCAATAAACGAGGCCCTGCGCCAGGAGATGCGGCGCGACCCTGCGGTCATCGTCATGGGCGAAGACGTGGCGGGCGGCGCGGGCCGTGAGGACCAGGGCATCATCGACTCTTGGGGCGGTCCCATGCGCCTGACTAAGGGCCTGATTACGGAATTCGGCGCTGACCGCGTTCGGGATACACCCATCTCAGAGGCCGGATTCATTGGAGCGGGCGTCGGCGCGGCGGCGACGGGGCTGCGACCGGTTGTCGAGCTGATGTACGTGAGTTTCTTCGGTGTCTGCGCCGACCAGATCACGAACAACGCCGCGAAGATGCGGTACATGTTCGGAGGGAAGATCACCCTGCCGCTTACGATCATGACCGGCATGGGCGCGGGACTGAACACGGCGGCCCAACACTCCGAGACGCTCTACTCGATCTTCACGCACTTCCCCGGTCTCAAGGGCGTTGTGCCGTCCGACCCCTACACGGCGAAAGGCCTCATGGTCTCCGCCATCCGCGACGATGATCCCGTTGTCCTCTTCAATAACCGGCAGTTGATGGGCATCAGCGCGAACGTGCACGTTCCGGAGGAGACGTACGAGTTTCCCATCGGGAAGGCGCGCATCACCCGCGAAGGGGATGACGTTACGCTGATCGGGATCGGCTACACGACGCACATCGCGCAGCAGGCGGCAGACGCCCTCGCAAACGACGGCATATCGGCCGAGGTCATCGACCTGCTGTCGACTTCGCCAATGGACGAGGAGACGATCCTGGAGTCCGTACAGCGGACGCGCAAAGTGGTCATCGTGGACGAGGACTACCCGCGCTGCAGCGTCGCGAGCGATATTTCGGCGCTGGTCGCGGAGCAGGCGTTCGACTACCTCGACGCGCCTCCCGTGCGAGTGACCCCACCGCACACTTCCGTGCCCTACAGCCGCCCCCTTGAGGCGCTGTACATGCCCACGCCGGAGAAGGTCATCGACGCCGTCAACGAGGTGATGGGTTAGCCGGGCGGTGGAAGTTGGGCGCACGACAGTCATTACCTTTGTCAAATAGGGAGAATTGAACTATGGCGACTCCAATTGTCATGCCGCGACTCGGCGACTTCATGACCGAGGGAGTGGTTACGTGGAGCAAGTCTTCCGGCGATGCCGTGAAGAGGGGAGAGTCCCTGGCGGCGATCGAATCGGAGAAGCTGACTTACGATCTCGAAGCAGCAGAGGACGGGATACTTCACACCGTGGCCGACAGTGGCGCGACGGTTCCGGTCGACCAGGTGCTCGGGTACTTCCTTGCGGAGGGTGAAGAGCCTCCGGCGGCCGAGAAGCCACAGGAGCGGCAAGCGGCGGGTCCGTCGACAAGATCGTCTCGAACGTCGACTTCGCGACGAGCGGCAGGGTCCGGTGGACCTCCCGTTCGCTCTACTCCCGGAGCGAGAAAGGTTGCCGCGAATCTGGGGATCGACATAGCCGAGGTACCGACCAGCGGCGCGAGAATCACGGAGGCCGACGTTCGCGCCTACGCAGAGGCCCAGTCGGGGCCCCAGCTTCCACCGGGCGTTCCCACGCCATCCTCTTCCGTAGAGATGACCGGCATGAGGAAGGGCATAGCCGATCACATGCGGTCGAGCATCGCCAACACGGCTCAACTTTCCTTCTTCCTTGAGGTCGACGTGACGGACGTTCAACAGATGCGCCGCGACGCCTCAAAGGACTCCGACACGACGATCACGCTTGCGCACGCGATCATCAAGGCTTGCGCCTCGGCCATCAGCCGCGTACCGGCCATGAACAGCATCCTGCATGAGGGGACCGTCCATCAGTTCGATGAAGTCAACGTGGGATTCGCGGCTGCACTGGATGACGGCCTGATCGTGCCGGTCATTCGGGGTGTGGAACAGAAGAACATCTCCGAGATCGCCGTCGAAATGGACGGCCTTTCCTCGAAAGCGAAGGAAGGCACGCTCCTGCCGGATGCAGTTTTGGGTGGGACGTTCACAATCAGCGTTCTCGGCATCGTGGACGGGTTCACGCCGATCCTGAACGCTGGACAGAGCGCCATACTTGGAGTTGGTAGATCGGTGCAGAAACCCGTCGTCAGCAAGGGGGAGATCGTCGTGCGCGAGATGCTCACTCTGAGCTTGACGGTCGATCACCAGACCATCGACGGGGCCGTTGCCGCGTCCTTCATGCGACGGCTCCAACAGGCCATCGAGAGGCCCGCGCCCCTGTTCAGGTAAGGGTAGGGCGGACACGCATGCCATCCGACCCGGCAGCAGAAGAGTTCCTGGAGCGTTATACCCCGCTGACCGAGGAGGCTCACTTGTGGGGCGAGATTGCGTTGACCGTCTCTGCCTATATCACGTGCGACGAGCCACCACCACAGCTCGTGAGTTCCGTTCGCGCACTTGTGTTCCGTGACGAGTCGATACTTCTCATGCGCAACGTGGACGGCTCCCACATCCACCCTGGAGGCAGGGTCGAGGGCGGTGAATCGCACCTTGATGCGCTCAGGCGGGAGTTGATGGAAGAGGCGGGCGTGAAGATCCCCGGCGTGCTTCGTCTGGGCTTCTTGCACCTGCGCCATCAGACGCCTAAGCCGCCGAACTATCCCTACCTGTATCCTGACTTCATCTGGCCCATTTTTGTGGCGGAATACGATGGCGATAGTGAGGATCCACAAGTGCAAGATGGCTACGAACTGTCATCGGAGTTCGTTCCAATAGCTGAACTTGACCGCTCGGTGCTGACCGCTGCGGAGCTGGCCTATCTCGATTATGCTATTCAAGCACGATGGATGACACCGGCATGACTACGCTTTCGGTAGTCGCCAAGCTCCCGTCCGAGCCGACCGAAAAGCCGCCTGTCATCTTCGTTCACGGCGCGGGAACGTCGGCTCCGGTGTGGACGTACTGGCAAGCGGCGTTTGTCGAGGCGGGATGGCCGACCTACAACCTCGACCTCCGGGGACACGGTGACAGCGGCGCGGTGGACCTTACTCGCGTCGGCATCTTCGACTATGTTGACGACGTGAATGCTGTCACGAAGCAGCTGGACGTACCGCCGGTGGTGGTTGGGTGGAGCATGGGCGGGCATATCGCCGTCATCGCCGCATCACGAGGGGGATACGCCGCTTGTGTAGCGATAGACCCTGATCCGCCCGTTGACAGCGTGGACGAGTCCGTCGAATTGGAGTATGGACTGCAAACGCCGGAGGAAATTGGGTATACCCTGGATGGGGATCCCCGAGAATTGCCCCACATGCCTGACCTGACGTATGAGGAGCGACGTATTGCACAGTCGTCCTTGTGTGATGAGTCCCTGCTGATGAGGAGTCAGCGAATGAGGGGCATCCTGATCGAAGGGATGCCTTGTCCCATGCTGGAGATTTTAGGTGGACTTGACGACTACTATCCGACGGAGCCTAGCTACCACGGTATAGGTCTGGCCGCCGAGCAGTTCTTCGTAGAGGACTCCTCGCATTGGGGACTTGTACTGAGTCGTCGAGTACATGCAAAGCTGCTGCCGCAGGTGCTCGACTGGTTGGACAGCACAATCTGATAGGGTGACTCGCCCCTATTAGCGCACGCAGTTGTCGTTCCCGCCATCGGGAATGCACTTGCGGTTGACCAGTCCAGTCTTATTCTCATCGATGGCAGTTTGAACGGCTTCCGCCTGAACGGCGCCGACCCACTGGTTCCATGTCTCGGCATTCTCCTTGAAGTACTTGACGCCGGCAACGTTTGGCCTGATGCCAATGCGCCCGCCGGTAATCCGTGAGGCAAGGGCCTCTATAGTCTCGTCGCCCGGAACGAAGCCGCTCAAGAAGTTGATGATCTCCTGGGACGCTTCCTCAAGGGCGGGGCTTGCGCCGATGCGCAGGTCCGTTTCACCCTCGTACAGCGAACCGATATCCAGTATGCCGGCGTCGGACCCGGTCGACTGGTACCAGTCTTCCTCCATCCACAAGACGAGATGCACGTCACCGGCCAGCAGGGCGTCGCCATAGTGCCTGTCTCCGAGGTCGACAAGCTCCACGACATGATCGAATCCAAAGACGACTACGTAACCGGTGAGGAAGTTCAGGAGCTTCAGGGTGTTATCGTCCCACTCGGCGATCTTGATGGTCTCACCCTTGCTGATGATGTCGTACTTGTGGGTGATGATCTTCTCTGGGGTCGCGTCGGCTACCGGAACGGGAGACGGGGTAGGGGTGCCGTGGTAATCGAAGGGGAACGGCTCGTCTTCCGGGGCACATGCGGCCGATATCAGCGCCGCTACTGCGAGGAGGACGAGAATCGGGAGAGTATGGTGCGTACGTTTCATAGCTTCTTCGGGTCAATCAGGCCCATTAGTTGGAAGTTGCCATCGATATAGGCGGATACTACCATATATCCATAAGACCGGAAGAGGCGGAAATCTCCGACGATGCGGCTTCGCGCAGTCACCAAAACGACGACCGAGACGAGCAGGCTCGTCGAGGAATTGCGGGATATCCTACCACCGTATTCCGTGATCCTGCACAACGATGACGTCAACTCCATGGACTTCGTCGTTGCGGCGCTCCTGAAGAGCGTGGAACCCTTGAGTCAAGAGGAGGCCGTCAACATCATGCTGGAAGCCCACAACACCGGGCGTGCCGTGGTGATAACCTGTCCGCTGGAACATGCCGAGCTCTATCGCGACCGTCTGCGGTCGTTCAGGCTCGGCGTCACGATCGAGAAGGCGTGAAACATGTACCCAAGCAGCCCTGTAAAGTTGACTTCGGAACGTGTTGTAATTCTGGTCGAATGTCGGCAATCGCGGAGGTGAGAACAGAGATGCGGGTTGTCTGGGTTTTGGCGCTGCTAGCCATGAACGTCGCAGTGTCGTCAGCATGTCTAGGGGGAAGTGAGGAGCCGACGCCGACGCCGATCGTCATTGATTCAGCTCCTGAGGACCTCATCAGCTTCGCGTTCTCATCCAACTTCGAGCAGGACGGGATGATGTTTGTCGGCACCGACCCCGGCGGCGTCTTCCGTTCCTCCGATTACGGGAACAGTTGGTCACGCATCAACGACGGCCTCATTGACGGGGTAGTAACCGACATGGTCGTCTCCCCCGACTTTCCCGAAGACAGCACCATATTCATCAGCACCGTCCGCAACGGGGTGTTTCGATCCACCAACAGAGGCGACCTGTGGGAGCAGACCGCAAAGGGCCTGGAGCGCCGCAGTGTCGCTGTCATAGCCATATCGCCCGATTACGCGCGCGATAGGACGCTGTTTGCAGGGACCCAGTTCCGAGGCATCTTCCGGTCGACCAACGGGGGCGACTCCTGGGAACAGGTTGGGCTTCCGAGCAGCAATGTGCTGGCCATAGGAATCTCTCCCGAGTACTCTTCCGACCGCACCGTGTTTGCGGGGACGGGCCGGAACGGGGTGTTTCGCTCGCTCGACGGCGGGGAGACCTGGGAGGACATTACCCGCGGTCTCTTCCAAGGGGCGTCGAACGAGATTCGCTTCTCGCCGGACTATGCTGAAGACCAGACGGTGTTCCTTGGAATGAAGGACGAGGGCCCGTTCAAATCGACGAATGGGGGCAATTTCTGGCGGCCGGTCGACGAGGGCCTCACCAGCCTGAAGACGGTTGGTCTGGCCGTGTCTCCGAACTTCCGCCGTGACGGCCTCGTATATATGGCCTCACTCAACGGAAACCTCTTCGTGTCCAGAGACCAGGGAGAGACGTTCGAGAACACCCTGGTCAAGGGCAGGACTTTCCGCACGATGGAGCTTTCTCCCAGTTTTGCATCCGACGGCACGATCTTCGTGGGCGGCTCGCTCTCCAAGATCGCCCGCACCACCGATGGAGGCAAGACCTGGGAGGATATCGAGATCGAGGTGGACGAGTGATTGTCGTTTTGACTGATTAAGGATCTCCATATGCCGACGGATAGCAGGCTCACTGTCCTCAGCATCGGCGGACACCCCAAAGACGTTGTGCTGTACGCGGGCGGAACGATGGCCCTCCACGTCGAACGTGGTGACAACGTTGTCGCGCTGACTCCGACCTATGGCGTTTCCCACCATGAGAAGGCCGTTGCGGCTTCCAAGCGAGGCGAGAAGATAGACATCGAATCCACCAAGCGAGAGCGGATGCGGGAACTCGTCGAGGCGTGCGCCGAGCTTGGGGTGAGCGATGTTCGTTGTTTGGGCCACGACGATGACGTGCCGATGGTTCAAAGAAGCATAGTGGAGGACATCGCTGACGTGATCGTCGATGTTCGCCCGGACTTCATCGTAACCCACCACCCGAATGACTCGGTTGTCATGCACGGGGTGACCGGCCAGATGACTCTTATCGCCCTGGAAACGGCAAGAACTATACGCGCAAGCGTCAACCCTCCTCATTCGGTGCGACAGGTCTTCTTTCATACGCAGTACGGTCGTACCAACATCCTCGAACAGGATATTCCACGAATACCGTCCGTCGTCATAGACATCACATCGACCGTGCGGAAGAAGGCAGCCGCCATGAACCGCTTCCAGTCGCAGTACTACGGCCCTGACAGCCCACTTCAACGCAAGCTCGGAGAGGTCCTGGACGGCTCGATTTCCGCGATACACAGCACGGTGCCGTATGCCGAAGCCTTCCTGCCGCTCAATGCCAACGTGTATCGCAGCCTGCCGTTCTCAGAGTATGAACGTGAGCTTGCCGAACGCACCTCAGAGGAGACATACGCCGGCATGACACAGATGCTCCTCGATGACTTCACGCCCTCAAGTGACCGGTAGTGCCATGCGGATGCCGTTAACTGCTCGCATTCTCTTGCATCACCCGCAGGTGTTCAGGGAGTCCCGATGACCAAGGTCTCGGAAGAAACGCGCAGGCAGATCGTCAATCTCGTCCGGGAGTTCGTGACGAACGACGTTCTGCCAATCGCCTCACAGTACGACAACGAGGACAAGTACCCCAAAGAGCTTGTCCCGACAATGCGGGAGTTGGGGCTGTTCGGGATAACGATACCCGAAGAGTACGGCGGTCTCGGTCTGGACCACACGACGATGGCGATGATCTTCGAGGAGTTGAGCAAGGGCTGGATGAGCGTCGCAGGGATCATCGGGACGCATCACGTAATGGCGTCAATCGTGGGAGACTTCGGTACCGACGAGCAGAAGCAGCGCCTGCTGCCATCGATGGCAAACGGCGACATTCGAGGCGCGCTCGGCCTGACGGAGCCCGAGGCCGGAAGCGACGTCCAGAACATCCAGACCACCGCTAGACGGGACGGGGAGGAGTATGTTCTGAACGGGAGCAAGATGTTCATTACGAACGGAGAGCACGGCAACGCCGTGGCGGTCCTCGCGAAGACCGATCCCCATTCAGAGCCGCGCTACCGGGGAATCAGTTGTTTCGTGGTACAGAAGCCCGCTGAAGGATTTTCTGTAGGCCAGCACATCGACAAGCTTGGATATCGAGGACTGGATACGGTCGAGCTGGTTTTCGACAACGTACGGGTCTCCACTGAGGACCTGGTCGGCGGGGAAGAGGGGAGGGGATACAGCCAGGTGCTCAGCGCGCTGGAGTCCGGCCGGATAAATGTGGCTGCCAGGGCAGTCGGAGTTGCGACCGCCGCGTTCGAGGCAGCTATCAAGTACGCGAGCCAGCGCAAGGCGTTCGGAAAGCGGATAGCGGAGCATCAGGCAATTGCGACAAAACTGGCCGATATGGCGACCAAGATCGAAGCGGCGCGTCTGCTGACCTACGAGGCGGCACGAAAGCGTGACGAGGGACGGCGTGTGGACCTTGAGGCGGGCATGGCCAAGCTGTTCGCGTCAGAGGTCTGCGGTGAAGTGACGATGGAGGCCATGCGCATTCATGGCGGATACGGCTATATCAAAGAGTATCCTGTCGAGCGGTACTATCGTGACGCGCCACTGATGATCATCGGCGAGGGCACCAACGAGATTCAGAAGCTGGTCATTGCCCGCAGGTTGCTCGACAAGTACGGAGTGTAATACCAATTGGGTGTAATGAAGCCGCATTGTCGCTAGCGTATCCGATGGATTCCCGCTTTCGCGGGAATGACGGATTCACGGTGTATTCAAAACGAATTGGTATAAGGTTCCTCAACTCGGCTGACCAGCATTATTCTCCGGCGCGAATTACGAGATCATCGGTGACCTGCTCAACACTAGAACAGCCGGAGTACGCCATGATCTTGTCGAATTCCGCTCGGAGAATCGACAGCATCAGCCGTACACCATTCTCTCCATCGTAGGCAAGGCCCCAGTGGACGGGCCGCCCGACGAATACGGCCCTCGCTCCCAGCGCCAGGGCGCGAAACACGTCGAGGCCGGAGCGAACGCCGGAGTCGAAGTAGACCTCCACCTCGTCTCCCAAGATTTCGACGAACTGCGGCAGGAGCTCAATGGAAGAGAGTCCTCCGTCGAATTGCCTTCCTCCATGCGTCGAAACGATGACGCCATCCACGCCGTAGTCGAGACATCGACGAGCGTCGTCGAGTCTTCTGACTCCCTTGAGCACCAGTGGAAGGCCACCGGAGAGCTCACGCAGCCAGTCGAGGCGGTCCCATGTTATGTTCGGGGGTTGCCACGTCGCGAATCCGCCCTCGTCCGTAAGGTCCGGCCTCCTGTTCCGCAAGTTTCCGAATGACCTGATCTCCGAGGGAACCGACGGCGAGGTTAGCAGATTGTCCATCAGCGGGAATGGCCCTGCGACATCGACGGTGAGTACGAGCGCCGAAAAGCCTGCGGGCTTGAGGAGGGGCAGGTATTCCTCGGTGAGACCGTCGCTGTAGTGAATGTGCTGGAACCAGATCGGACCCTTCGCCGCAGCTCCAACTTCGTCCAACGTATAGGCCGACCCGGTGGGGACCGCCATCAGAGTGCCTTCCGCTCCCGCCGCCCTCGCGACCGCCAGCTCGCCGTCCGGATGGCTTCCCGTCTGGCCGCCTGCCGGAGCGCACATGATCGGGAAGTCGATCCGCTGTCCCAAGACCGTCGTCGAGAGGTCTCGCTGCGTAGTGTCCACGAGAACAGGAGGGTTCAGGGCGATCTCGTCGAGTTTTTCGCGATTACGGTCGCGGGTCCAGTTTTCTCCGATGCCCCGCGCCACAAAGTGCCGCTGTTCAGGCGACATGTTCGATTCCGCTGCGGCTCTGAGTTCGGCGATTGTTGTAGGCGGGGCTGTGGTCTCCACGAATTCTCTCCGGCGAAAAACTCCGGCAATTGTAAACCACAGGACGGTGGTGCGCTCGAATGGAGAAACGATATATGCTGAGACGGCGAATCGAGGATATCCTCGCCTGATAGACTTGGCGATGACTGCAGCATGAGTCGATTGGAGGTCTTTCAATGCCGCTCCCACGACCGATCACCATTGCGAATACGCGATACCTGAAGGACGACGTCAACAGCTACAGCCCCGAGATCATCGAGATCGCCAAGCGGCTTGATGCAAACCACATTCTCCTGAGCTTCACCGGCACATCAGGCGAGCAGAAGGAACGATGGAACTGGAGCCTCATCAAGCAATTCGTGCGTCAAGCCCACGACGAAGGGCTGTTCGTGGCGTTCTACATGAAGCTCACGAACATCAACTGGAAGCCGATGTTCCACGAGCGACCGGAGTCGCGGGACTGGCTGATGCGCTACGCCGACGGGCGACCCGCCATCTACCTGGGGCATCCAGACCGGTACATGGGCTGTCTGAACAATCCCGCATGGCGGAGCTACCTGAAGGAGATGATCGAGAAGGCGGTCGAGCACGAACCCGACTCGCTCTTCTACGACAACTGCTTCGTGCCGCGAGAGCTGGCAGGCGTCCGTGACGACGAAGCAGCGGCGGCAGGTTGGGCGTGTTACTGCGACGTTTGCCGTGTGAGGTTTCGAGAGTACACGGCTGAGAAACTGGGATGGGAATGCGAGTTGCCCTGGCCTCCGAAATGGGACGATCCCATCTGGCAGACGTTCATCGAGTTCCGCGACGAGTACTTCGTCGAATCCATGAGCATGGTTGTCGACTACGCGCACGAGCTTGATCCCGGCATCGTCGTGTACCCGAACCTGGCAGTGCCGTGGATGGGTGGAGGAGGAGCCAAGGGATCAGCGACCCACCTCGTTGCGGACAAGGTCGACCTGATCCTACTGGAGCGGCGGGGCGCGCCGAGACTGGAATCGCCCCCGGCGGGAGGGATGCCACGCGCCGTGAACGCCGTCGTTGACTGGAAGTACGGCTCTCGCGTCAAAAACACGCCCATCTGGTACCGGCAGAACAAACCGGGTTCTCACACTCCCGACCAGATGAAGATTGGTCTCGCCGAATCATCGGCGTTCAACGGGGCTACACACCACATCATGGCTGCTCTGTTCACCCATGAGCACGTCAAGGCCGACATCATCAGGCACTATTACACGTGGCTCCAAGAGCACGAGCGGTTCTACGTCGACGCCAGGCCTCTGGCAGATGTGGCGCTGCATGTCTCGACGCCTACGATCAACTGGTACTATCCGAACCGTGTGACGCATGGCGGAGGTGACCTTCCACAGAACATCACTGGACTCGCGCAGGCCCTCGTGGAGCTTCACCTCCCATTCAACGTAGTGCTGGACGAGGACCTCAGTGCCAACCACGGCTACCGTGTCCTCGTGCTTCCGAATTCTGCCTGCATGAGCGACGGTGACGTTGAGGCCGTTCGAAGGTTCGTCGCGGACGGAGGCAGCCTCATCGCCACCGGCGAAACTTCACTGTATGACGAGAAGCTCCGCATCCGGGACGACTTTGCCCTTGCCGACGTGTTCGGAGCGCACCATGGCCAGAACGTGCCGGAGATTGTGAAGAACGAATACGGCAAAGGAAGGGTGGCGTTCCTGTCAGGAGAGCCGGACGAGAGATTCTGGTACGAGGGTATTTCGTCAGACTTGGCCCTTTTCCGCGAGGCAGTGGAGTACGTTCTCGACGGCGACTGGCCCATCGAGATCGACGTGCCTACGACTACCGTGATGAATCTCACCGAAACGGCTGACGCCGAAACCACTGTCGTGCATCTCATCAACTACGACGTACAGCTCACCGAGACGCAAAAGGCCTTCGGGAAGGAAGAGGTCCCACCCGTGACCGACACCCTGGCGCGCCGGGTTATGGACATTCCGGTGACGCTCCGTAAGCCCGGCTATAGGCGAGTTGAACGGGTCACCCTCTATTCGACCGACCTTGACGATACCCTGGATTTGCCATTCCAAGAGTCCGAGCGCGCAGTGAGTTTTGAGATTCCCGTGCTGTGGATCTACAACCTGATCGCCGTTGACTGGCGATGATGTGGGCCTCAGTGGGATGAAATCACCGGCTAATGGGCACGTCTGAAACCATAGCTCGATTCGAGAGCGGAGTTGGGAAGGCTGTCGCTTCTGCGGACCTGGCAGGCAGCCGATTGGTCGTTGCGGTCTCAGGCGGTTCTGACTCGCTGGCAATGCTGTATGCCTTTCACCGTCTTCAGGATGAGTTGCATCTTGATCTTCACGTCGCCCACCTCGACCATCAGCTTAGGGGCGAGGACTCCACTGCCGACGCCGAGTTCGTAGTCAACACCTGTGCCAAGCTTGGCATCGAATGTACGTTGGATAAAGTAGACGTGCTCGCGTTCCAAAGGGAGCATCGGATGTCGCTCGAAGAGGCTGCCAGGGAGGCACGTTACGATTTCCTAACATTGGTCGCCAATCGGGAGGGGGCCGACTCGATCGCTCTGGGCCACACGTCGGACGATCAGGTCGAGACTGTTTTGATGAACATCATCAGGGGGAGTGGGTTGAGAGGACTGCGCGGCATGTTGCCTAAGTCCACACGGCGCATCTCCGGCGGCGATATCACGCTCTTTCGCCCGCTCCTGCGTCTGTCGAAGGGCGACACCACGGGGTATTGTCAGGCGCTGGGAATTACCCCGCGGCTCGACGACTCCAACACTTCAATGGAGTTGACAAGGAACAGGATCAGACTGGAACTGCTGCCGATGTTGCGGGACTTGAACCCTGAAATCGGGAAGGCCATAGAGCGATTGTCGCAAAACGCGGGGGATGCGCTTGAAGCAGTTGAACTGGCGGTTGACGCGGCATGGTCACAGGTCATCGAAGAAGGGGACGACTGCATTCGCATCGACCGCGAGGAATTTCGTCGGCTTGACGAGGGACTGCGCCAACACCTCATGTTCCGCGCTCTAGCCCGGATTAAGGAAGATGCGCTCGGCATCGAGCGAGGGCACGTACAGAACGCTGCAAACGCAGTTCTCAATTCTCCAGGATCACTGCTTCACCTGCCGGAGAGCCTGCGACTCGCCGTTGAGCAAAACGATGCCCTAATATATCTGGGAGAAACGTTGTCCTCGCTGCAGCGGCCGGCGCCAATTGAGGGCAAATGCACGATCGGTGTTCCGGGCGAGACTATAGTGGGCGAGTGGCGAATCACGACAGAGCGAAGCGAAGCGACGGCAAAGCACCCTCCCGCCGCAAGTGAGCAACGTGCCGAAGGAGTATTCGTCGAGCGCTTCGGGGGCACCGTCGATATCACCTCGCTGGCAGTGCGGACCCGTGAGCCGGGCGACCGGTTTCAGCCTCTCGGCATGTCCGGTACCAAGAAACTGAAGGACTTCATGATCGATGAGAAAGTGCCCAACTCGCTGAGAGACGGCGTACCGCTTGTAGTCACGTCGCAGGGCGTCGCCTGGGTCGTTGGGTGGCGCATCGCAGAGTGGGCCAAGGTTGATGATGGCGACCGCGAGTGTCTTCAGATCACGGTGGAGAGGTCAGTCTAGCGCCCCTCAATCCCTCTTCTGGTACCATGTCCCCCTGATTTTGACAGAGAGGGACTTCTTCCATGGGAAAGCACTATGACAATGCGTCCATACCCGACGTCATGCGCCGTGAGTTCGATGTCTACGAGAGGATAGCCGATCTAGGTATCGATCTTGGCGACTTCGAGGAAAACGTAACTTCAATCGCCGACCAGAACATTGCGCACATGGTCTTTCATGAGAGTGGACTGGTCTACCTCTCCGGCTCTTCCGGAGGGATATACCCCATGAACGACGATGGGGACCGTATTGCCCACGGATTCCAGGGGGCGCAGGATGCGGCGGACCACCAGATAAAGAGACTGCATTGGGGGTTGAGCGCGGGGGGAGAGGGAGACCTCAACGACGTTCTCTATACCGTCAAGGCGCTGGGAATGGTTGTTACTCCGGGTGGAGGCACAACGAGCGCGGGACCTCCCGTAACGAACGGCTTTTCGTTTCGCTGGCAGTCTGTATTCGGAGGAGGGAAGGGGACGTACGCCGTTGACGGCATCGATCCCGGGGGATTTGCCGGCGTCCATGCTCGAAGCGCCATGGGAGGCTTCGACGGACGTTTTTCCATCGAGCCTGAGATCGTAGTCGCAATCCCCTCCAGCCTGGCAAGAGAAATCATCACCAACCGGGGCTGGGTATTCCCACTGCCGCCGGCCATGCTTAAGAAGATCACGGCTGCCAGAGGGTAGCCCGGGAGGGCAAGTCATGGCAAAGCTGCCTTACGTATCCAGAGACGATCTGCCTGAAGACAAGCGGCACGTGTACGACAGGATCGCCGAGACGCGCGGCAGCGTCGATCATATCTTTCGTCTTCTTCTCAACAGTCCGGATGCCGCGGAGGTCGCCACGAGCGTAGGGGAGTATATCCGGTACCGGTCACCGCTCGAACCTGCGATTCGTGAGATCGCCATATTGAGCGTCGCGCGCGAGTTGGACTGCGAGTACGAGTGGGCGCAGCATGAGCCGATAGCCCGACGAGACGGCGTCAATGACAGCACGATCGAGTCGATCCGAAACGGACGGGCTCCTATGGGCGTGCCGGCGAAGGAAGGCGTGTACGTGCAGGGCGTCAGGGAACTGGTGCGAAACGGCACGTTGAGCGACGCCACATATAAGGCAATCGAACACCTGATTGGGCCGGCATTGACCTTGGATTTTCTCGTTCTCGTTGGGTATTACTCGATGCTGGCGCGCATCATGGCGACCTTTGAGATCGATCTTGACGAGGGGCTTGAGGCGAACCTTCCCGACCTGTAGCGACTTAAGTAACTGTTCAGACCTCGTGAGATCCCTCAACGCACACAGCCCACCGCCATACTCGCGAAAGAACGTCATCCCGCACCAGGATACGGGGCGGGTATCCGCCAGGTGTAGGGGGTATTCGCCTCGTCAACTCTGAACAATTACAGGCTTCATAACTTGCTTGAAATAGCCGAGTGGGTCACGCTACCATACCCACGGCCAAGGTTGTGACTAACCGCTCTCAAGCGGGATCAAACGACTGAAACATAGGTGGATTCATGGTAAACGCCGATTTTGAAATACGTCGTTCTCTCCTGGTGGGCGAGACTGCCGATGTCTACCTGCAGCGAACGCTCACTATCCTTCGGAACGAGGGGGTCAACCCCGTCGTGGCACTGGAGTTCTCCCCGCGTCGAGCGGGGGTGTTCTGCGGCATAACCGAAGTGCGTGCTCTGTTGTCTCGTGTTCTGCCGGAGAGCGGCATTGAAGTCTGGGCTCTCAACGAAGGTGATCCCATCGAAGCGAGTGAGGTTGCCCTGCGGGTCAAGGCGCCATATAGCTCGGTCGGTCTGTACGAGACGGCCATCAGCGGCATACTGGCGCAGTGCACCGGATTTGCCTCCGCGGCCCGGGAGTGCGTTGATGCGGCTAAGGGAACGCCGGTGCTTGCACTGGGTGCTCGACACGTTCATCCCGATGTTGCCGGGATTCTCGGCTACTCGGCGGTCGTCGGCGGGTGCGTCTCGTGCTCGACCATACAGGGCGCGCGGCTTGCGGGAATAACACCGACGGGCAACATGCCCCATTCGCTTTCACTGCTGATGGGGGGAACGGTCCAAGCGATGGAAGCGCTTGACACGCACATGCCTCAAGAGGTGCCGCGAATCGCACTCGTAGATACATTCAGGGACGAGGGAGAAGAGGCTCTCGCGGTATCTCGCTCACTGAGAGAAAAGCTCAGAGGCATCAGGATCAATACGCCTTCGACGAGAGGCGGCGTCACTCCAGACCTCATCAAGGAGGTGCGGGCCCGGTTGGACCTGTCGGGATTCCGCCACGTGGAGATCATGGTAAGCGGCGGATTGAACCCGGACCGCATAACAGAGTTCGTCGATGCTGAAGCCCCGGTGAACACGTTTGGCATCGGGGCTTACATCGCCGCCACGGGGCCGAACCCGTTCCACATGGACATCCACGAGGTGGATGGGCGTCCTGTCGCCCGAAGGGGACGCATACCCGGCATTACGAACAACCCACGTCTCGGCAGGGTGATGTAGCGTCTCCCCCTATGTGCTCCACGTTCGGGCTACTCTGCGTCTATATCCTGCGCGAAGGTCAGCTTGTTGTCGTCAGGATCACGGACGTGAATCTCGCGTAAACCCCAAACCTGGTCCGTCGGCCCCATTTCGATCGGCACTGCCTTCGACACGAACTCCTCGTGCAGGAGATCGACGTCGTCCGTCCATATTATGACCCCGGTCCCCGGCACGCCGTCGCCGGAGAATGAGGAGACTCGCATCGCCGTATTGTCGCGCTTCACTCCCATGTGACAGGGATCGTCGCGATCACCGAAGGGCCGATAAGCGAACTGCAACTCAAAGCCCAGCTTACCGCAGTAGAACTCTTCCGCCGCCCGCGAGTCGGAAACGCCCAGAACAGGCGTCACGCCGAGTATCGATGTTTTACTCAATAACGGATTCCTAGTACTTACTGTCATAATTCAGAGTAACGTTGTTTGAGGTTGCCGGGACGGACAACGGTCTTAGTCCACTCGAAGGGGGTCGGGTGTTCATTGCTGGCCTCGGTAAAGTGGTCGATAGCACGGCAGACCTGCTTGGGACTCGTGGCGCTCAGGTGTCGCAACACGGACCGAGTCAGGATGCTGAACCAGACCTCGATCTGGTTCAGCCAAGACGCATGTGTAGGCGTATAGTGGAAGTGAACCCGCCGATGGCGGGCAAGCCAACGGTCGTGCTTGGGCTTGTGCGTGACGAAGTTGTCCAGCACGACGTGAAGCTCGGTATCGGGATACTGCGCCACTATGCCGTTCATGAAGTCGAGGAACTCCCGTCGGCGCTTGCGGCGGTAGTGGCCCACCTTGACC
>DAOUKG010000054.1:0-29815 GCA_034421575.1 Dehalococcoidia bacterium
GATCGCCGACCTTGGTGGACATTACAAGTTCCTCCTACCGAGTAGTCATGTCTTTTTACTACTCACAGGAGTACTACCCAAAGGCAAAAACGGTAATTAGTTGGAGCAGATGCCCTTGTGGTTGCCCGTCCCCGATACCACGCCACCACCACCCGTCATTCCCGCGAAAGCGGGAATCTAATCCCCTCTCCCGTTCGCGGGAGAGGGTTAGGGTGAGGGTGTTCCCCTAATCAACTCTGAACAGTTACCCCTGCACGGCCCCGTTCGGCCTGAGCTTGTCGAAGGGCGCGCAGGGCATAACGCCGCTCAGCACGAACGGACTTCGGGAAGGCCCTACGTTGAAGTGTAACTGTTCAGACTTTATGAGACCGCTCGACACACACAACCCACCGTCATTCCCGCGAAAAAACGTCACCCCGTACCCACGATACGGGGCGGGAATCTAATCCCCTCTCCCGTTCGCGGGAGAGGGTTAGGGTGAGGGCGTTCCCCTCATCAAAACTGAACACTCACGCCAAGATTGAGAAACTAGCCCAATTCGCCTGCCGGTGGTATATTCTGTGACTACGATCCGCAAGCTACCGGAGAAGCAGATGGACATCGCGATCACGAAATCCCCGACCGCCGGAACACGCCCGAAACCGGCCGACGCCGATCTCGGCTTCGGACAGATCCTCACGGACCACATGTTCCTGATGGACTACTCGACCGAGCGCGGCTGGCACAGCCCCCGCATCGAGCCATACCACGACCTGACCCTCGATCCCGTAGCGATCGTCCTGCACTACAACCAGCAGGTGTTCGAGGGCCTGAAGGCCTACCACCTGCCGGACGGCGGCATCGGCCTCTTCCGACCGGACAAGAATGTGGAGCGAATGAACGCCTCGACCGAGCGGATGGTCATGCCCTCGTTCGACGCCGAGACCTTCCTGGCCGCAGTGAAGGAGCTTGTGGTGCTCGACCGGTACTGGCTGCCCACTTCCGAGGGCACCGCCATCTACGTCAGGCCGACGATGATTGCAACCGAGGCCGCTCTGGGTGTCCAGCCCTCTGCCACCTACCTGTTCTTCATCGTGCTCAGCCCCGTCGGCCCCTACTACAAAGAGGGGTTCAACCCCACTCGCATCTTCGTCTCCGACGAGTACATCCGCGCCGCGCGGGGAGGCGTGGGGAACGCCAAGACATCCGGCAACTACGGCCCGACCCTGTACGTGTCCGAGGAGGCCAAGGAGCGGGGCTACACGCAGGTCCTCTGGCTCGACGCCGTGGAGCGCAAGTACGTCGAGGAAGTTGGCACCAGCAACATCTTCTTCGTGATCGACGACGAGCTGGTGACGCCAAGCCTGTCCGGCTCGATACTCTCCGGCGTGACGCGCGACTCCGTTATGCACGTCGCGCGAAGCTGGGACATCGAGGTCACGGAACGTCGCGTCTCGATGGAGGAGGTCGCCGAGGGCTGCCGGAGCGGCAGGATCACCGAGGCGTTCGCCACCGGAACCGCCGCGGTTGTCTCTCCCATCGGCGAGATCGGCTACATGGGCGAGGACATCCCCGTCGGCGAGGGCGAGACCGGCCCCCTGGCCCGACGCCTCTACGACGAGATCGTAGGCATCCAGTACGGCTACAAGGACGACCCCTTCGGCTGGCGGGTCCGCATAGCGTAGGGACAGTCCCGAAAGTCCACGAGGCTCCTCGCAGGTTTCCGCCCTTCGGCAGGATTTCAAATAACTGCTGGAACCTCCTCTCTGTATCTCTCCCCCGACGGGCTGACAGGGGTAGGCAAAACGGAATTGTAGCTACGATCCGATTCCGTCTCTCTATCATTCCACCGCAACTCTGTCATTCCGAGCGGAGCGAGGAATCTAAAATCCATAACCGCAAGACCGGACGGCCAGAGCCACGTTTGTATCGTGACCGAGAATCAAACCTTCTCCGTGTCAACTATACGTTGTGACAGACGCCTTAGATTCTACGATTCCGCTGCGCTCAGAATGACAGCCCTGTGGCTGCTTGCTGGTTCATGGAGAGTGGCTGACAGTCAAATACATACCCCCTCTCCCGTTCGCGGGAGAGGGCTGGGGTGAGGGTAAATACATACCCCTGTCAGCCCCCGGCGGGGGAGAGATTGTGGTTGTCTGCCCAGTAGTTGCTGACACCTCTGCACGGCCCCGTCGCGGGGCGTAACGCTGCTCAGGGCGAACGCACTCCGTGTGTGAAACCCCGTTCGTGCTGAGCCTGTCGAAGCACGAGCCACCGCCTACGCCCTCGGCGTCCTGACGTAGTCCTCGAGATACCTCCGCACGATCATGCGGGCGCGGTGCAGCCGCGACTTCAGTGCCGACACGGTGATATCCAACACCTCCGCAGCCTCCGCGTTGGAGAGGCCCTGCACGTCCCTCAGCACGAGGGCGGCGCGCAGGTCGGGTTCGAGCAGACCGATACCCTCACGCAGCTTGTCCCCCAGTTCGGAGTCGAGCGCGTCCTTGTGCGGGTTCTTCGTCCAGTCGACGACCTCGATCTCTTCAACCCCGGTCTGGGTGAGGGTGCGGTCCTTCTTGGTCTTCCGCAGCCGCATCAGGGCCGCGTTCATCGTTATGCGATACAGCCACGTTGTCACGTGGGACTGTCCCCGGAAGCGGTCGAATGCGCGGTATGCCGACAGGAAAGCGTCCTGCGCCACGTCCTCCGCCTCCTGCGTACTTCCCATGACGCGATACGCCACGTTGTAGACGAAGTCGGAGTGCTGCTCGACGATTGCGTCGAAGTCTTCGGCAACGGTTGCGGACGCACTCTGTTCCTGGGCAGGTGGAGTCAATGTGAACTCTCGAAGACCGGAAGATCCGGCGCGGCGTCCCGCAGCTTATGGAACCGAAAAAAAGTCCCTTGCATCCAATTGTATGGGAACCTACCTCTAATGCGAAAGCGGGGCCTCCTCTGGCCCAGGGTTAAACACTCATGTCGTCTACGGGGCTGATGGCGCGGCTCACGGCGCTCTTCAAGCGGAGTCCCGACTGCCGGGACATCCGCATGGCGGCGTCCGACTACATCGACGGCGATCTGGGGAGAACTCAGGTCGAGCGGATGCGTGCTCACCTCGGCGGGTGCGCGGCCTGCCGGGCTTTTGTAGATACCCTTGCCGAAACGGTAAGGCTCATGAGGACGATGAAGCTTGAGGAACCCGCTCCCGCCGGCCTCAGGGATGCCATTCGCGGCAGAATCGCCGAGGAGCGGCGACTGCACGCCTGATGGGAGTCGCTATCCGGCGGCGACGTACTTCGACGGGCACTTGACGATGACGCTCTGACTGTAGAACACGCCGTCGTCGCCGTATGTGCCTTCGAGAATGATCTCGGAGTGCTGGTTGAAGAAGAGGTCGGGGACTACCCCGTCATGCACTGCCGACAGGGTCTCCGGACCCTCGGCGTCCACTAACGTGAACCGGGCAATGGTGGACGATTCCTCGCGGACGAAGGAGTCCTGCACGAGCTTGCCGTTCACCCGCACGAGCCGTCCGTCTTCGGTCGGGCCGATCTCCTTGATCTCGCTGACGGTGTAGAAATAGACGCTCGCGCTCTGGAACGCCGTATAGCCGAGAAACGCGAGAGCGCCAATGATGACCGCAAGTCCGACCGTCACCTTGATGCGGTGTGCCGTTCGGCTCGGCTCAGGCGCGGTGAAGGCCGCGTCCTGCGAAGGATCTTGGTGTCCGATTGTCTCGTGCGTCGCCATCCTTACCGGTCCCCTATCGCCCTACGAACTCGTCTCGTCCTCGTCCTTGCGCTCCCGGAGCGCCTGCCTCAATGCCTCGATGTCACGCCGCATGTCGCGCTGCCGTCGGGACATATAGAAAGCATACCCGAAGAATCCGGCCCACGTAAGTATATAGACTGCGAACAGGAACGGAAGGTTCGCCTCGGGATCGGAGCCGGACGCCTGTGCAAGATATCCCGACGAACCGACATGATCGACGATCCCGCTTCCGGCATAGACGGGCCCTGCGAGGATGGCCGCGATGACCAGTCCCAGAATGGCGATCGGAGCGGCCCTGGCGATGGATGGCGGCCTACGCAGCATGTTGGAAAATCTCGTCGACATCGGTCTCCGCTCTCCTCAGGCTGTATCGTTCGATAATCAGGTAGACGAAGAGAAGTATAAAGGCAACGAGCGAGACGAGCACGGCCACGAGCATCCTCGGATCGAGGGCGTCGCCATCGGCAGCGGGGCCGATAACGAGGTTGGGATGCGTCGAGCGCCACAGCTCGGCGGCATAGTAGATGATCGGCGCGTCAATCGCTCCAATCAGGGCAAGTACGGCCCCGTATCTAGCGCCCTGCGAACCCTTCGGCCCGAACGCCCGCAGCATCAGGTAGCTGGCATAGATGAACCAGAGCACCAGCGTGAGCGTCAACTTCGGGTCCCACGTCCACCAGACGCCCCATACCGGCTTGGCCCAGATCGCTCCCGTGACGATGGCTATCGTGCAGAAGACGAGGCCCACCTCAGCCGATGCGTAGGCGAGAGCGTCGGACTTCTGCCCCTTGCCAAAAAGATGTACGCCACTTGCAACTGCGACCACGACCATCGACAACAGAGCAAGAATAGCGATAGGAACATGGAAGTAGAATATCCGCTGCGACACGCCGAGGTTGGCGTCCGTCGGCACGTAGAGGAATGTCAGGTACAGAGTAACCGCCATCAGGATGGCGCCGGCGACGATCAGCACGTCGCGAAGATGGTCTCCCCTGCGACTCTCACTCACAGGGTGTCCGACCGGCGTTAACGTCTCCTGAGGCATGGAGAGAATATATCACAGCGACAATTGCCGAGAAAGAATTGCGTAGGAGTGGGGGAGAGGAATCCAAGAGGGTGTCTAAAGAAGATTCCGTTCACCCTGAGCCTGTCGAAGGGTGGCAACGCCGTTCATGGTTCGACAAGCTCACCACGAACGCTCTCGGCGGACTTATTGGACACCCTCTCTATGCACATAGCCACCGTCATACCCGCGAAAGCGGGTATCCATCCCCGGACGTTGCCATACGACAATCGACGACGGAGGAACCTATACCCATTTTCATGATTGGTGGGTGTCGGTGGCAACCGACATGAACGATTGCTGCGAATACAGCCCCCAGCAAACCCATCGTAGGGGCAACCCTTGTGGTTGCCCGTCCCCGATACCGCCCCACCATCCGTCATTCCGGCGGAGGCCGGAATCCAGTCCTCGGATCCCTGCTGGCTCGTGCCAACCCCATTTTCATTCCAGGTGGTGAGGGTGGCCACCCTCATGAAACATTCCGAACGCAGCGCAGCGAAGTGAGGAATCCAAGAGGGTGTCTAAAGAGGATCCCGTTCACCCTGAGCCTGTCGAAGGGTGGCAACGCCGTTCATGGTTCGACAAGCTCACCACGAACGCTCTCGACGAACTTATTGGACACCCTCTCTATGCACAGCCACCGTCATACCCGCGAAAGCGGGTATCCATTAGGTGTAGGGGTGTTCGCCTCATCAACTCTGAACAATTGCCACCATTGGGACAGAAGACAGAGACACACCCGCCAACTCTGGTAGAATTGCCGCATGGAGCGGCAGACGTTCGAGCGGCTGGTGCGCGTGGCGCTGGGTACGATACCGGAGGACCTCCGGAGACGACTCGACAACGTCGACATCATCGTCGAGGACTGGCCTTCGACGGACCAGCTTGCCGGGCACCTCGTCGACGACGGGGAGCTTCTTCTCGGTCTCTACGAGGGCGTGCCCCTCACCGAGCGGGCCGACTACCTTGCAATCCTCCCGGACCGGATCACCATCTTCCAGGGGTCCATCGAGGCCATCTGTACGACAAATGAGGAGATCGTTGCGGAGATTCGCACGACGGTCATCCACGAGGTCGCTCACCACTTCGGGATCGACGACGAGCGGCTGCATGAGCTGGGGGTGTAGGAGCTAGGTACCGGCTGACGGCGTCTCGGCTGCCATGTGCCTCATGACCGCGACCACAGGGACGGCCGCCAGCACGACGGCGGCGGCAACGAGGAACGGGAGCCCGACGAGGTCGTCGCTGAGGCTTGCGAGTCTTCCGCTGCCGGATGCTCCCACGACCACTCCCAGCGAGTAGACGGCGTAGAAGACGCCGAAGGCCATCCCTCGCCTGTTGGCGCCGGTTGCGCTCGCCACAAGCGCGGTGGCCGCCGGAAACACGAGGCCGTATCCCAGTCCGAATACCGCCATGCCGACCACCACTCCACCGTAGCCCTCCAGGACGCCCAGAAGCGCCAGTCCTACGGCAATGACCATCAGGCCGAGCACCAGGGGGCCGAACCGCCCGAACCGGTCGCTGGCGCGGCTGATAGGACTTGCCATCACGAGCATTGCCACGAGTGCGTAGACGCCGAAGCTGTAGCCTGAACGGGCCGCGCTCTGCCCCTGCCCTTCCAGCATCAACGGCAGGTACGTGACAAGCGCCCCTATGCCGACCGTGATGGCAAATGCAGCGGCGTAGGCCGGCCAGAGGGCGGTCTGTCTCTGCGCGGACTCTCTTGGGCCGTCCGAATCGTGCGTCTCGACCTCCCGGGAATCGTCGCGGGCGATGACCAGGAAGGCAATCAGCGTGATGAGAATGAACGCCATATCGACGTAGAACACGATGTCTGCGCCCCACTTATCCCGGAGAATTCCTGCGGTGGGAGGCCCGACCAAGGCTGCTACGGCTATCAGCGCTCCGGTCAGACCCATCGCGCGACCCCAGCGGTCGGAGGGCGTCCTGTCGCCGATGATGGAGAACGCGCCCGGAGCGAGCACTGCCGCCCCTATGCCGTGCATGGCTCTCGCCACCATCATCTGCTCCGGCGTCTGGACGAGCGAGTAGCTGAACACGGCAATGACGGTGATCGCCATGCCAAGGACCATGGGAGTCCTTCGGCCCCACCTGTCGAGGATGTACCCCGCGCCGAGGTTCCCGAACAGGTTGGTGAACGAGTAGGCCGCCACAATCAGACCAACGAGGGCCGCCGACGCCCCGAGACTTTCAGCGTGAGGAGCTATCGTGGGAAACTGGACGAACAGATCGAAGAACGCCGCGAACACCACGAGCCGCGCGGCCCAGATGGTGTATCGCGCGATGCCTGCCGTGTGAAGTGTGCCTGAAGCCATGCGTACCGGTTCGCCTACCGTGAACCAGTGTATAGGATGCCGTCGCCTTGGGCTAGCAATAGGGGGTGGAGTCAGGGCAATCGCATGTAGAGTTGATAGGAACACCAGCAATCGTCACTCCGGCGAAGGCCGGAGTCCAGAGGGGTGGGTTGGGAGGCCCCTCAACGCCCGAACCTGTGTGAAATGCGATTGCCCTGGGCGCGGAGTAACTGTTCAGACTTCGTGAGATCCCTCGACGCATACACAGCCACCGTCATACCCGCGAAAGCGGGTATCCACAGGGGTAAGGGGTGTTCGCCTCATCAATTCTGAACAATCACGGTTCAGAAAGTTGCGGGCATGGCGAACCGGCGGTCCTATCGGAGCACCCTGCCATCCCCCTCGCGTCGCGTCACCCGTTCGCGGTCCAACTGTTCGAGCAGCGCGAGGGCGTACTTCCGGCTCGTTCCGAACATGTCGCGCACGTCGCCGACGGTGATGGGGCTGGCCGTCCCGATGTGCTCCACAACTGCGTCCGCCATCTTGCGGTAAGCCGACGCGGCGAACACCACCGAATCCCCCGCGCGCACCACTCGTCCTTCATCTACCAGCAGCGCGAGAATCTCCGCATCCGGGACCGGCTCCGTGGGCGGGGAGTAGGGCTGCGATTCGAGCAAGCGGAGGTAGTCCTCCACCGCCTGTTCCTGGCTCGCCGTCAACGTCCGCGAGTGACCGGCAAGATAGACCACCGGCCCGTCCTCGACGACCGTCCCATTATTCTGCAACACCCGCAGCACATCGGGAAAGTCAGCCGGAGCGGACCTCGTTCGACTGCGCAGCTCCTCCTTTGGAGCGCCCTTTCTCAGCGGGTAGGACTCATGGTAGGCGGAAAGGAACTCCAATGCCCTCTTCTCCAGCGCCTGCCAACCGCCCCTGGTGAAGACGGACTTTCCCGAACGGAGCAGCACGATGTCTCCGTTGCTCGCCATTTCCTCAAGCTCCGAAGTCACGGTCTCGGCCTCCATGTTGGCGCGGCTGGGGAGATCATCGACGTCCGACGGCTCGGACCGCTCTATCGTATTGAGGAGTATGTCCTTCGTCGTGCCCTCTTCCATCATGGCAAGCCGTTCGAGGGTCGGTTGATGATTGCGGCGGTGTCGCTGTGCGTGCGTGTCCACGACACTCCCGCCGCCGAGGGTGGCCCGGTTGGACCTGACCACGAAGAAATCGTCCTTGACTATCGCGATGGGCGTCTCGAACTTCAGCTGCGCCCACACCGACTCTCCCGGCTCCGCTCGCCGGCGTTCGAGCAGCCGCAGCCGTGCGATGGCCTCGCTGCTGCCCGTGTGGACCGTGAGGAGCATGTTGTGGCGGAGCGGACGCGGAACGTCCTCGATGACCCGCAGATGGACGTCCACGGCGTCCGTTGGGTTCAGCCAGCCCGGGACGGTCAGCACGTCTCCGCGTTGGAGGTCGTCCTGGGACAGGCCAACGATGTTTGCTGCCACTCGCGTCCCCGGCGGCGCCGTTTCCAGCTTCCTCTTGTGGCTCTGCAGGCCGCGAATCCTCGATTCGAGACCCTTAGGGAGCACCTCCACCTCCTGGCCGACGCTCAGAGTACCGTCGACCAGCGTGCCCGTGACCACGGTGCCAAAACCCGACATTGTGAAGGCGCGGTCAAGCGCCAGTCGAGGCCGTCCGAGGTCCTTGCGCGCCCGCGTCTCCTTGAGCATGGACTCAACGGTCGCCGTCAGCTCCGGCAGACCCTCTCCCGTGGTGGCCGACACCGGAATGATCCCGGCCCCTTCGAGCGTCGTCCCTTCGAGAACCTCCTGGACCTCCGCCGTTACGAGTTCCAGCCACTCGTCGTCCACCAGGTCGCGCTTGGTGACGGCCACGAGGCCGCGACTGACGTTCAGCAGGTCGAGTATGGCGAGGTGTTCTCGCGTCTGAGGCATCACCGACTCGTCCGCCGCCACCACGAGCAGCGCCAGGTCGATGCCGCCCACTCCCGCAAGCATGTTGTTGACGAACCGCTCGTGCCCCGGCACGTCTACGATGCTGACCTCGCTCCCGTCGGAGAGCGGCATCCACGCGAAGCCGAGATCGATGGTCAGCCCGCGGTCCTTCTCCTCCTGCAGACGGTCCGGGTCGATGCCGGTGAGGGCGTGTACGAGCGTCGACTTGCCATGGTCGACGTGTCCGGCCGTGCCGATTACGTGCAACGTTCACGCTCCCCGCTAGGATGAGTCCAGCATAGCAAAACCGGATGCCGGACGGTATGCGTACGGTCAGACGAAGCAAGGCATTCGCATTTGGAGCCGGCAGGCGCGCTGCAAGTCGTCACTCCGGCGAAGGCCGGAGTCCAGAGGAGTGAGTTGGGAGGATCTCACAAGGCTGACTCAGAGTGAAATACGATTCCCACGTCAGTCGAAGAAGCGGACGAACACCTCGTTGCTCAGGAACCTGCCCTTGTCCGTCAGGCGTATGCTCCCATCGACCACCTCCACGAGTCCGGTGGAGAGAGGCTCATCGAGTTCCACTCGATAGACCTCCAAAGGGGACGCTCCAAAGCGGGCCTCGAATTCCGTGATGGATACTCCGGTATCAAGCCGCAGTCCCAGCATCATCGTCTCCGCCATTTCGAGCTTTCTGTCAATGTACTCGATAGTATCTACCACTGGGATCGACTGAATTGCGGCGCGGGAGTCGTCAGGGTTACTTGCGTGCGCAGAAATCGCGTCGTTGTAGGGGCGGGTTTGCAACCCGCCCCTGCGTCGGGTCGGCAGGGCATCGTTTTCATCCCATATACGGTCATGCAATGGTATCGTCGCTGTAGAGGAGGGACCATGGTCCCGCAGCCTCTTAACGTACTCTCTCGGTGGCTTGAGGTTGGAGAAACGATGTCCGGCGATGGAGGAGTGCGCCCCCGGCCCCACGCCCAAATACGGCTCGTTGCGCCAGTAGACGATGTTGTGCATGCCCAGCTTGCCGTCGAGGGCCCAGTTCGATATCTCGTAGTGGCGGTACCCCACGTCGCCAAGCCGCTGCTCAGCCATTGCGTACATGTCCGCGGCGAGGTCGGGATCGGGCGTGGGCAGCGTCCCTTGCGACACCGAATGCTCCATCGGCGTGCCGCCCTCGAGCGTCAATGCGTAGAGGGACACGTGAGGCGGCTTGAGGTCTGCCGTTCGCACTAGAGTCTCCTCCCAATGCCCGATGTTCTGGTGAGGCAGCCCGTACATCAGGTCGATGCTAACGTTGTCGAACCCGGCGTTATGCGCCATGCGGAACGCCTCGACGGCGTCCGCCGCAGTGTGGCGTCGACCCAGCAGCGTGAGCAGGCCGTCGTCGAAGCTCTGAACGCCGATGCTGAGCCGGTTTATGCCCGCGTGCAGGAAGTCGCCAAGTTTGTCCCGCGTGAAGTCTCCGGGGTTGGCTTCTAACGTGACCTCCATGTCGTCCTGGAGGTCGAACGACTCCGATATCGTCGCCATAAGCGCCGATATGTCGTCGCTGGGCAGATAAGAGGGCGTGCCTCCCCCGAAGAACACGGTGCGAACCGGGGAACCGTCGAGCAGACTAGCCCAAAGCCCGATCTCCTGCCTCAGCGCGGATACGTAATCAGGTATGAGCGACTCGATCTTGGCGTACGTGTTGAAGTCACAGTACGGGCACTTCGTCTCGCAGAAGGGAATATGGACATAGAGTGCTATCGGCTGCATGGGGTCGCGGTGATTTAGTGTTCCGTTTCGCAAGTTCATCGAATATATGCGACAACAATCGACACCCATCCGTCATTCCCGCGAAAGCGGGAATCCAGAAATTCCTGTCACGGATTCCGGTCATTATAGAGTCAACAACAACGCAACAAAACCCAAATGTGAAGCGGGCCCTGTCGGTCGTCCATCACAGATTAAACAGGACGTGCATCACGTCGCCGTCCTGCACGAGGTAGTCCTTCCCCTCCTGTCGGAGGATGCCCTGCTTTCGCGCGTCGGCGAACCCGCCGCAGTCGACCAGATCATCGAACGGCACGACCTCGGCGCGGATGAAGCCCTGCTCGAAGTCGGTATGTATCTTTCCTGCCGCCCTCGACGCCGTCGTGCCCTCCAGTATCTCCCACGCGCGCACCTCATCGTCTCCGATGGTCAGAAAGGTTATCAGTCCCACTACGTCGTACGATAGCCGGATGATCCTGTTCATCCCCGACTCACCCGCGCCGACCGCCTCCCGGAACTCGGCTTCGTCCGCCGCGTCCATCTGCGCGAGGTCCATTTCCAGCTTGCCGCATATTGCGGCGGCTCGAACGGACGGCCCTTGCACTGTCTCGGCAAGCCTTGCCTCTAGCTCAACGGCCCCGTCAAGATCGCCCTCGTCGATGTTCAGCAGGACGATGAGAGGCTTCGACGTAAGGAACTGGAAGCCGCGAAGCCGGTCCGACTGCTCGCCCGTAAACTGCTGGTCGCGAATGGGCGTCTCGGCTTCCAGATGCCCCTTGATGCTCTCAAGCAGATCGCGCTCCTTCTGTATGGCGTCGCGCTCCGAGGCCTTCGCGCCCTTGGAATTGTCGTCCAGTCGTTGAAGACGTCGCTCCAGGATTTCGAGGTCCGAGAAGAGCAGCTCCAACATCATGTTCTCGACATCTCGGAACGGATCGACCGAGCCGTCGACGTGCAATACCGCCTCGTCCTTGAACGTCCGTGCAACGATGAGCAGGGCGTCGACCCGCTGCAGGTCGTTCAGGTACTGGCCCGATATCCCGCGTATCCTGCCGGAAGGGCTTGCGGGCGGAGGAATGTCTACGTAGCTCACCGTGGCAGGCACCCTTTTGCGGGGTTCGTACAATTCAGCGAGACGGTCCAAGCGTACGTCGGGCACTGCGGCGACGCCGACGTTCGGCGCTCCACCATACGTCGCCACATCCGCCCGTCCGCCCGTCAAGGCGTTGAACACGGTGGTCTTCCCGCTGCCGGGCAGACCTATGATGCCGATTTCCATGGGTGTGTTTCTCTGTCGAGATTGGCGGGAGGCGCCGGTAACTCGGAAGAACTATCTCTGGGAATTGCCCTTCGGAGCGTCCTCGTCCTCGACGTGGCGATATTGGCCTTCGATGACCTTCTCCCTGGTTTGCCCGGTGCTTGGGTCCGAAGGAGAGTCGGCGGGACGTCCGGTGAGATATTCATTCAGGACGCTGCGGGGGGTCATGAGCAGGAAGGAGGCCAGGGCAACGAGAATGACGATGAGGTCGTCGGTATGCCCCAGGATCGGGAAGAGGTCGGGCAGTAGGTCGATGGGCAGGATGAGGTAGAGGACGGCTGCAGGGATGATGAGCTTGAGGCGGAGAGGGACTCGCCGGTCGAGCATCAGCCTGAAGACCAGGCCGGGAATCCTGGTAAGCATCAACAGGCGCAAAATCGGCATTGCCATCGGTCCTTGCTCCTCCTCGTTACGATATCATAACGACGCCGCGAAATGGCATTTGACGAGGCCTGAATGATCTACTCGCTGTCGGGCGACGACGATTTCACGATCCGCGAGACGCTCGCCGGACTGAAGGAGGGCGTCGGAACGCTGGACGTGCGCGACGTCAACATCGTCGTGCTGGACGCCAACGTGTCCTTGGACGAGTTCACCGCAAACGCCTCGACGGTGCCGTTCCTGGCCGACAAGCGGCTCGTGGTGGTGGAGGGCCTGCTAAGCAAGTTCGAGCGAGGGGGAGGTCGACGCTCCGGCTCAGGAAACAACGGCAGGAAGGACCTCTCGGAGTGGGAGCGCCTTCCCGTTGTCCTGGCCAACGTGCCCGAAACGACGGACGTGGTCTTTGTCGACGGGCGATTGAGCGCCTCGAACCCGCTGCTCAAGCTGATACAGGAACGGGTTACGACAAAGACCTTCAACCCTCCCGGTCCGCGGGAGCTTCAGATGTGGATAGCGGACCGTGCGCGCAGCGAGGGAGCCGAGATCGACGGTCGGGCCATACAGGTGCTGGCGGAGACCATCGGGAGCGACCTGCCGGTGCTGGCGTCGGAACTCCGCAAACTTGCCCTTATCGCCACGGGAAGGGCGATTACAGCGGAGGATGTAGACAGGATGGTGTCATACGCCCAGGAGTCGAATATTTTCGCCTCCGTGGACGCCATAGTCGAGGGTAGGGTCTCCGAAGCCTTGGGACTCGTCCACGGTCTGCTGGAAGGGGGAAGTCCTACGGGATACATCATCACGATGATCGCTCGCCAGGTGCGTCTCCTCATTCTTGCCAAGGAGATCGGCGCTCGCAGGCTCTCGACGGGCGAGGCGTCCCAGAGGCTCAGGCTCTCCGGGTACCCCCTGCGGAAGACGCTCTTCCAGGCCGACCGGTTCAGCATGGAGCGCCTCGTGGAGATCCACAGGATGCTCTTGGAGGCAGACCTGGAAATGAAGTCCACCGGCGCCGACGATGAGCTGATTCTCGATACCCTAATTGCCGACATCGCGTCGCAGCCAAGCGGAGGCCGCCCTGTCGACACGCGGGCGTGAGTCTGCCGGATTGATTCAAGCGGATATGACACCCTTCGACAAGCTTTCAAGTAACTGCTCAGGAGGGGATGAAGATTCACCGCAGAGAGCGCAGAAAGGAAAAGAGGTCGCGTTCAAGGCAGCTACTGACAACCCCCTGCACGTCCCCGTTCGGCCTGAGCCTGTCGAAGGCCCTCTTTATCCCCTCTCCCGTCGCGGGAGAGGGCTAGAGCCTGCCCCGTACTCCGATACGGGGGTGAGGGTTTGCGAGGATGATAAGCAAGATTATGGCCTTATCACACATAATTGGTATTATCTGCGATCAAGTCGTCATTCCCGCGAAAGCGGGAATCCAGAGTCGGGTGCACATATACTCTCTATGAGGAATAGATTCCCGCTTTCGCGGGAATGACGGGAAATGTCAACACAACCTAGGGAGCGTAAACTTACTTGAACGGAAACAAATACAGACTGGGAATCATCGGGCTGGGGCCGGTCGCCATTCGCAAGCTGCCGTCCGAGGACCTGCCCGCCGTCATCCAGGAGCAGATGCAGAAGACCGAAAAGCCCACCTACGTTCCATTCGGGGAACGTGTGATGGTCTCCCACGTCTGGTCGGTCGGCCACGTGCCGGAAATTGAGATCGTCGCCGGATGCGACTTGGACCCCTCCAGGGTCGAGCGCTTCCAGGAGAACTGGGGAGACACGTGGCCCAACGCGCGAACGTACGGCGACTACCGCGAGATGCTTGCCAATGAAGACCTCGACATCGTCACGGTGACGACGCCGGAACACCTCCACGCCGAGCCGACGGTCGCGGCGGCGGAGTCGGGCGTCCGCGCCATCTTCTGCGAGAAGCCGCTCGCAACGAGCGTCGAGGACGCCGACCGCATGATCGCCGCCTGCGAGGCGAATGGGGTGGTCCTGTCCGTCGACTACACCCGGCGGTGGAACCCAATGTTCCACAAGGTCCGGGACGCCATCCGGGAGGGCTCTATCGGCGAGATGAGCACGCTCTCCGCCTCCTTTGGAGGTGTGCAGGCGTGGATGTTCCGCAGCGGTTCGCACCTCCTGGACGCGATGGTCTTCTTCACCGAGGCGGACCCGGTCAAGGTGTCGGCGCACCTGGAAGACGGCTACGAAGACTGGGACGTGTACCGGGGACAGGGAGGGGGGAACGCCACGGAGCGGGATCCCGGGGCCACCGGATACGTCGTGTTCGACAACGGCGTTCGCGCCTTCTACTCCTGCCTGAAGAACACGCTGGACTCGTACCGGGACGTGGTGATCACCGGCAGCAAGGGAATGTTAACGTTCAAGTTCGACGGGGAGTTCGCTCAGCTTCAGTCCTCCGATCCCGCCTTCGCATATAACGCGATGCAGACCACCCTGACGCCCGACGCGTACCGGTCGCGAGGCATCGAGGCCGCCTACCGGGAGATCGTCGACAACATCGCCAACGGCACGGAGAGCACCTCCCCCGCGCGGGACGCGCGGAAGTCCGTGCGGATCATGGCCGGCTTCCTGCGTTCGCACCAACACGGCGGCCGTCTGGTGGACGTCTAGGCGCGGCAGCCCGTCCAAGCCCCCTCACTGTCATTCTGAGCGCAGCGCAGCGGAGGCGAAGAATCTAAAATGCCTGGCCTAACGTAAAGCTGACACGGAGAACTCTTGCCCCGGTTTGATTCTCGGTTACGATACAAGCATGGCTCTGGCCGTCCGGTCTTGCGGTGATGGATTTTATACCAATTTGTTTTGAATACACCATGAATTGGATGTGGCCCAGCCAACTCGACCGTCATTCCGGCGTAGGCCGGAATCCAGAAAGCCCGATTAGTCAGAATCCGGCCCCGTCAAAGTGAATTGGTATGAGATTCCTCGCTACACTCGGAATGATAGAGAGACGGGGCCGGATCGTAGCTGCAATCCCATTTTGCCTGCCCCCTCAGCGCGAATCTGACGGACGATAGACCGTCGTGTTGGGATAGAAGTCGGACCATGCGAACCAGAAGAGATGGAAGCTGGGAACCATCGTCAAGCGCTCGCCTTCGAGCGGACCTACGGCAGCCCGACCGTCCAGCTTGCTCCAGACCGATCCTGTCTCCTCATCTACCATCTCCAAGGGGCTGGTACCCTGTGAAAAGGTGAGGATTTTTCCCGCAACCGCACGGTCGAACACGGTAGCGAGGTCGCTCCACTCGTCGTAGGCGACGACGATGCTCGCCCCTTCTAGGGCATCGTTTATCACCTTGCCGCGGAAGAGGTCAGCGATCGCGTATGCCCGGGCCTGGTCGCCCACGGCCACTCCCAGCACGGTCTCCTTGCTGGTGAAGCGACGGTCCCGGTTGGACTCTCCATACGCGCCGACCGCGTCGGGGTCGAGGTAATAGTCCTCGTATGAGTCGAATGTTAGGCGTGTACTGCCGGTGTCCAGGAACAGGGTGTCGGGGTGTTCGGTCTTCCACACGCCCCAAGAGACAATGACGGACGGAACGAATGCCAACTCGGCGTCCCGCTTCGATCCGTCCACGGCGCGACCGAGGAACTGGCTCCAGCGCGACCCCGTCTCGCGGTCGTACATCACAAGAGAGTTGAAGATCAGGCTGCCGTCCACGCCGAAAGTGAGCGTCTCGCCGTCAACCGTGCGGGCATAGACTATGCCCGTTTGGCACAGCGGTCACCAGGTGACGACGATCGGCGTACCTCCAACGGTGTCGTTGACGATCTCACGACCGCTCAAGAAGGCCACGGGATATGCCACGCTCTGTCCATCGATGGACACGCCTATAACCGGGGTGCCTTGCCCGGCCTGTTCGCCCACCTCCTTAACGGGAATATGAACGGGATCGTAGACGGCGGGAATGTGGTCGCGGGGAACGACGCGAACGAGCGGCGCGGTGCGGCCGTCGGTAAGCTGAACTCCCCTGCCACGAGCTGCCATGTCAGGTGTCGGCGAGAATGTGGGCGTCGAGGGAGCCGCTGTTGCCGGAGCGGAGGGTTGAACGGTGATTGCCGGCTCACCGGGAACCTCGCCTGCGCCCTCCTGCTCAGGCCCCGCACAAGAGAGGGCGAGAACCATGAGGCTTAGGAGCAAGGACGGAAGGTAACGCTTCATGGGGGACCCGGATTCTCGAAAGAGAAGTGCTGTACGCGGCCGAACCCCTGAAAGCGGCGTCACAGCCATGCAGTGGAGACGGGCGTGACTTACAAAAGAAACAAGCCCCGTGGGCCAAGCGCCCACGGGGCTCATCGTTTACCGACTAGGTCAGGCTACTTGCAGATGTCTGAGCCCGATCCGGACACCACCAACAGCGGAGCTGTCGCCTCGGTGCCTCGGATACCGGCAGCCTTTATCCCATAGAGGCCGGGTTCCGTGTCCTCGCCGATTTCGATATCGGCTTGGAGAGCGCCTCTGTCGTTCGCTACCGCGCTGCCAATAGAGGACTGCACGGGCGCGCCGTCGGCCTGGGAACCTGTGACGAGGAAGAAGTTCGCCGCCTCGCCCGGCTTGAAACCGGAACCGAGGATCGCGATGTCACTTCCTGCCATCGTGCAGCGTCCCGTCAGGGCCGCATCCACAGTGACCGGCGGAGCGGGCGGGCGGATAATCACAGGCGGAGTATCAGCCATCACCGACGCCGGAGCGCTGGCGAAGCTTCTGTCTGCGCCTTGGGCAAGTACCGTTACCGCGTCAAGCGCCAGCAACCGATCTTGCGTCCGGGCCACACCGCTGATGTCACTCAGCGGGGCGCCTAGGACGATCTCAAATGCGCCGCCACCGTTAGCAGTGGCAAAGCCAAGGTTCGGGTCACGACCGCCCTGCAGGTCGAAGTAGACCTGTACAGGCTCGAACGGCTGGAAGCCGGAACCCTTGATCGTCAGACCTTGGTCAAGGTAGATCGTGTCGCCGCCAATGGACAGGCCAGCGCCAGGGGAAACTCCCGGAGGACCCTGGGGACCCGTAGGACCAGGAAGTCCAGGCTCACCGGGGAGACCAGGCTCGCCGGGGTTGCCGGGGTTGCCGGGAAGTCCGGGTGCACCCGGAGGGCCCGGTGGTCCCTGAGGACCCTGAGGACCGGGGTTACCCGGGTTGCCGGGTTCACCGGGGTTGCCGGGAAGACCTGGCTTACCCGGAGGTCCTTGACATGCTGCCAAGAACAGCAACGCGAATACCGAAACAAGCACCATTACCATGATGCTCCGTGGAGCTCTATCCATTTTATGCGCCCCCTATCTACAGAATTTCCGAGTCTTCGGACTATTTACCGGTCAAGTACCCTACCCCGTCGCATTTTAGGAAGATATAACGCGAAAAGTCGGTGCTCTAACGGCGGCCTTATCATATTGGGGTCATATGGTGTTGTCAACCCCTTGCCGCGCAAATAAAGCCTAGTTTCGACAAGGCAGGCGCGTATTTGAGAATACGGAGTCGCAATGGGGCTTCGGCACCCAGGACAATCGCATTTAGAGTTGATGGGAACACCCGCAATCGTCACTCCGGCGAAGAGCCCGCCCCGTACTTGATACGGGGAACGTCACCCCGTACCACGATACGGGGCCGGAGTCCAGAGGGGTGGGTTGGGAGGCCCCTCAACGCCCGACCCTGTGTGAAATGCGATTGCCCTGTGGCGCGACGTTGTTCGGCTTGTTCCTCGGACGGTACGATGTTATAGTTTTTCGTGTGCCCGCCCCCGTAGCTCAGTGGATAGAGCGCCGGCCTCCGGAGCCGGGTGCGTGGGTTCGAGTCCCGCCGGGGGTACCACCCTGCTCAGATCACCCTTCCGGCATCGCAATGGAGCATGCCCCTGTAGCTCAGGCGGATAGAGCAACGGTTTCCTAAACCGTGAGTCGCCGGTTCGAGTCCGGCCAGGGGTACCAATTCTTAGAGCGACGGCCGGCAGCGACTCGTTTCGACTGCTAGGCGTGAACAGTCTCTACAAGATCCGTCATCAACCCGCTCATGAACTCGACTCCCGCTATGGCGCGCCCGTACTCCATGCGGACCGGCCCGATGGCGCCGATGACGCCGTTCATTTCTCCCGGAATGCCGTAGCGCCCAAGCACGACGCTGAGCGGCCAGAGAACGTCGCCGTCGTTTTCCCTTCCGATCACTACGCGCACCACTGATCCTTCCGGCGCCTGGGCCAACACGGCCTGTCCAAGGGAACCGTCCTCCACGCTGCGTATGACGATTTCAAGGGTGTCCTTGTCGCCGAATTCAGGCTGTGAGAGGAGATTCTTCAGCCCGGAGAGTATGTGGTCCTTGTAGCGGGAGGCCTCCTCCTCGCGGAGTACGTCGACAGTCGTATCGACTATGTTCTCCTCGGCTGCGGAGAGCTCCAGCGGCTTGGTCTCGATCTCATGGGAAGACATCCCGCGCAGGAGAGCGTTGAGCTTGTTGGAAATGGTCTGCACCTCGGCGGGAGCGACCGGGTTCTCGAACCGGACGAGCTGCTGCCTGATCTTTGCCTGCTCGAGAACGATGACGAGGAGGCCAAGAACGTCCTTGAGGGATACGAGCTCGATGTGACGAATCCTCGTCTCGCTTGACGAGGGGAATGTGGCGATGGCCATGTTCCCAACGAGTCCCGCCAGGACCGCCGCCGCCTCGTTTCGCCACTCATCGATGTCACGTTCGGCCTCGCTGAGCCTGTGTTTGGCGGAGGACTGCGCCTCAGGGGGCAGTCCGGAGGGGCCTTCAACGGAGATCGTCTCAACGTACAGGCGATAGGCCTTGTCCAGCGGTATGGCGCCCGCCGATGGATGCGGACGCGTGAGGAACCCGTTTTGCTCGAGGTCCATGACATCGTTGCGGATGGTCGCAGAGCTGACGCCAAGTCCGTGACGACGAGCGAGGGTGTTGGACGCGACGGGCGTCGCCTCCCGAATGTAGTCGCTGACGATGAGGTTGAGGATGGTGCGTTCCCGGAACGACAGAACCACTTCGACTGATGTCCTCGCAATAGCCTTGATGGTATCTCGAATGTAGCACCGGCATTCGGGCGGTGTCAAGGAAGCGTTTCGGGCGTGACTGTTCAGAGTCAGTGAGGGCGTTCGACATACAGAGCCACCGTCATTCCGGTGAAGAGCTTGCCCCGTACTCCCATACGGGGCCGGAATCCAGAGGGGCACAGGGACGTTCAGATTGGAAAGGGGCCCTTTTCCCGTTAGGGCACGCGATTCTTGCGGTTGCGGACACGTCCGGCGCCGTAGAGAAGGCCCGCGGGCGCAAAGAGCATGAGCAGGGTTCCGATTCCCGCTGACAGAGGCGCGGGGCCGGCAAAGGAGCAGAATCCGCCCGCAGGCTCCGGCTCCGGCATCGGAACATCCGTCGGCTCCGGCGTTGCAGTCACAACGACCGTTTGCACTACCCTGGTTTGAACCGGTTGAGCGGTCGGTTCCGGCGTAGGCGTTGGCGGGGGCAAAGTCGGAATAGGCGTGCGCGTGGGAATCAGGGTCGCCGTCGGCGAAGGAGGTGGCGTTGCCGTCGCGGTAGCCGTGGCGGGCGGCGCAGGCGTACTCGTCGGCGGTACCGGCGTCGGAGTGGGAACAGGGGTGATCGTAGGCTCCGGCGTGCTCGTCGGCTCCGGCGTCGGCGTCGGGAACCCGATGAAGACAACTTCGAAGTTGGTCTTTCGAGCGCCGCTCTCGAAAGTATCGATGGAGACCGACTTGAAACCATTCAAGAAGAACTCAATCGGCTGCCCAATGAAGCGAGAATTCGGCGGCGCTATGACCAGGCTTTGGTATCCCTGGCCAACGATGGCCGCCGGCAATGACTCATAATCGGTCCCGATTCGCGCCGTCAAGACTGACCCGGGCGGAATGGCGGCGAGTCCCGCAATCGTCAAAGGGCCGGAGTAGATCGCGGGCTGGGCGGTCAATGGAGTCGGGGTGGCCGTGGGTGGCGCCGTAGGCGGAATGACGGGCACAAAAGGCGTGGGAGACGCTTCAACAACCGGCGTCGTCAGAATATCCTCCGGTGTCGGAGACGGTGTTACGAGATGTGGGAAGGTCAATACGAAGCCATTGAAGATAAAGTCCTGCGGCCGGCCCGGAGGGCCCTGCAAATACACGTATGGCCTCGTCTCCGTCGCAACCACGTCTTCGCTTAGGTGGAAGGTAATAGGCTGACCGTGGGCCGTAGCTTCTCGCGCTCCTATGGTTACACCGGTGTATTCACCATTAACTATGGGGACGAATCCCGATACAACATCGCCAACTTTCGCATAGATGAACGTGCAGTCGGGAATCGGATTCCCCGCAACTGTCGCCGTCCCGGAGAAGATAAGGGGGAATGCGGGCAGCGATCCGGCGGGCGGCGGTGTGGGAGTCGGAGTCGGCACACCCGCCTCGATGGTGGGAGTCGGGGTTGGGGTAAAGGTCGGGCAGACTACACGTTGAGTCTGCGCGTCGAGCATTGTGGACGGGGACAGGGCTATGTAGAGCATGCCTCCGAAGAGGACCGCTGCTGTAATTGCCGCTGCCAGTCTGGTCGTCATGAGTGGATTATGAGTTCCGGGTTTTAGCTTATTGGGACCGAACGACCCGGCCCCTGGGCGCCCTCAGGTCCTGCGATGACCTGGGGGCGATTGGCGAGTAGTCTCTTGGCCGCTATCGACAAGAGGCCTCCCTACTCATTGTATCAGAGGAGGGAGGCCCCCTTCATTCGGTTTTCCTATCCGATCGCTATTGGGCTTACGGTACGAGCACCGTGGCGCTGCTCAAGTAGACCCAGTAGCCGTGACCGATCTGGAGCATACCGCTATGCTGGTTGAAGCGGTCGCCCGAGGAGTCGTATGCGTAGGTCCTCACGACTCCGCTCACGTAGTCGTCCACGCTCGTTGCGTCATCACCGAAGGACGAACCACCGCTCACGTCGAGAACCGGTAGGAGGTTCCAGCCTGCCACCAGGTTCACGGTCGGCAGGTTCACCGGGCTTCCACCGGTCTGCTGCATGACCTTGACGCTTAGCGAGTCGAAGGCGTCCGTAAAGATCCAGTAGGCCGTGCGAGCGCTGATGTTCTCGAGTGAGCCTGCGAACGATCCATCGCCGCCACGCGAGGCGGAGAGCCATGCGCCGGCCTGGGTCGGATCGTAGGTCAGCACGATGCTGGCCGGGTGGTCAGCCGGGATCACGTCGTTGATCCCGGACGCCTGTGGCTCTGCAGGCAGGGACACGAGGTTCCAACCAGGCGTGAGCGTGATGGAGAACGGAGCGGGTTCCTTGACCTCGAACTTGAGGCTCACGTCGCTGGCAAGCGTGTTGCCGTTATCGTCGGAGCCGTTGAAGCTCATGGTGTACGCGCCGAGAGCAAGGCCACGGGCCGAGATGAGCAGGCGGTTTTCGGACGGGTTCGTAACTGTCAGATCGACAGCATTGCCATCGCCATCGGCAATCATCAGGCCCGTCACTTCGACCGCACCGTGAGAGTCGCCTTCGTACTCGGAAGCTTCGCTTTCCCACTCAATCGTAATGAACGGGTTCTGCGTGGTTATGCCGTGCGTGGCGCCGGAGCCCAAGTCCGTCACCGGGTCGAGGCCCGGGAACGTGACGCTGTTCGGCGCTGGCAGCTGAGCATCCACTTCGAACTCTGTGGGGTCGGCGGTGCCCGTGTTGGCCGAGGTGTCAGTTCCCTCCACGTCGATGCTGTACTTCATCGCGGAAGCAGGAGCATTGAAGGTGGTGCGGAAGTGGTTGTTTGCCACGCGCCGCAGTCCGGACAGTCCCTCGTTGCCGCCACTCAAAGTCAAGCTGGGAGCGGTAAGCAGCGCTTCGTCCGTTTGTATGTCGATCGTGACCTCTCCCTTGGAGTAGGGCGGGTCGGCTGTGACAGTAAGGGTCGGCGCGATGCCGTCGGCAGCGGTGACCTGTCCGCTGCCGGCACGGATGTTTCCTGCCACATCGGAGATGTCACCAACCAGCTCCACGCTGGGCTTCGCGTCGGCGGCCATGGCGCCCACTGCCAGGTAGACGCTTGCGCCCTTCGAAGTGAGATCGGCAGGAGCGACGCCGTTCACGCGGAAGTCTGACGCCTGGACTGATTCGCTGTCCAAGGCCTCATTGAAGACCACCTCTATCGATGTCGGGTCGGCCTTAGCGGGATCCGCTACGGCGTTGCCATCGCCGTCGAGGTGGTTGCCGGTGGTGGCGCTCGCCAAGCTGGGCGGAATCGTATCGATGCGAATCGAACTCGCATCGCTCGTGTTCGAGTTGCCCGCCACGTCGGAGACGCTCACGGACCACTCAACCGTGGTCTCGCCCTGCGAAACACCACTCAACTGGACCTCAGCTCTGTGGCCTCCGGCGATCGGAACGGTGGTCACCACCGAAGTCGTCGCGCCTTCGCCCACGTCGAACATGATTGAATCCTTGTCAATGCCGGAGTCGGCGTCGGTCACCTCGGCGATCAGACGCGGGGTGAGAACCTGCGTCGCCGTGCCGTCTGCCGGAGCAATGAGCGCAATCGACGGAGCGGTCGTCTCGACCGTGGCAGTGTCGATGCGACTCGTGCCACCGTCATCGTACGTGACCGTGATGAGGGACCCGTCTATCGCCGCGACCATGTCGTTTGCGTCATCCGACTCGGCGGCGGCCAAGACTCCGAACGACCCAGTGAACACACCCGTGGACAGGCCCGTCTCCGTCAACTCGACGGATATCCCGTTCGGGTCCTGCGTGCTCCTGACATTGACCGAGTGCATCTGGATGTCATGGGCGGTGTAGGTTACCGTGAACTTGATTCCGCCCTCGGGGACCATTACGTCCGTGCTGGAGCGCAGGATGAACGCGCCGCCCTGCGGGTTCTCAAGCGTGAAGGGATGGCGGGCGCCATCATCACCCTCCGATGTGAGCGCGTTCCACGCGTCCGTCATCGCCTGCGGGGGCGTTTCATCAATGTACTCGCCGGTCGTCGTCTCAAAACGCTGATACATCAAGGTCAGGACCACGTCCAGGTAGTCAACGCCCAGCTTATCGTCGGCGTTGAGAATCTGGCCCTTCTCGGTCCTGAACCGAACGGGGTCGTTCGCCGCAATAGCGCCGGCATCGATCATGTAGGGCCCCTCATTGACTTGTGAGACGCCCTCGTCGAGGTCCGGGTCGCTGACGGTGATATCCAACGATCCACCGAGGGTAGTATAGCTCTCACTCAGAGACACACTACCGGTTGCCGCCGATGCCGACGACAACACGAACACTGACGTTAGCAGCGCCAACGCCAGTACGAATGGGAGAAACCTTGCCTTGCTTTTCACTATCTACCCCCTTTTGATTCGGCTAGTGTCGAAATTATTGGACACAATGGTTTTGTTGACAAACGAATGAAGGGGAGCGCATGGCTCCCCGCTGGCATAGGACCCGCTCTAGGAGCGGTCGGTGGTGATGCCATGCGATCCTCTCTTTGCAGTCTCTTCAAGGCTTATGCAGTTGTACACTATGCAATCTCTCATGTCAAGGCATATTTACGCACGTGCCACCGACGTTCGCCGCTCAGGGAATTCCACCCCTTGCGACGTTTCGGCTTCGTGCTACAAGGTCAGCCTTGACCGTACTTTGCTAAAGCTACGGGAACTATATAGTACCTTTGTTAAGCTTGTCAATATGAATGTTGCGCAGGATTGACGAGGATTTTCCGGGTGACGCCGGCTGCGTCTGGGATGCTGGAAACGGGTCCGGGGCTGGTGGCTTTCCTTTAATAGGATCACTCGCCCATCGCGGCGGATCACCCTGTGGAGCTAAGCGTCGGACGCTCCAAGGTTCATGAGGAACTCCCTGTTGTCGCGTGAGCGGGCGAGCCGTTCCCGGACCTTCTCGGTGGCCTCAGACGAGAGCTTGGCGTCGGTGGTTATCATGCTGACCATCCGCCGGAGGAGCCAGACCTGCCGCAGGGTTACATCGTCGAGGAGGAGTTCCTCGCGCCTGGTGCCGCTGCGTGGGATGTCGATCGCGGGGAAGACGCGGCGCTCCGCGAGCCTGCGGTCGAGGTGGACCTCCATGTTGCCGGTGCCCTTGAACTCTTCATAGACGACGTCATCCAGGCGGCTGCCGGTATCTACCAGGCAGGCGGCCAGGATGGTGAGGCTGCCGCCGTTCTCCACCTTGCGCGCGGCCCCGAAGAACTTGCGCGGAGGATAGAGGGCCACCGGGTCCATGCCGCCGGAGAGAGTCCGCCCGCTGGAGGGAACGGCGAGGTTGTAAGCCCTGGCGAGGCGGGTGAGGCTGTCAAGCAGGATGCAAACATCCTTGCCTGCCTCGACCAGTCGCTTTGCGCGTTCGAGGACGAGCTCGGCGACCTGGCAGTGGGTCTCGACCGGTTCGTCGAAGGTGGAGCTGTATACCTCTCCTTTAACGGACCGCATCATGTCGGTGACCTCTTCGGGCCGTTCGCCGATGAGAGCGACCATGAGGTGAATGTCGGGGGCGTTGGCGGTCATTCCGTTCGCGATCTGTTTGAGGATGGTGGTCTTGCCTGCCTTCGGTGGGGAAACGATCAGTCCGCGCTGTCCGCGCCCGACGGGTGCGACAAGGTCGATGAACCGGGTAGCGAGCTCGTTGCGCTTGTTTTCGAGCTTGACGTGCTCGAAAGGGGAGACCGGCGTGAGGTTCTCGAAGTGAGGTCGTCCGCGCGCGGTGTCGGGGTCCATGCCGTTAACGTCGTCGACGCGAATGAGGCCGAAATAACGCTCGCTGTCCTTTGGAGGCCTGACCTGGCCCGATACCTCGTCGCCGGTGCGGAGACCGAATCGGCGGATCTGGGACTGTGAGACGTAGACGTCATTGACGCCGGGCGCACGACCCTTCGGCTTGAGGAAGCCGTAGCCGTCGTTGGTTATCGAGAGGATTCCGCTGGCGAGCAGATTGGTGCCGTTACTCTCGGCTATGTTCTGGAGGAGCCGGTTGAGCAGGGTCTGGCGCCTGGGACGCGAGCCGTTCTCGAACAGGCCGAGCTCGCGGGCCATTTCGAGGAGCTCATGGTCGGTCTTTTCTTGGAATTTGGTGATGTCCATCGTGTTCTCCGAGGGGAATTGCGTGTGGTCTTCGGGAAATCCGGGGAAGAGCGGTCTCGGAAATATGATCGCGGGACGGCTCAATGCTCCTTAATATAGGAAAGGGGGGAAATGGTTATCGTAAGGGCATACTCTTTAACGTCCCCCAGTGCTGAGGGAGACCGTAGAGTTTTGTGGCTATGTGCGTTGTCTCACACTTGAAGAAACGTCTCGCGCCAAGGGAATCGGGCTTAAGATTGAACTTGGGCCGCTTCCGGCACGATACCTGTGGAAGAAACCTCCTCTGCGACACAGAAGGACGGTGAAGCCCCAGAGGGTGCGAGAGAGGGTTAGAACATTAAAGAGGCATTCTTTAACATATCACGTCCAAATGCGGTTGTCTATAGGCCCTGAGATGAGAAAACCATGCAATCGCATGTAGAGATGATAAGAACACCACCACCGTCACTCCCGCATCCCACCTCGTCATTCCCGCGAAAGAACGTCACCCCGTACCACGATACGGGGCGGGAATCCATCCTCCGCGCCCTCTGAGGTGACTCCCTACCCCGTTCGGCCTGAGCCTGTCGAAGGCCCTCTTATCCCCTCTCCCGTTCGCGGGAGAGGGCTAGAGCCTGCCCCTGCGTAGGCAGGGGGTGAGGGCGATTCACCGAGGAGAGAAAGGCAGCGCAATCGCATGTAGAGTTGATTAGGAACACCACCCACCGTCACTCCCGCGAAAGAACGTCACCCCGTACCACGATACGGGGCGGGAATCTAATCCCCTCTCCCGTTCGCGGGAGAGGGCTAGGGTGAGGGCGGAGCATCCACGCGCTCGATGGGCAGAATATGCTGACCGCCTTCACGGAGCGTCGTCCGGGCTACGTTGACAAATTCCCTGAAGAGCGGGTGCGGACGATTCGGACGAGACAGGAACTCCGGGTGGAACTGGACCCCGAGCATAAAGGGATGGTCCTCGATTTCCATGATCTCCACAAGGCGGTTGTCGGGAGATAGGCCCGTGGGCCAGAATCCGACCTCCTCGAATGCCTCGCGGTAGGCATTATTGACCTCGAAACGGTGGCGGTGGCGCTCATCGACGACGGAGACGCCGTATGCCCGCCGCGCGATCGAGTCGGGTACGAGGCTGCATGGATAGACGCCCAGCCGCATGGTTCCGCCCTTGTCGGTGACGGAACGCTGGTCGGGCATGAGGTCGATGACGGGATGTGGGGTTTCGCCATTGAACTCGGTGGAGTTGGCGTCCGGTTTCCCAAGAAGGTTGCGGGCGGCCTCGATGACCATCACCTGCATCCCGAGGCAGAGACCGAAGTAGGGGACCCTGTTCTCCCTGGCGTAGTGGACGGTCTGGATCATGCCCTCCACGCCGCGCGAACCGAATCCTCCGGGCACGACGATTCCCGAGACGGAGTGAAGGAGACGTTCGGGGCCCACTCGCTCGACCTCCTCCGAGGCGACCCAGTCGATCTCGATGTTGCTGCCGTGGGCCAATGCGGCGTGGAATAACGCCTCCTTGACGGAGAGGTACGAGTCCTGGAGATCGACGTATTTGCCGACGAGGGCAATGCTGATCTTGTGCTTCGGTTCGAGTATCGAGTCGACGAGCGCCCGCCAGTCCGTCATGTCAGGCTCGGTCGCCGACAGACTCAGGGTGTCGATAATGGTGTCGCCAAGCCCCTCGTCCTCAAACAGCATGGGGACCTGGTAGACGGAGAAAGCCGTCTCGGCCCCGATGACGCTCCTGCGATTCACGTCGCAGAAGAGGGCGAGCTTGTCCTTGATGTCGTCGGTTACCGGCTCCTCGCTTCGACAGATGATGGCGTCCGGCTGTATGCCGTCGCCGCGTAGCTCCCTGACGCTGTGCTGGGTGGGCTTGGTCTTGAGTTCCCCCGTCGTGGGGATGTGCGGCAGATAGGTGACATGGATGTAGAAGACGTTGTTGCGGCCAACGTCGTTCCGCATCTGGCGGATGGCCTCGAGGAAGGGCTGCCCCTCGATGTCGCCGACGGTCCCGCCGACCTCGACGATTATCACGTCCGCCCTGCTCTCTTCCGCAAGGTCGAACATCCGCTGCTTTATCGCGTCGGTCACGTGGGGGACGATCTGAATCGTCCCGCCCAGGAACTCGCCCCGGCGCTCGCGGGCAATGACGTCGCTGTAGATCTGGCCCGCGGTGACGTTGGAGGACTGCTTGAGGTTAACGTCGATGAACCGCTCATAGTGGCCGAGGTCCAGGTCGGTCTCGCTGCCGTCGGTCGTGACGAAGACCTCACCGTGCTGGTAGGGCGACATGGTGCCGGGATCGACGTTGAGGTAGGGGTCGAGCTTGATGACCGAAACGGTGACGCCACGACTCTTGAGGATGCGCCCGATCGACGCAACGGCGATTCCCTTGCCTACGGAGCTTACGACGCCGCCGGTGACGAAGATGTATTTGGTCACGGGCGGCTCCTGTCGCTTATCGCGCGGGCTATGAGGGACGCGCTCCCCGGGACAAAGGAAAATGGAACTCTCTGGGGAGACGAATCGGGAACTGTGAGGGAGGGACAATCATTGGGCGGTATCAAATCCGCCGTGATGCTTCGTTCTGTTGGCGAACGCTCGCCGGTTCTCACTAATTGGCCCCCTCGACCGGACTGAGTATATGGCCCGCGTGGAGATCGTGTCAATTGCGGAAACAAGGAGACGGATGAGCATTTGTCGGGCAATCTCAGCGAAGTTTCAAGCCTCTTGCAATGTCAGCGTCCCGATGTGCTGTATCATGTGCGACACCGCAAAAGGTAACTGTTCAGACTTCGTGAGAGCGCTCAACGCACACAGCCACCGTCATTCCCGCGAAAGGAGACCTTTGCATAACCACCGTCATTCCCGCGAAAGCGGGAATCCAGAGATGTCTCCAAAGCTGGATGATGCCCTTTCAATGACCACACTCTCAGCGGGAGACGGTTACATAAAGATCTCCGAAAGCGGGTATCTAATCCCCTCTCCCGTTCGCGGGAGAGGGCTAGGGTGAGGGTGAGGGCGTTCCCCTCACCAACTCTGAACACTCACCCCAGAAAATACGACATTGCAGAAGGAGCTCCCATGAGGTACTACCGCTTGACGGACGTGGATGGTGAAACGGTCATCGGCGTCGAGGCCGAACCGGAGCGCGTCACGGTTCTGACGTACATCCAGCCGGACATTACCGACATACGCGACCTCGTCATGGCCGCGTCCATTACCGGCATGAGTATGGACGATGTAGCCACGAGGCTGCTGGACGAGGGAGGCGACCGCGAAAGCGTGGATGTCGGCGAGCTGCTCGACGGTACGCGAGGGAAATACGGCGATTTCCTCGTTGTTCGTCCAATCGACCCACCGGAGGTCTGGGCGGCGGGCGTGACGTACAAGTCGAGCGAGATGGAACGGAGGCGGGAGAGCGCCACGCCGGATGTATACTCGATGGTCTACTCGGCCGACCGTCCCGAGCTTTTCTTCAAATCTACTGCCGAACGCTGCGTCGGGCCGTTCGAGAATGTTGGGATCCGCGGCGATTCTACGTGGAATGTGCCGGAGCCCGAGCTTGCCTTTACCTTATACGGTGGTGAGATCGTCGGGTACACCATAGGCAACGACATGAGCAGTCGGGCCATCGAGGGCGAAAACCCGCTCTATCTGGCGCAGGCAAAGGTCTACGACGGCTCGTGCTCAATTGGGCCATGCTTCGTTCCGGCGGAAGGTCTTGATCCACAGAACGTGAATGTCGGATGTCGGATTGAGCGGGACGGAGAAACCGTGTTTACCGGCGAGACTTCAACCTCGCAGATGGCACGGACCTGTCAGAGCCTCGCCGACTGGCTGATGCGCTACAACAGCGTTCCCGACATGACGACGGTTCTCACCGGCACGTCCATCGTCCCCCCTCCCGACTTCACGCTCGAAGAGGGCGACGTGATACTGATCACCATTGACGGTATCGGCACCCTAGAGAACAGCGTCGTCGCCGTGTGACGGGAGGAGCAAGAACGGGAGTATTCCTCTCACCAACTCTGAACGCGAGCGGTTAGAGGGTGTCTAAAAAGCACCCGTTCACCCTGAGCAGCGTTACGCCCCGGGTTTGGGGCCGTGCAGGGGTGTCAGTAACTGCCGTGTGGCCACGAGGAAGTACGTTCGGCCTGAGCCTGTCGAAGGCCCTCTT
>DAOUKG010000055.1:0-35158 GCA_034421575.1 Dehalococcoidia bacterium
CGCTTCACCGATGCGCGCAATGAGAGTCCAGTCCCATTCGAGTGGACCAAGTGCGTTGTTGGGCCCGGAAGCCTTAAAATACGTTACTCTCAATTATGAAACTAAGTACTAGATAGCTAAGCTAAACTTCAAGGAAGAGGTTCTGCCTTTTCTACGGTCGGGGTCGCCACCAATCGTGGTTCCATTGTTCTCCACAACCTAGCGGACTGTTTTCTGGTTGTATGAGCTCAGACAGACTGCCAAAGTAAAGAGCACCCGGTCCAATAGGCCGGGTGCTCTTTCGTGAGTCACTCTACCTGGGTGTCAGTTTGGTCGTTCCTATTCGGCGTCGTTCTCGCCACCTTCCATGAAGAACTGGACCGTCCGCGCGATCCCCGGGTTCTGCAGTGGGGACTCGTTTGGCGCCTGCGCAGGAACGTTCTTGAAGTACTTCTTCTTGACGATCACGCCGTTGAAGGCCGGGGTGTTTCCGACTGCGCCGACCGCGTACAGATTATCGATGAAGATCTTCTGCGCCTCGACGTAAATCTCCTTGCGGTCCACGTATCGGAGCCTTTTAGCCTGGTCAGCCAGTTCGGCCAGTTTCAAGATGGCAGGGTCGGTCGGTTCCGCTGCTACGGCGTCTTTGGTATGAACATCCCTTCCGCCGGTGTACCAGGCGCGGTAGGCGCTGCCATGGTCGTACCATTCCTCGAGCACGTTCGGCCATCGAGCGGACATCAGCCCGTTTGCCATCAGGACGCCTATGTTGCCGTCACGCCTCTCTTTGAAGAGACTGACATCGATGGGTTTGAGGGCGACCTTGATTCCCACCTTGGCGAGGTCTTCTTCCATCAGTTCTGCAAGCACGTCATAGGCCACGAAGTACTCGGCACCGTAGTCCATGATGAAGACCATGTTGCCCTTGCCGTCCGTCCGGTTGCGGATGCCGTCGCCATCGGTGTCAACGAGGCCAATGCTGTCGAGGATCTGCTTCGACATCTCAGGGTCGTGTTCGGTGTATTTCTGCGCGTATTCGTCACCGGGGTAGAAGGGGTGACCCTTCGAAAAGACGGGCTGCGAGATGTCGCCCTGGCCCAGGAACATGACCTCGTTGATCTTGTTCCTGTCGATCGCGAAGGATAGCGCCTTGCGGAACTCGAAGTTGTTCAGCCACTTCTTGACTTCCTCGTCCACTTCGTAGGCGACATCTCCCTCTCCGTAGGAGTTGTTTATGGATATTCCGACGGCTCCATGGGAACCCCAGAACATCACGTCGATGTTGCTGCGCTCTTCGTTCTCTTTGAATACCGGCACCTTGGCCATCTCAATGTGGCGGTGCTGGAAGTCGATCTCGCCTGCCGAGGCCTTGAGGTTAAGGATCTCCTTCTCACCGGTGAGCGTCATCGAAATCCTATCGATGTACGGAAGCTGGTTGCCCGCTGGATCGACCGCCCAGTAATACGGGTTGCGCTCCCACTCGTAGATCTCAGCCGTGATCGGGCTGGTCATCTTCCACGGCGAAACGACCGGGGTGTCCGTGCTCTTGAGTGGGCTGGAGTTGTCCTTGAAGTAGGTGATCCAGTTCTCGTATCCGGCGTCGGCCACGCGCTTGTCGAACGCGTCCTTGTCATCTGCAAACTTGCGATGGATCGTCTTCAGGTAGTGCGTCGGGCCATACATGCCGTCCGCGAGGCGACCGTGAAGCGTCCAGCCACTGGCGGAGTAGTCGGCAAGGGAGTCGAGGAATCCGTCCTTGCGCTCCTTGAGCACGACGTCGACGGTGTACATGTCAACTGCCGACATGCTCTCCACCTGCACACCGGACCAGCCTATCTGGCCCTCACGCGTCGGGTTGATCTCGTCGTCGAGGATTACGTTGTTGAAGTACCAGACGAAGTCCTCGGAAGTGAACGGCATACCGTCCGACCACTTCATACCCTCGCGGAGATACAGCGTGTAGGTAAGACCGTCGCCGCTGATGTCCCATCCCTTCGCCACGTTCGGGATGACGTCCGCGCCGTTCAGGTCATAGTACAGCACCATGTCCATCATCAGGCGGTCGGCGTTCTGACCGTCGTTCGGACCGGTGAAGGCCCTGCGCCAGGTTCCGCCATAGTCGCCGATGCGGTCGACGACCGGTACGACCATCACGTCTTCGGCGTTGGGAAGCCTCTCCTCAACCGGAGGTAGATCTCCGGATGCGACCCTCGAAGCGAGGATTGGGGCCTCGCTAAATTGTGTTGGATGATCCCCGTCCCAGACCCACGAGCCCTTAAAGGTACCCGCGAAGTCGGGCTTCTCCATCATCGCGTCGTCTTTCGCGTCCTCCTGCGCCGGCGCCGGAGCAGGTGCCGGGGCTGCTGCAGGCGCGGGCGCGGGGGCAGGGGCTGCAGGCGCGGGTGCTGCCGTTTCTGTCTCGTCCTCTTCACTGCTACTACACGCGAGAACCGTGAACAGCATCAGGGCAAACGCGGCGAATCCGATAAGCCTAAGTCTCTTGTAGATCATGGCCCCTCCTCACTTGGTGGGTGTCTCTGTTTCCGCTTGGCGCCTTTTACTCCCTAGTGCTTCCTAACGTTTCACCTGTTCTCAATCGCAACACTACATTCTCATTGTGGCCGAGTCTCAGAATCGGATTTGTGCTGGGTCTATAGTGCGACAACCGGGAGGAGAATGCACTTTAGATTATTTTGGAAACTTATACCAGATGTGCGATTGGAAAACAATGCTGAGTGCCTATGTCGCGTCGAACCCCGTAACACTTCTCTTCAAACGCGAGCACGATTCGAAATCGACGCGGGAAGCCGCATGAGAGCCTTGCAGGCGAGTTACCTCCTGTGGTTGTCCTACGCATTTGGGGACGCTCGTGTTCCCTTCTTTTTCTCCAACTGCCGAATTATCACCGCCCACGAGGCATCCCTCAGCAGTGGAATGACATAGGCCTATGACAGCTCGAACATCCTCTCCATGGCGAGCTTCGCCACAGAGAAGTCCTCGCAGTCTTCTATGTAGGAGATACCGGCCCGCCGGTCCCGTGTAGCTCCGCGGCGACACGCCGTCCAACCTTGTTATTTCCTCAGACCGCCCCTACAATTCTACTCACGCACCACAAACTACGAATTCCCTACAGGAGAACTGCGACATGAAACGACTTACTGGCGTTAACGCCCTGCTAATGACCCCATTCACCCAATCGAACGAAATCGATACGGATGGCATTTTCCGTCAGATCGACCGGGTTCTCGACGCCGGATCGACCAGTGTCGTCGTACAGGGCAAGATCGGAGAGTACGACACGTACACTATGGAAGAACGTCGGGAAACGGCGAGGGCAGTCGTGGAGTATGTGGACGGTTCCGCTCCTGTTGGGGTCGGCATCATAAATGCCACGTTCGAAGACGGTTTGGCTGTCGGAAGAATCGCAACCGAAACCGGCGCCGACTACGTCATGTCGCGGCCGCCCATCGATGGCGACACCCACGACTACTTCCTTCGGTTGGCCGATATCGTGCCAGTGATGCTCTACGACCAAGGGATGCGCGGCGAAGTCTCCATCCGCGACGACATTCTTCCGCTCACGCAGCAAACCGAGAATATCATCGCCCTTAAGATAAGCGGCATCCCCGATAAGAACTATGAGGCTAAACAGCTTCTGGACATACCTGTCCTGTGCGGTTGGGATCTCATGAGTCTCTTGGCTTACCAGATGGGTTCCGACGGCGTGATCTCCGGCAGCGCCACCCTCGTCCCGGAACACGAGGTCATACTGTACAACCTTGTAAGGAAAAATCGGTGGCATGAGGCACGCGAACTCTACTACGAAAAGCTCGTGCCCATCCTGAACTATTGCACCTTCGACCCGCACGCCTACTCCGTCTGTAAGTACATCCTTAAGTATATGGGCGTCATCGAAAACTCCGGCGTTCGTCCGCCCAACCCTGACGCAGGAGAAGCCCGGGCATCCGAAGTCTATGAAGTCCTCAAGCGAGTCGGCGCTCTAGCTGAAAGTTAGAGTTTGAACTTGTGGCATAGGACTCCACCTCGACCAATTCGAGGTAAGGGCTCTATTCCGTACTTCGGTATGCGTCGTCTGTTTCTTGTGAATCCCGTAGGGTATGACCTGCGCTCCTCTGGATATACGAAAGTCGGCCCTGCCTATGGATTGCGCCTCCCTTGCAAGATACGTCCAAACCGTAATGGAGATTGTCGGACCCTAGTCTCACAGATTCGGTTTCCCTCAGCTTGTTAGCGCAATCCCGGGTCCGATTCTCTTGCGTATTGCTTCTGCCGCGAAGTCGTTGAGTGTACGAACTGAATTTCCTATCCGTACACGTCACTCTCGGACCAGACGCTGCCGCCAATGAAGCGGACGCCATCCTCGCCGTGGTAGTAGTAGGTCGAGAGGATGCGCCCGTCTTTCTTTTGGATGGAGGACGGATAGCCGAGGTCGACGTGGAGGCCGTCGTCTCGGATGACGACCTCATTGTCCATGTCCCAGGTCTCGCCCTGGTCGTCGCTGAAAGCGGCGCGGATGCCAAATGGCTCTCGACGGTAGCCGTAGGTGCAGAGAATGCGACCGCTGTCCAACTCGATAAGGTTGCAGGGGTAACCCCAGATTGGGCTTTTCTTCAAGCCGCGCCAGGTCCAGCCGTCGTCGGTGGAGTACGCCTGGAACATACGGTCGTCATCGCCGCCGGTACGCATCATGGTGAGCAGCCTGCCGTTGGCAAGACGAAGCAGGGGAGGTTCGCCGAAGCTGGTCTGGCCGTTGGGATCGTACGCCACAGTCGAGGGTCTGACCCATGTCTTGCCCTGGTCGTAGGACCTGACGACGTACACTCGTCCGATTTCCTCCGGGCTTCCCATGCCGTGGAAGGGCAGCAGCCACGTCCCATCGGGCAATTCGACTACTCCGGTCTTTCCGGTGTGAGACCAGTATGTCATCGATTCGACGCTGAATGGCTCGGCCGGTGCGAAGGTGTGGCCGTTGTCGTCGGAGCGGTACAGATACAGGCTGTCCCAAACCATGCGCCCGAAGTTTCGGCCCGGACGCTTGGGCAACACCCATTTCTCATTCTCGACCTCGGCAGCCTGCTCGTCCGTCCAGCCGGAGAATAGGCGCATGTTGTTGACGATTACCTGGCCTGAAGACACCTGCGCGATCATGGCGAGATTCAGGTCCTGGTCGCCGCCGGAGTCGACGATGGTAAGCGAAGCGGAGTCCCAAGTCTCGCCGTCGTCGGTCGACCGTACCAACACCGTCCTAGAGCCGGGGTCCTGATGATGGTGGACGTGGACGGCGTTGCGCAGTCCTTCGTGTTCGTTCGGCGGTCGAACGGGGGCCTTCCGAAAGACGGTCAGGAGGTCGCCGTTCTGCAGTCGAATAACCTCCGGGAATGCGCTGTGATAGTCGGTTCCCTTGAAAATGGTGATATGTTCCATCGCTGCCCTCCTCAAAATTCAGTCGGGTTGATCGCTCTGCCGGTATTCAAGCTCTCTTCGATAGCATTGCAGACTTGCACGGCTCGTATCATCTGCGCGGGAGATATGTCGCTTGTCTTTTCGCCTCGCAACACTCGAACGGTCTCTCGCACGCCATTCGGGTAGTGGTCTGCGGCCGTTCCCCGCGACATAGATGTCGATGGTCTGCTTGCCGCCTGGCCGACTGCCCTGCCGAACGACGACGCATCGGCAGAGAGGTCGCGCTCGTCCTCGGAACTTTCGATGACGCCCTCGGCACCTATGGCACGCTTGTGAAAGTGGTACGCGCCGTCGCCGATGAACGCCAAGGTTACGAGGGTGCCGTCGTCATAGGAACAGGTCGCGGTGATGTTCGACTTCTCAGCACCTGCGGGGTGCTCGATGGCGTAGACCGATTTCACGTCTATGCCATGCAGGTGAAGCATGAGTTCGACCGTATGTATCGAGTAGAAGATGAGACCACCGTAGTCGTTCCGCCGCGACGCCGGACCGGTGTAGCTCGCGTAGCGAACGGGTCCGATCTCGCTCATGCGCCGTTTGAATTCAGCAGTGTCCGATCCGTATCTCGGGGTCGAGAACGAGACCATAGGGACGCCCGCGTCTTCCGCCAGGGCGAAAAGCTCTCGCGCGTCGTCGGGCGAAACGGTGAACGGCTTATCCACGAACACCGGCTTACGGGCCTCGATGGCGACCCTGGCTAAGTCAAGGTGCAGTCCGCCGTGTCGCGAGACCACGAACACGATGCCGGCGTCGGCGACCGCTTCTTCGGGACTCGATGCGACGTTGGGTATCGAAACTTTTGCTGCGACCTCGCGAGTGCGAGTGTCGTCTTCGCCCCAGATGGCGTGAACAGTCGCGTTGCTGTCCTCCCAATAGTCCGGATGGCTCGAGACGTTCAGGATTTCCGGAAAGCGTTCGGCGTGACTGTTGTCGGAGCCCAGAATGGCGATCTTTGTTTTGGTCATGTTTATTCTGGTGGCGAGTCCAAGTGAAATTGGCGGCCTACGCAGATCACCCTCACTCTAGCCTTCTTATCGAGTATGGGGCGGGGTCTCTCTCACGACGGAAGAGGGGGTAAGAGGGCTTTCGACAGGCTCAGGCCGAACGGGGTAGGGACTCACCGCAGAGGGCGCGGAGAGCGCCGGGGAAAGGTCGAAATTTGTGGCATTTTGTGGCATTTTGTGGCATTTCCGTCGTTATTGTCAAGTTCAGAGGGCCTTTCTCTCCTCGGTGAATTGCCCTCACCCAGCCCTCTCCCACGACGGGAGATGGGGTAGGAGGGCCTTCGACAGGCTCAGGCCGAACGGGAGAGGGACTCACCGCAGAGGGTGCTGAGAGCGCCGGGGAAAGGTCGAAATTTGTGGCATGGTGTGGCATTTTGTGGCATTTCCGTCGTTATTGTCAGTTTCAGGGGCCTTTCTCTCCTCGGTGAATTGCCCTCACCCCAGCCCTCTCCCACGACGGGAGAGGGGGTAAGAGGGCCTTCGATAGGCTCAGGCCGAACGGGAGAGGGGAGCCGTGGACTCACCGCAGAGGGCGCGGAGAGCGTCGAGGAAAGGTCGAAATTTGTGGCATTTTGTGGCATTTCCGTCGTTATTGTAAAGTTCAGGGGCCTTTCTCTCCTCGGTGAATTTCCCTCACCCCAGCCCTCTCCCGCGAACGGGAGAGGGGGTAAGAGGGCCTTCGACAGGCTCAGGCCGAACGGGAGAGGGAAGCTGGTTCTGTGCAGTTTAGTACATGGGTTCTTGCACGTCAAACCGGGGCCGGGAGACTCGACACAAAGGGTGTGAGACAGATTAGTCCCCGCGCGCTCCTGGAAATAACGAGATCCTAGGCGTTGAACCGGAACGCGAACAGGTCGGCGTCGCGCATTCGGAAACGCATTTTGGTGGGGACGTCACGGAGTGCCGAAAGGTCTCCCTCTCCGGCCCAAGCCACGTCTCCCGATATTCTGTCGCCGAATATCTCGGCGCAGTGATCCAAGTCGAAGCCGGGAACCGGAGTGCCGTCTGCGTATTGCATCTCGACGAAGATGCTTCCGCCGCCGCTTGTGCTGTAATTCAGTTCGAGTCTCGTGCCGGAGAACCTCAACGGCGGAGTCGTGAACTCACTCCAGCCGAAATATGGCGCGTGTACGGAGACGAAGCCGTCCTTCCGGATGGTGCATCGGCGAAAGCCGCTTTCGTTCGACTTGTGCAGCTCCTGAAGCACCATCGACAACTCGGTCGGTCCCGTCTCGACGATGCCCGCGCCCATCATGGGGTTCCGGTCGCTCCAATTCCGCTCGTCAAGTCCCGGCGCTACAAACGGCTCCCGAAACCGACGATCCCACCGGATACCGTCTCGGCTCGTGGCGAAGATGACGTCCGAGAGCCCGTTGAACGGAGCGTCGGGGTACGAACGCTCGTTGTACAACGACATGGGAAACATGAAGTAGGCCCGTGAAGCCCAGGGGTATTTGACGGCGGCGTTTGTATAGAGATGGTAGTCGTCGGCGTCGTGCTCATCGGGCGTGACCACCAGCCCAGGCGCCGACCAGTTCACGAAATCCACGGACTCGCTGCGACGAATCGCACGTCGTCCGCCTATGAACTTACCGTCTACCGACTTGTCGATTCCTCTGAGGAAGATAACGTAACGCTCACGCTCGTCGTCCCATACCAGGATGTTGTGGCTGTCGAAAGGCCCGTCCGTCAGGAGTGGATTGCCCGTAGCCGGACTCCAATTTATGCCGTCTCCTGAGACGAACCCGAGGATCGTCGTCGGCTTTACGTCCACCGTCCGCGCGATCATCTTGTACCGCTCGTGTTCGGGCGCGTTGGGGTCGATTATGACCGAGGGGTTTTTCACCGGAGCACCGTTGATGCCCTCTGCCGGAAACAGGATGTTGTTCTTCGTCGAGCCCTCGTACTCAACGAGACCCAGGTCCGGCTTCATCCACTCGATGCAGTCGTGACTCTCCGCGTAGCACAACCATGAATTCGACTCGCGCGGATCAGTTCGGCTGCCCTGGTCGGCGCGGTACCACATTCGGTACAGGCCACCGTCTTTCACAATGCAGGGCGTATCGAGGCTGCGCTCCTCCCAGGGTCGGTCTCTCTTGAACATCACGTCCCCGAGCGTGGGCCGGTGCATCACCAACTCGACGCCGTCCTGCTTTTCGAAGAACAGGTCGTCGATAAAGAGCTGTTTGTCTTGTCCAACGTCGATGGGTTCCGTCTGCATACTGGAATCCTACCCGCCGGGAATGTGCAGTGTCCTGTCCTCAACGGGGATGGACACCCGCTTGCCATCCGCCAAAGATGAATAGGCGATTGCATACTCCGGCTCGACGATCTGCATGGTAACGTCGATATTGCCCTTGGTGCGTTCGCCCGTCTCCAGCTCGTTGACGATGTCGCGGACGATGTTCACCGTCGGGCTGTATCCTGTCGGAGTGATCTCTCGTTCTTCGACGGTCGGTCTCTTGCCAGCGCCCGTGCGGACACGGTACACGCCCTGATGCTCCCAGGCGTAGGCGTGTCCCTCGGTGCCGCGCACCTCGATGCTCCAGCCGCCGCCCGCCGGGATGAAAACGCCTTCGACTCCGTTCTCGTAGCCGACGCGGAAGAAGTCGACCATCGGGTCGGCGATCTCCTGTCCTTCCGGTGGGACGAAACGGTGCCCGTCCGGGTCGTATACAGGTGACGACAGCTTTCCCTTTCGCACATTGGTCTTCGGGTCCGTCGGCCCCATACGCCCAACGGAGTTGTCGCGCTCGCTGCCGGGCTCGACCAGCCGCCCTTCGACCCAAACGGCTATGGGGTCGCCGATCAGCATAGATGCCGTGTCGAGGGTATGCGGATGGTGCTTGACGAGGTCGGTGAACTGGTAGCAGACCACGAACTTCGGCTCGCCGATGTCGCCGCCGGCGATGGCCTCCGCCATCTGGACGTACGCGCTATGGTGTCGTCTTGAAGCGCCCCAGTTGAACGCCACGTTGTTCGCCTTGACCGCGGCCGTTATGCGGTCAGCCTCCTCCAGCGAGGAGCACAGGCCCTTCTCGGCGTATATGCCTCTGACGCCGTTTTCGGCGGCGAAGATGATCGGCTCGGCGCGCGCGAAGGAAGGCGTCGTTACGCTCACGATATCCGGCTTTTCCCTGAGGATCATCTCGCGGTAGTCGAGATAGCTGTTCCTGACCGGGAACCGTTCCAAGTAGCGCTCCAACCGTGGTACGCCTCGATTGGCAACGGCCACGACCTCGGTCTCCGGCGTGACCGTGTATGCCATGTAATGGCTGTACGGCTTCGTATAGGCGTTCGAGTCTGGTTGCTCGTCCTCGATCAGGCCACCCATCCTGCCTGTTCCGATGATAGCCGCTTTGTATTTTGCTGCTGCCACTATTGCTCCTGGAAAGCCCTCACCCCGACCCTCTCTCGGTGGGAAAAAGGGCAGAGGAGACGAATGATGCCGAACTGTATCGTATTTGTTTTTCATGCGCAAAATGGTGCGGGTCGAGGGTGATCACTTTCTTTGGAGTCCAGCTTGATAACCACCCGCTTGCGCTGAACCTCTCTAATGCTAATTGCGTGTGATAACGCCATATGCGTCGAGTTCTGAGTGTTAGGCGCTGGGTTCTGGATTCCCACCTACGGAGACCTTTGCGTAGCCTGTAGTCTGTCATTCCAAATGAAGCGGATCGGAATGAGGAATCTAGGGTCTATATTTTTCAAGTGGGGTCCCGTAGCTGGAACGGCGAGAATGTGGAAGGCATGACATCTTAGATTCCTCGCTCCGCTCGGAATGACAGACTGCTGTATAAGTTATGCAAAGGACAGCGAGTATGCGATTGCTCCTGCCAAAGATATAGGTCACTGGACGAATTTCGCTCATAGTGAGAAAGTACACGTCATCTATCACACCACCGGCCAGGAGCGATGAAGAATTGCTGACATTTCCAAGAGGCTTCATGTGGGGCTGCGCGACAGCCTCGTACCAGATCGAGGGATCGCCCATGGCCGGCGGTGCCGGCGACTCAATTTAGCATCGCCAACAACTATGTCAGGAGGCATTCAAATGGTCGCGGCTAAGCCGGTACGAATTACCGTACTGAAGAAGACGTTCAACCAGGAGTGGGTTGACGAATACACCGAGGGCGTCGAGTGGAAGCCCGAAGGGTGCTGTCACTCCTTCGAAGAGGGTCAGGAATTCATCTCCGACGGTACGAACATGCCGGAGGGGTTCAGTGACTGGGCCTGAACGGATATCCATAGATACGTCGTTCTGCTGGGTCGCGGCGGGAACATGCTCGGCGTGAAGCCCGGCACGACCATCACAAGCTGCTCGGACGGGTTCAGGCCGGTGTTCTACTTGCTTGAGAGAATGGACTGATCGGACTCGCCAAAGGGAACACAGTCATGCCCAATAAATTCCGAGTGGCTTTCGCGGGAGTACACCGGAGCCTTCAGACGACGCCGGGTGGTCATAACTGGGGCTCGGCATTCAGTCCAGTCGAGGACGTGCAGGTCGTTGCGGCCTACGACGCCGGACATTCTCTGTCTCGCGACACGACAGACCTATCACGCCGACCAGATCGTTGCAGCGGTGGAGGCCGGCGTCAAGGGCATCGTCTGCGACAAGCTGCTCGTCACGACCCTGGAAGAAGGAGACCGAATCTTCAAAGCCTGTACGGATGGGAAGGTGCCCTTCGCCTATGGCACGGAACTTCGTTGGGATGAGAGTTACATCAGGATAAGCGACATTGTTCGGGACGGCGCGGTCGGCAAGGTGACGAGTATTCTTGCGTTTGCGGTCTCTGATCTCATCAATCATGGGTGCCACTGGTACGACACCGCGCTTCATCTGGTCGGAGATCCGGAGCCGGTCTGGGTGAGCGGGCTTCTAAGCGACATGAGCCATTTGCCCCCGACGACTTCCGGCACGGCGACCCTGCCGGACGAGCATGGGTCAGCCTCGATAACGGCGTGACGATGTTCGTGGCGCCTGAAAGCAACAGTCGCTCGTTCACGATCTTCGGCGATGCCGGTCGGATCGACGTGCTGAATGAGGCCGGGCAGGCGTTTCTGTATCAGTTTGACACAGACGCCAAGATGCACGGTCGGCCCCAAGAGATCGAGCTTCCCAGGCCGACCGTGCCGTGGCCTCGCGGTCCGGCGATCATCCGCGACCTGCTCAACGCGATACGTACCGGCGGTCAGACGAGCTGCGATATCCCGCACACTCGCCGGGCGACGGAGATTGGATTCGCGATACACGAGTCCAGCGCCCTCGGTGGCGCGCGCGTCGAGCTGCCTGTAAAGAACCGGACGAGGCGCATAGATTCACGCGAGTGGGGTAACGAGGAGCCCAGTCAACCGGCTCGCTAATTCCAATCTGCTACCGTAGAAATTCACCGGAGGAAAAGACCTTGCCTACTATGATGAGGCTGGAAAAGCTGGAGGGCGTTGGGAACGTCCAGATGATGGAGTGCGAGGCGCCCACCGCGGGCCCGGACGATCTCGTCGTCGAGGTCACACGCAGCCTCATCAGCCGAGGCTCGGAGCTCTTCGCTCGCTACGTCAAAGAGATCGCAGTGAGCCCCGAGATCATGGGATACTCGGATGCGGGCAATGTGGTCGAGGTCGGGACGAATGTGACTGACATAGCGCTGGGCACAAGTGTTATGGCGTCCGCTCCACACGCCCAGTTCGTACGAAGGCCGGCCATAGGCGGCGACGAACGGATTTTCGTCCTGCCGGAGGGCCTCAGCCACGACGCTGCCACCTTCCTTCCCTTGGCTAATGGCGGCGTAGCGTGGTCGCGGGCGACGCCCATCAGTCCTGGAGACACGGTCGTAGTGTTGGGACAGGGGCTCGTTGGCAACCTGTACGCTCAGGCAGTCCGAGAGCGTAACCCCGGCAGAGTCATCGCGATAGACGCAACAAGGCTTCGGTGCGAGATTGCTGAGAGGTCAGGTGCGGACATTGTCCTAAATGCCGCCGAGGTCGATACCGTCGAGGCAGTTAAAGACTTGACCGACGGCAAGGGAGCGGACGTTGTCGTCGAATGCGTCGGCGGAAACGCGGGCATCGAGTCGTTCAAGCAGGCGCAGGAGATGCTGGTCAAGGCCGGCGGGACCATTCACCTCATCGCGCTTTACCAGGCGGGCGACGGCGTTCCCGGCTCCGGCGTGCTGCCACTCGACACTAGACTCATGCAGCGCAGCCAGATCGTGTTCGGCTATTGGAACTCTCCGACTCCCCGGATGCACCTGCGCGACACTGCGCAGATGCTCATCGACGGGAGAATTAACGTCGAGCCGCTTATCACCCACCGCATGCCCTGGCAGCAGACCGCCGAGGCCTACCACATGCTGTTCCACAACCCGCAGGATGCCCTTGGCGTCATCATCGAGTGGGACTAGCATCATCTCAATCTCGGCGTTGGCGGCTTGCCGTCCGACTGGTCCTCCGTCGCGGACGTGGATGAGGACGGCATCGATATGGTCAGACGCTAACGCTTTGTCGATGGAATCGAGCGCCTGCGCGCCGAGGGCTTCGGCGGCCCATCTCGCCTTGTCGCCGTCGTCATCGACGGTTGCGACAATTTCCGCATTCCTCACTCTCGGCAATACCGCCACATAGTCAGACGCTGTGTCGCAGCCTATGAGCGCCAGTCGCACCGTTGGCAAACCTCGCTGAGCGGAGTCGCACCATTATCGGGCAGCCTGCTTGCCCCCGCAAGAGAGCGTAACCCCGGGCCTTCGGAAAGTCTCGCAAGAGGCTTGCCGAACCAAGTTGGGGGTGTTCGTCATGAACCCGGTCACCGTATTTCGGAGGTCTCCTGACCGTGGATTCTGCATCGAGCAAGTATTGCAAGGCTCCTGTGTGGGTGGTCGCCATTTGAGAGCAAGGCTCATAGCGACATGCCGTATAGCGCCCCAAGACATGACCATTCGAAAACACTATCAAATGTAGGATACTGCGCCGAAAAGGAATGTTCACATATACTTCACAGTAAAGTATATTGTGTATCAGTCGTGTGTCCAATTGCTGCAAAATCCGACACAGTTGGGCGCGCGGCTCGAGAAACGAACCCGCATGGGGTGAAGTGTCACAACGCGCGAATGTCTTGAGGGGAAAATCACGTTGGCCCCTCCCTCGGTTCCATTGAGAGACTCGGCACAAGAGTTGTGACGCGCGACCTGCGAATCATGCTGAAGAATCTATGACACCGCCGTCCCGCCTTGCACGTCATCGCAGTCTGAGCGCTCCCAATTCCTGGAAATTCCGGCTATTCGCACCGGTCATCTTGCTCGCTGTCATGCTCATGGCGGCTGCGCTGCCGGATGGTCTCGTGAGCGAGCTGGTATATGCGAAATCACCGGACTCCTTGATTGAATATGCTGAAAACGGAAAGGCCCGGGTTGCTGTCTTCTTTGCGCATGACCAGGACGGAGACACTATTAGGTGGTCTCTGAGTGGAAGTGATGCACACTTGTTCACAATTGGTGGCGGTGTGCTGGCGTTCAGACAACCTCCCGACTACGAAAACCCACAATCCGCCTTGACGGCTGGGCCGCTTGAGGAAAGGAACGTGTACAACGTGACCATCGAGGCTTCCGGAGGGGTGCACGAAGTAGCCGTAACGGTTAAGGATGTGGATGAACCAGGGACGGTGAGCATCGACAGACCGCAGCCGCAGGTCAACCGGCTGCTTCAGGCAAGGCTGGCTGACGAGGATGCCGGTGTGACCGGCGCGAGGTGGCAGTGGGCCAGGTCTGTGGACGGCACGTCCTGGACGGACATTCATGGAGCGATTTCTCCAATGCGGAGTCCTGCTCCCGCTGATGTAGGCGCGTACCTGCGTGCAACGGCAACCTACTCCGACAAGTTCGGAACCGGTAAGACCGCCTCTGCGATGAGCGCAAATCGTGTGGAAGCCAAGACCCTGTCCAATGCCGCTCCATCCTTTGCCGACCAAGACGACGATCTGTCCACTCCCTACATCGATGTTCTCCGCTCGGTCGCGGAGAACACGGCCGTGGGCATGCCGGTAGGCGCACCGGTGTCGGCATCGGACGCTGACGCTGACCTGCTGCTCTATGAGTTTGTGGACACCCCGGACCTCATGGACGCCGAAGGACGGATGCGATTCACCATCGACTGGGCCTCCGGCCAGATTAGCGTTGCAAAGCAGTTGGGTGCGGACCCCGGCGAGCGAGAGGACGAGGACTCCAGGGCCCTCAGAGGTGACCTTCCGCTGCCTGAGGGTGAAGATGCGGGGGAGCCAAACAACAGTGAGTATCTCCTGAGAGTGAAGGTGAGTGATCCTTCCACAGCCGCATCTACGGTGAACGTGATCATTAGAGTTACAGATGTGAACGAACCGCCCCAATTCGATGAAGACGCACCGTCGGTGCTGAAAGTGGTAGAGAACGAAGACCCACCCTCGATAACGATCGGCGACACCGCTGCCCCCTTGAGCCCCGATGCCTTCACAGTGACCGATCGGGACGCTTCTGATATCGGCCCTTCCCCCTACGATGACTCTACCTACACCTACACGTTATCCGGCCCCGACAGCGATTTCTTTGAATTTGACAATGCTGGAGCACTGAGCTTTATAGCCAGCCACAAGCCGGACTTTGAAGAGAAGAACTCCTACTCGCTGACCATTGAGGCCGGCTCCGGGGAGGTCTCCCGCAGGCTGACCAATAGGCTGGGTGTAACCATCGAAGTAGTGGATGCGGAGGACGTTGGAGGAGTGGAGCTGTCGCAGAGGGAGCCGCAGGTGGGTCGGCAAGTTCGCGCCAAGGTCAGCGATCCGGATGGTGGCGTTAGGATAAAGCGTTGGGTATGGGAACGGTCCTCCGAGATTACCCTGGATAGTGGCGGCTCCCCTTCGGCCGAGTGTCGTGACGACCCCGGGACACCCCGTATCAATGTGGTTGGTGGCTGGACCTCGATAGACGGCGCCACTTTGCCCATCTACACTCCTGAGCCGGGTGACGCCGACAGGTGTCTACGAGTGATCGCGACCTATACGGACAACATGGAGAATCCAGCCGATGCTCCTGCTGAGCAGGTCGTGGGGACGGTGGAGGCTCCTGTGCAGAGGAGTGGTCCCGTCAACGCTGCTCCCCGTTTTGTGGGTCAGTCCGGCAGGACGTCCCGCAGAGTGGCCGAGAACACAGTGGCAGGCCAAGATATCGGGTCTCCCGTCAGCGCCCATGACGAAGACGGCGATCTGCTGATTTACACCCTGGGAGGCTCCGACGCCGCGTCCTTTAGCTTAACGAGGAATAATGGCCAACTGAAAACTAAGGCTCCCCTGGACTATGAAGGCAAGAGGCGATACACGGTGGAGGTGACTGCAACCGACCCTTCAGGCGCCTCGGACAGCATACTCGTGACCATCAGCCTTATGAATAAGAACGACCCCGCGCAGATTGCAGGAAGAAGATCGGTTGTCTACTCCGAGAACGAAACGGCTCCGGTCACCACATACTATGCGTATGACGAGGACGGAAGTGCGATTAAGTGGTCCTTGAGTGGACGTGACGCCAATCTGTTCACTATCCATGGTGGAGTGCTTGTCTTCAATACAATTCCCAATCACGAAGACCCCTTGTCAGCCGCGGAGGGCGTGCCGCCGGCGGAAGGAAACGTGTACAGGGTGACCATTGAAGCATCCGGCAATTCGAAGGATTTAGTCGTGACTGTTTCCGATGTCGACGAATCCGGAATAGTCACCATTAGCAGGCCGCAGCCTCAGGTCGACCGGCCGCTTCATGCACGGCTGCTGGATGAGGACAGTGGCGTCACCGGCGAGAAATGGCAGTGGGCGAGGTCAGGGAGCGGCGCCGTATGGACGGACATTGAGGGGGCTACATCGCCGAGGCGGAGTCCGGCGCCGGACGACGTGGGGAGGTACCTGCGCGCAAGCGTAACCTACTCCGACAAGTTCGGCGCTGGCAAGACCGCTTCGGCTGTGAGCGCTCACCGTGTGGAGGCCAAGACCCTGTCCAATGCGGCTCCTTCCTTTGCCTGGCTGGACGAGGACCGGGCCACACCCTACATCGAGGTCGTCCGCTCGGTTGCTGAGAATGCGGCTGAGGGCACGGCCATAGGGGAGCCGGTTTCGGCGTGGGACGAAGACGACGACATACTGTTCTATGAACTGCTGGATACGCCCGATCTAAAGGATGACGACGGGCATGTGAGATTCTCTATCGACAGCGATACTGGCCGGATAAAGGTGGTCGAGGTCCTTGGAGCGGATGCCGGGGAGCGTGAGGACGAGGAGTCGAGAGCTTTGGTCGGTCAACCTGCATTGCCGGAGGGTGAGGACGCCGGCGAGGCCGAAAACAGCCAGTACGTCCTGAGGGTGAGGGTGAGCGACCCGTCGACAGCCACGGCCACGGTGAACGTTATAGTAAAGGTCACGGAGGTGAACGAGCCCCCGGCCTTTGACCTGGACGCGCCGACGTTGTTGATGGTCAGAGAAAACTCGGAGACACCGCTCCTCACTTTCGGGACCGACGGCACGGTCGATGCCGATACTTACGCCGTCACCGACCAGGACGGCATCGTCGATGGCCCTTATGGTCATGACGACAACTCCTACTCGTACTCACTATCCGGCGCCGACTCAAGTTTCTTTGCCTTCGACGGCACAGGCGCCCTGAGATTCAGAACAGGGCATCAGCCCGACTACGAGCAGAAAAGCTCGTACTCGATAACCATTGTGGCCCGTTCCGGCGAGGGTTCCCGAGGACTGACGGCAAGGTTGAACGTGGTGATCGAGGTCGTTAATACGCACGATGTTGGGGAAGTGGAGATGTCCCAGAGGCAGCCGCAAGTGGGCATCGAGATAGTAGCCACGCTCAGCGATCCGGACGGGGGAGTGCTCATCATCCGGTGGGTGTGGGAACGCACAGTGGATGATGACCTCGCACCCTCTGCCAAGTGCGAGAACATCGAAAGCGATGAAGTCTGGATGCCTATTGGCGAGGCCGCTTCGGCAGTCTACGTGCCGAAGTCGACCGATGTGGGGAGGTGCCTTCGGGCGACGGCGGTCTACACGGACGATCTGGATGACACTGAACTGACAGCAACGGGAGTGCTGGAAGTTCCGGCAAGAGGACCCAGGACTCCCGCTCCGGTCCCGTTGCCTCCAAGCGTCAATGCCGCGCCGGAATTCCCTGACCATGATCCAGTTACGGAGGGAGACCAGTCTGACAGTACGAGTCGAGAAGTGGCCGAGAATACGAGGTCCGGGCAGAACATTGGAGCGCCGGTCACGGCCTATGACGATGACGGTGACTTGCTGATATACACCATAGGCGGCACGGATGCCCAGCACTTCCGAATCCTCAGACGAAGTGGTCAGCTCAGGACGAAGGCTCCCCTGAACTACGAGGACAGGAACACCTACACGGTGATAGTGACCGCCACCGACCCGGTGGGCGCTTCCGACAGCATATTGGTAACCATCAACGTAACCGATGAGGATGACCCCCCAGTAATAACGGTGAATTAGGGATGTTTGAGCGCTATGCCTGATGTCGTCTTGGTTGGGGTCTGGCCTTGTCGCCGGCGTCCAGGAATAAGTGAAGGAATGGCGAGAGTCAATGAGGAAAGTTGTACCGACGATGCACAAGCCCAATAATGGGGTAGTGCTTTCGGAAACTCCAACCGACTCAGCCGGGGTACGGGCTTGAGAAGGAAGACCTCTCACAACGAAATGATCAATCCCCCTCGTGTCTTGGATAGGCTGGATGTCGTCTCCGAAATCCTGGGCGCTAGCCGAGTGGGGCTGTTCAGCGATTTCGATGGGACCCTCACTCCCATCTTCGATGACCCATGGGAAACGGTTATTTCACCCGCCATTAGGGACGTAATTGGAGAGTTGTCAACAAGACTGGAGCTCGTGGCGATGGTTTCCGGGAGGGACGTGAATACCCTTCGCGAAATGATTGGCTTGACGAGTGTGACGTATGTCGGCAATCACGGGCTGGAGGAGTGGACACCCGGAGGAGAGAGACAGGCGCACGAGTTGCAGATATCGGATGGCCTCATCAAAGAGGTTGAAAAGGGAATCGAGCTTTTCAAGGTGACGGGAATAGTCTTGGAGAACAAAGGACTGAGCGTGGCGGTGCACTACCGAAACTCCCCGGACCCTACTATGGCTCGAACTGAACTGTTGCCAATGCTGAAGTCTTTGGCTTCTGCCCGTGGCCTGGAGATCAAGGAAGGCAAAATGGTATTGGAGATAGGGCCGGGGGTGGGGGTGAATAAGGGCACAGCGGTGAATCGCATGGTGCGGGACTCCAGACTAATGGGGGCGATAGTTCTCGGAGACGACCTCACGGACTGCGACGCATTCGATGCGTTACACGATCTTGTCCTAATGGGAACTCTAAAGGGCGCGGCGATAGCCGTCGTGGATGAGGAAACGCCGGAAGCCGTGACGCGAAGAGCAGACTTCCGTCTGACGGGGATGGGGGAGGTGGAGGAGTTCCTTCGCTGGATGGCTTACGAGTCGCCCAGGGCCTCGATGAAGCTGTAACACCAGTCCCGGGCCGTATGGCTGCTTACGTTCTTAGAGAGTGCCTCCCAGCGACGTTGTCGTTCGTGCCTGGAAATGGTCAGGGCATCGTAGATGGCGGAAGCCGTCCCCTGAAAGTCGTAGGGGTTGATCATGAGAGCGTCTTGCATGGACTCTGCGGCGCCGCAAAATCGAGAAAGCACCAAGACTCCGGGGTCCGAAGTCTGGGACGCTACAAACTCCTTGGCGACAAGGTTCATTCCGTCACGCAGGGGCGTGACGAGACAGACGTGGGCCTCTCGGTATAGGTGCGCCAGGTCCTGCTGGGAATAGGGGCGGTGCAGGGGAAGGACAGGCATCCAATGGGCCTCCCCGAACTTGCCGTTGATCTTCGCAATGAGTGAGTCCACTCGCTCGCGTTCCTGGGCATATTCGGGGATGTTGACCCGGCTGGGCGCTGATATCTGAATCAGAGTTACGTGACCGATGAGCTCCGGGTGGTCTTCAAAAAGCCGCTCGATGGCCTGCATCCGCTGGAATAGACCCTTCGTATAGTCGAGCCTGTCCACCCCGAGAAGAAGTTGATTGTCCTTTGGAATGTCCTCCAGGAATCGGCTAACGGGAGTCGGTTCCCGGCTCATTGCCATCTCGCGGAATGCTTGCACATCGGCGCCAACGGGGAACGAACCCACCCTCAGGGTTCTCCCCTGATGCTGCACGGTGTCTCCGCTCAGTTCGGCCTCAAGCTCGTCGCGGAAGGACTCCCGAAGGTTCTGGACATACTGTTGGGTTTGAAGGCCCACGAGGTCGTAGTCGAATAGCAAGGTAAGCAGATCTCGGGCCCAGGGCAGGATGCCGAAAACCTCGGGAGGAGGGAAGGGGATGTGAAGGAAGAACCCGATCCTGCCCGTCCAGCCAAGCCGGCGAAGCTCATGGCCAAGGGGGATGAGGTGGTAGTCGTGGACCCAAACCGTGTCTCCGGGTCTCAGGACCTCCATGAGGAAGGCCGCGTACTTGCGGTTTACGCTCCGGTACACGCGGTAGCTGTCGTGGTGAAGCGTCGCCTTGTCGGGGAATCCGTGAAGGATCGGCCAGAGGATGCGGTTGGAAAACGTATCGTAGAAACCCTCGACTTCGTCACGCGAAAGAGAGACGGAAGCGAGTCGCATGCCCGCGACTTCGGTGATGGCTTTAGAAGGGCTGCCTTCTTTGCCGTCCGACTTTCCGTCCCAACCCATCCAGATGCCGCCCACGTCTTCCAGAAAGGGCCGGAGGCAGCTTACGAGTCCACCGACAGGCAGGTTGCGTCTTTCCTCTACGCTGGAAGGCGTGGATAGGGAAGGGGTCCTATTGGATACTAAGACTACTCGGCCTTCGCCACCCACAATCGCACCAATTCCCCGAGCCCGAAGCCGATATGGGTTGCTGCCGACGCACCGTTGCGGCACGGGCTTTTGGCGTGATTCTACTCTTAGGATAAGGCGCCCGCAAGTTGCAACGCCTTTGAGATATTGGACCACTTGGCGTTGCCTTTACGACCGGCAGCCCGGCAAACGAAAGAGCACCCGGTCCATCGGACCGGGTGCTCAAACTTCATGCAGTCACTCTACCCCGAAAGGCAGCTCACTTGCTCCTATTCGGAGTCGTTCTTGCCGCCTTCCATAAAGAACTGTACCGTCCGGGCGATACCCGGGTTCTGCAGCGGGGACTCGTTCGGAGCCTGCGGCGGAACGTTCATGAAGTACTTCTTCTTGACGATCACGCCATTGAAGGCCGGGGTGTTCCCCACAGCGCCGATGCCGTAGAGGTTATCGACGTTGATCATCTGACCCTCGATGTAGAGGTCCTTACGGTCCGCGTAGCGGAGTTCCTTAGCAAGGTCGGCCAATTCAGCCAGTCTAAGGATGTTGGGGTCAGTCGGTTCTGCCGCTATGGAGTCCTCGGAGTAGACATCTCTGCCGCCCGTGTACCACGTGCGGTACGCGCTTCCGGACTCGTACCATCGGTCGAGCAGGGCAGGCCACCGTCCGCCTCCAACGCCGCCCGCCATCATGATGCCGGTGTTACCGTCGCGTCGCTCCTTGAACAGGCTGACGTCCATCGCCTTGAGGGCGAGCTTGATCCCGACCTTGGCCAGGTCTTCCTCAATCAGCTCTGCGAGCACGTCGTAGGCTACGAAGTACTCAGCCGCATAGTCGGTGATGAAGATCAGGTCGCCCTTGCCGTCCGTGCGGTTGCGGATGCCGTTGCCGTCGGTATCGACAAGGCCGATGCTGTCGAGGATCTGCATGGCCTGTTCGGGGTCGTGCTCAGTGTATTTCTGCGCGGTCTCGTCACCCGGGTAGAACGGGTGACCCTTCGAGAAGACGCCCTGCGAAACTGTGCCCTGACCCAGGAACATCACCTCGTTGATCTTGTGCGGGTCGATCGCGAGGGAGAGCGCCTTGCGGAACTCTAAGTTGTTGATCCACTTCTTGACTTCCTCGTCCACCTCGTATTCGACGGGCCCCTCACCATAGGACATGTTGATGGAGAGGCCGACGGCTCCGTGGGAACCCCAGAACTGCACGTCGATGTTGCTTCGGTCTTCATTCTCTTTGAATACCGGCACCTTGGCCATCTCAATGTGGCGGTGCTGGAAGTCAATCTCACCGGCCGAAGCCTTGAGGTTCAGAATTTCCTTGTCACCCGTGAGGGTCATGGAGATCCTGTCAATGTACGGAAGCTGGTTGCCCGCAGGGTCAACCGCCCAGTAATACGGGTTGCGCTCCCACTCGTAGATTTCAGCCGTGATCGGGCTGGTCATCTTCCAGGGTGAGATTACCGGGGTGTCCGTGCTCTTGAGCGGGCTGGCATTGTCCTTGAAGAACGTGATCCAGTTCTCGTAGCCGGCGTCGGCCACGCGCTTGTCGAACGCGTCCTTGTCATCTGCGAACTTGCGGTGGATCGTCTTCAGGTAGTGCGTCGGGCCATACATGCCGTCCGCGATGCGACCGTGAAGCGTCCAGCCACCGGTGGTGTAGTTCGCGAGCGAATCGAGGAAGCCGTCCTTGCGCGACTTGAGCGTAACCGCAACCGTGTAGTCGTCAATGGCTGCAAAGCTCTCAGCCTCTACACCCGACCAACCAATCTGGCCCTCACGAGTCGGGTTGAGCTCGTCGTCCAGAATGACGTTTTCGAAGTGCCAGACGAAGTCCTCGGAAGTAAACGGCGTACCGTCCGACCACTTCATCCCTTCACGCAGGTACAAGGTGTAGACGAGACCGTCGTCGCTGACGTCCCAGTCCTTTGCGACGTTGGGAATGACGTCCGTGCCGTTGAGGTCATAGTACAGCACCATGTCCATCATCAGGCGGTCGGCGTTCTGGCCGTCGTTGGGGCCGGTGAAAGCCCTGCGCCAGGTTCCGCCGTAGTCGCCGATGCGGTCAACGACCGGGACGACCATCACGTCCTCGGCGTTGGGAAGACGCTCCTCAACCGGAGGAAGCTCTCCGGAAGAGACACGAGCGGCGAGAGTTGGGGCCTCGCCGAACTTCGTGGGCATCGGGCCGTCCCAGACGAACGTGCCCTTGAAGGTGCCCGCGAAGTCATCCATCATCATCCCGTCGTCCTCTTCCTGCGCGGGCGCAGGAGCGGGAGCCGGCGCCGGTGCAGGGGCGGGAGCCGCTGCCGGCGCGGGAGCCGGAGCCGGGGCGGGGGCGGGCGCTGATGTGTCCGTATCACCGTCGTCGTCACTACTACTGCACGCGAGAACCGTGAATAGCATCACGGCCAACGCGGCAAAGCCTATAAGCCTAAGGTTCCTGGAGATCATATTCCCCCTCCTTCTTTGTGTCCTTTCCTAATCCCGTGCTTCCTAAAGTTCGACCAATGCTCGACCGCAACACCTTTATCTACTTGAGGACTGGTCTCAGACTCGGAATTGTGTTGGGCCGATAAAGCGTCGATCATGAGGGCATTGCGCATTGCCGACGCCTGGGACATCTATCCCCAATTCTCCCTCCTGAGACAATCCTCCTAGCTCAGTGCTACCGAACCCTATCACAATCATCGAACCCTGTCACACTTGTTTACGAACGTGAGCATGATTCGGATTCTGATTTGAGAGCCGCATAGAAGTCTTGCAGGCCGGGAATCATAATTCGACGTTTATCGAAAGCACCGCGTTCCAGTGGGAGAGTGTGGTCTGATCTCGGAAAACACGCCCTCCGGCTGGATTCTTGCGGGGGACAATGCCTCTGAGTTAAACCGACTCCGGTGACGAGGAAATCAAATTGGGTTGAGGGAATGTGGAACGTAGACGCAACGCTGCTGCTGCCAACCTAGACGTCCGTTTTCAACAGCGCAGGTCGAATTCTCTTGTTCCAGTTGTCTTCTTCATCTGCTTTCCGCAGCTCTTCCACCAGCCGCGCCGTCTCCTCACCAAAGTCCTCGGTTATCTCAGAAAGCGTTCGGTTGCCCGCTAATGCAGAGACGGCCGTCCGCAGCTTCGTCACGTATTCCACAGCTTCATACGCGGCTTGATCGGACGCGGCGCGTACCTGCAAGGCCTCAAGCTTTTCAAGCCGATCCAGACCCCTCTCGGCTTCTTCAAAACCGTCATCCAGCGCATTGGTCGTGTTCATCTGAAATCCTCAACTAGTGGAATTGGCACATCCTCCTAATCTGCCGTGAAACAGGATACCACCAATACAAGCCATGCTCCGCTTCCCAAGCCGTCAGGTTGCGCAAAGGCTAAGCAATCGTTCATGTCGGCTGCCACCGACACCACCAATCATAAAAATGTGTTGACGCAGAAGAAGGGCAACCACAAGGGTTGCCCCTACGACGGGTTGGTCGGGGGTTATTTTCAGAGGAATGCCAGATGACTTTTTTCGGCCACAATCTTCGTCTATCTGCGCCTGCGAATGAGTCGCGTTGGCGTGTCCGCGATGACGCCGGAGAGGTTTAGTGCGGTGTGAATCAGGCCGATGTGTGAGTATGCCTGCGGGAAGTTGCCCAACTGCCGGTTTGTAGAGGGATCAAGCATCTCTGCGAATAGGCCGAGGTGGTTGGAACACCGCGTGATCGTCTCGTGGAACAGGTCGAAGGCCCTGTCTGTCTGCCCCGTGTAGATCAGGTTGCCCAGAAGCCAGAAGCTCAGCAGGGTGAAGGTGCCCTCCGGCTGCGCTTCGAGACCGTCGTCCGTTTCTTCCGGGATGTAGCGCCATACCAGCGGCCCATCGGCCAGCTCTCGCTCGATGGCGTCGACGTTCTGCCTCACCCTCGGGTCGTCCTGTGGGATGAAACCGAAGAAGGGGATCGCAAGGTTGGATGCGTCAAGGGTGTCGCTGCCGTATCGCTGTCTGAACGCCTGCTTCGATTCGCTCCACCCAAGGTCGAGCGCCTCGGTCTTGATCAAGAACGCCACCTGCGACCAACGTCGATAGTGCCGCCGCTGCTCCACAGCCGCCGCGATGTACGCAGCCGTGTTGAGGGCCGCCCAACAGAGCACCTTAGAATAGACGAAGTGCTGTGGCTCCCCGCGCACCTCCCAAACGCCACGATCGCGGCGCTGCCAGTTCTCGATGACCATCTCGGCCAGGGAGCAGACCAGGTCCCACGCCTCCTCCGGTATCTCACCACGCAACACCAGCAGCGAGTGGATAGACGCAATGACCTCACCGAAGATGTCCAACTGCAGGTGCTCGGCTGCGGCATTGCCAATACGCACAGGTCTCGAACCCTCATAGCCCCTCAGGTGGTCGAGAATCTCTTCTTCGAGCGATGACTCCTCCGTGATCCCGTACAAGATGCGAGGTTGGCTGGTAATCAACTGACACTGCTCCAGCAGCCAATGTATGTAGAAATCGGCTCCGTACACATCCCCCAGCCGGTAGAGAGCATCGACAGTGAAGCTCGCGTCACGAAGCCACGAGTACCGGTAGTCCCAGTTTCGCGACCCGCCAATCGTCTCCGGCAGGCTCGTCGTCGGCGCGGCTACGATTGCCCCGGTGCCGCGGTACATCATGAGGTGCAAGACGAGGAATGATCGCACCACCTGCTCGCGCCACAGACCCTCGTAGTTCATCCCCGCCACAAGGTCCTGCCAGTATCCCCGGGTCAGTTCGAACTTTTCCTGCGTGTGGTACTGATCGAGACTTGCCGGTCTTCCGCTGCCGTAGGCCAGTACGAAGGTTGCCGACTCACCCTGCGACAGCGTGAACTCCCCTCTAACGCCGTCGCTCTTGACCGGCAGCGAGACATTGCTGACCAGCTTCATACTCTGGCCGCCGCCTATAGTCTCGACCGCAAGGCCGTTGCCGTTGCCTCGCACCTGGCGAAACTCCGGCATGGCGCGGGCGTAGTCGTGCCGAGGCTCATATTCACAGCGCATTCTCACACTTCCGGCAGTGCAGGTGACGATGCGATGCAGCTCAGGTGGATCTATGGGGTTCTTGTCAGGTTTGCCGTCCTTGTCGCTATCGTGAATGGGCATCAGGTCAACCATCTTCACGACACCCTGGGGCGTCGTGAAGGTTGTCTCCAGGATATTGGTGTCCTGTAAGTAGGTCTGGCTGCGGTCTGTGTACGTTCCACTGGGCTGGATGCGGAATCGACCGCCGATGTCCTCGTCGAGTATGGAGGCAAAGACGCTCGGCGAATCGAATCGGGGCAGGCAGCACCAATCAATGGAGCCGTCGGTACCAACCAACGCCGCAGAAGACATGTCTCCGATCAGTCCGTAGTTGAACATATTGCCTCCTCGACGCTGGGAGCATGAAAGCTGCACTATTCTAGCATCACAAAGTTACGTGACCTAATGTGGTTAGAGGCATTCAAGAGAGCACATTGAAAGAGTGACTGTTCAGATTTCATGAGACCGCTCGACACACACAACCAATGTCATACCCGCAAAAGGAAACCTTTGCATAATTCACCGTGCGGGAAGACCTTGGCATGAAACACCAATGCTACCCAACCTCACCCTCACCCCTCTGGATACCGGCCCCGTATCGGGGTACGGGGCAAGCTCTTCGCCGGTATGACGGTTACGCAAAGGTCTCCAAAAGCGGGTATCCAGAGGGACAAGGGGACTTCGCCTCATCAACTCTGAACAATCACGGCCACACACCGCACTTGTCGCATGTGTCTGTTTCTGGTACAAGTGTCGAGTGTCAGGGCACTTGCGAATAGAGCGATCAGAGCGTCATTGAGGGTACCGGATGTTCACTAGAGTATTGGTTCCCCTGGACGGTACAGAGGTATCAGAAGGCATCATCCCCTTCGTCGAGTGGCTGGCCGGCGGCATGAAGATGGGGGTCGTGCTGGCTAGAGCCGTCGATGTAAATCAAACGCGGGACGAGAGTTTCGATTCGGCCTTAGCAAGGATACTGAGAGGGTTGGGTGATGGCGGAAAGAAGTTTCCTTCCGGCTCAATCGCCGATTTCGAGCCCTGGGAATTGGAGCTGGTCGCCAGGATCGAGAGAGAGCTCAAGGCCCCACTTGACAGCATCGCCACGAGGTTGTCACAGGCAGGAATCCCCACCGAGACGATAGTGGCATACGGGTCTGCTTCCGAAACCATCATCAGAGTCGCTCAGGAGACCGATTGCGACCTGATAGCGATGTCCACACGGGGCAGGAGCGTTCTGACCAGCGGACTACTGGGCAGCGTGACTTACAGAGTGATCCACGAATCTCCCATACCCGTACTGTCGATTACGCCGGAGCGCGCCAGTCTGCATGCGGAGGACGACATCGACATTGACCACATGGTCGTTCCGCTGGACGGTTCCGAGTTCGCGGAAACGGCGCTTTCACACGCAGCCACCCTTGCACGGCAGATGAGCCTCAGGGTGACCCTGTTGAGAGTCCTGCCGGAACAAGGCGCGCTATTCGATGACAGCAACATCGCCCTTGAAGAGATTCTGACCGGGATCGAGCCGAAAACCGCGACAAAAGTCCACGACTATATGGATGGGGTGGCGACAGAACTGAGGAATTCCGGTCTAGAAGTGAACGGGGCGCTGCTCAGCGGCAAGGTCTCGACGGAGATAGTCAACTATGCACAAGGGCTTGAGCACAGCATGATCGCGCTCGCTACCCACGGGCGGTCCGGAGTCAGCCGCCTGTTGCTGGGAAGCGTCGCCGAAGCTGTCATAAGGGAGTCCGGATGTCCGGTGTTGGTTATTCGACCGGCTCCCCTTGCGCAGGAGCAGGTGGCCTACTCACAGCCCGCGTAGCTCAAGACCATAGGGGCGAGCCGACGAAAATGACTCCGCGCCGTTTCTTCGTCTTGCAGGGATGGCCGCTCCGAGGTTTCGAGAGGCGAACTCCGTGTGTCGTCCGCAGCTCTTGAGACGTTGATCCGGATATGGGCAATGGAGATTCGGAAAAGGGGACAGTAGGTAGGTACCCGGTAAGGTTGGCACGACGGTTAGGGACTGGTTGGCGTAACTGTTCAGAATCGGTGTGAAATCCCCTCCAAGAGGGTGTCTGAAGGGGATTCCGTTCACCCCCGTATCGAGTACGGGGCAAGCTCTGAGCCTGTCGAAGGGCGGTTCATGGTTCGACAGGCTCACCACGAACGGTTTTGACGGGCTTTTTACGCAAACAACACCGTCATACCCGCGAAGAGAGTCTTTGCGTAACCGTTCTGCCGCTGAGAGGGTGTCATTGAAAGGGCATCATCCAGCTTCGGAAACGTCTCTGGATTCCCGTTTTGCGGGAATGACGGTGGTTATTCAAAAGTCTCCGAAGACGGGTATCCACGGAGGGTAGTGTTGCTCTAATCAACTCTGGACAGTTATGAGGCCTGGCTGATGCCACGCCTATGCAGCGCCCATTCTGGTATACTGCCTCACATTCGAACGGATTGAGGGCACGACGTTATGGGAGTGCCTGTATCGCAAGCGCTCACAGTAGCCTCTCACGTGGTAAAGCAGCGTTTGGCGCGACGCGAGCGCTATCCGCTTGTGCTGATGCTGGAGCCTCTGCTGCGCTGCAACCTCGCCTGCGCCGGCTGTGGAAAGATCCAGTACCCGCCCCATGTTCTCAAGCGCGCGCTCACGGTGGAGCAGTGCATCGCTGCGGTGGAAGAGTGCGGCGCGCCCGTCGTTAGCATCCCCGGCGGAGAGCCGCTTCTGTATCCACACATCGGCGAGTTGGTGGAAGAGCTCACGCGACGCAAGAAATACGTCTACCTCTGCACCAACGCTCTGCTGCTAAAGCAGAAGCTGGAAGAGAATGTCTTCACCCCGTCCAAGCGGCTCAATTTCAGCGTGCACATGGATGGCCTGCGAGAGGAGCACGACTCTTCGGTCTGCAGGAACGGAGTCTACGACATCGCGGTCGAGGCGATACGGGAGGCGATCCGACGAGGCTTTCGAGTCACCACCAACACCACGCTGTTCAACACGTCCGAGCCAATGCGCGTTCGGGACTTCTTCGATGCGATGATGGACCTGGACGTGGAGGGCATGATGGTGTCCCCGGGGTTCAACTACGAGAAGGCGCCGGACCAGGACTCGTTCCTGGAGCGTGGGCGTACACAGGAGCTCTTCACCCGGATACTTACCGACAGGAAGAAGCGCTGGCGGTTCAACCAGTCGCCCCTGTTCCTTCAGTTCCTGATGGGCAAGCGAGATTTCGAATGCACACCGTGGGGCAACCCGCTATACACGATTTTCGGATGGCAGCGCCCGTGTTATCTGTTGCAGGACGGCTACGCCTCCACCTTCAGGGAACTGATGGACGAAACAGCCTGGGAGGACTACGGAAGGGCGAGCGGCAACCGCCAGTGCCAGGACTGCATGGTACATTGCGGGTACGAGCCCTCAGCCATCAATGCAACGTTCACCACATGGCGCGGTCTGCGGGACTCCGCAGTCGCTACGCTTACGGGCAAGCTGTGAACCATGAGCGAACATCGGCCGCCATCCCATGCTGAGCTTCAGAAGGCAGAAAACGACGTATCAGGACTCGTCGAACGGGCATTCCAATACCGTGGCGACGTTACCATCCGGACGGATGACGGCGGTTCCCTGACCGGCTACCTCTTCAACCGGAATGTCCGCGCGAGCGAACCGTTTGCCCAGCTGTTTGAAACTCACACCGGGCGCGAAGTCTCCATTCCTTACCGGACTATCGCCCAAGTGCTCTTCACGGGCCGAGATACCGCCGCCGCATCAGTCGAGCGCTTCGAGACCTTCCAGCACCGGCAGGACGGATCGGGACCGGACGCCGGTCGGACCGCACCCGCTTCCCAATCGAGTTGAATGACATGAGCACGGAAGCCATCACTGCCCCTCTCCTGACGATTGCGCCGACCCGGCGTGAACTGGGAGGGCTGGGCTGCGGCAATGAGCGCACTCGCGCCAGCGTTGTCGGCATTGGACGCGATGCGGGGGAACAACTTGCAGGACTTCTCGACGCCGCGCCGTGTCGGCTGCTCGTCTCTTTAGGCTACGCAGGCGCGCTCGACCCTCATCTTCATCCCGGTGAACTCGTGGTGGGGAACGCCTACCTCCATGGTGCAAAGGCGGCCGTTCCCGGAGCTCTCCAAACGTCTCGCGCGGCGATGCTGCTCCGGCAGTCGGGCCTCTCGGCGCTGGAAGGAGCAGTATTGACCGTGGACGAACCGCTGCTAACGCCGCGAGCCAAGCGCCGGGCGCATAAAGGCAGCGGCGCGCTGGTGGTAGACATGGAAGGGCGCTGGATAGCGGATGCAGCGGCATCGAGAGACATCCCGCTCATAGGGATCCGCGCGGTGCTGGATGAAGCCCATTACCCCCTTCCATCGTTCATCGCAACCATCATCGCAGATGGAGGTCGGCGGGAGTGGGCACACGCATTTCGGGCGATGTCACATCCTTCGGCGGTCAGGAGCTTTCTGCCGCTCGCGCTGAAATCCCGCAGGGCGTCGCGCGCCTTGCAGATGGCTGTGCAGAGCATCCTCCCCGCAATTGCCCGTCAACTGTGACCCGGGTCCTCGTAACCGGCGCGTCCGGCTTCATCGGACGACACGTCGTTGAGATTGCCGTGCAGCGAGGCTACGAAGTTGTGGCCCTTGTACGGAATGAACGCACGTACAGGGCGCCGCAGCAATCAGTCGTCGTCTCTGCAGGAGACGTGCGCGACCCGGAGTCCGTTGGCTCGGCATTGAGCGGTTGCGACGCAGTCATCCACCTGGCCGCGCTGTACACGTTCGATTCCACGCAGGCAGAGAAGATGAGTGAGGTTAACGTGGGCGGCACGGAGAACGTGATGCGGGCAGCGCTCGCCGCGGGAGTCGAACGGATCGTGTACACCGGCACTGTAGGAGGGACGGCCTTCTCGAATGACAGCCTTGCCACCGAGAGAGACATAGCCGGGCCGGAGACGATGAAGGGGCCATACAAGCGCTCCAAGTACGAGGCTGAATGCGTCGTGCGGCAGTTGGCGACGCAGGGCGCGCCGGTGGTTACCGTCTGTCCGACGGCGCCGATAGGTCCCGGCGATGAGAAGCCCACACCCACGGGGAACATCGTGCGGGACTTCATGCGGCGCCGGATGCCTGCTTACGTGGACACGGGGCTGAACTTCGTACACGTGGGCGATGTGGCGGAAGGCCACCTGCTTGCGCTGGAGCGGGGTGAAATTGGCGCCCGCTACCTGCTGGGGAACACGGATGGGAACCTGACGCTTTCGCAAGCGTTCGAGATCCTCTCTGAACTGACCGGACTGCCTGCCCCACGCCTTCGCTTGCCCCACACGGCGGCCTTGACTGCGGCGTGGGTCAGCGAGATCGCCGGGAGGATACTTCGACGTCCGCCGGCGATAGCGCTCGAAGCGGCGCAAATGGCCTCGGCCCGAATGTGGGTAGACCCGTCGTGGAGTGTGCGGGAGTTGCGTATGCCCCAAACTCCGGTACGGCAAGCATTCCAAGAGGCCGTTGAGTGGTTCGCGGCACGTGGCGAAATGGCAGGGGATGAACTGCGCGACTCCGGGGACACGTGAACCACTTCGACGGAGTTGTACAATTCCTGAGTTGGTTACCGGCATGAGAATCGGCCGGCAGACGACTTGAAACTGGGTGGCGAAGTTGATCGAACAGGACATGGAGACGAGTCTCCGCAAAGCGTTGGAACGGACGCAGCGGTACTTCTTCCGCACACAGCATGAGGACGGGTACTGGTGGGGAGAGTTGGAGTCCAATCCAACCATGGAGGCGGAGTACATCATGCTCACGCACTTCCTGGGATCGGACGAAGGAGAACGCATCCCGCGCATTGCGGAGGACATCCGTCGCAGGCAATCGCCCGACGGCTCATGGCGGATGTACTACGGCGCTCCGGGCGACCTGAGCACGTCCATCGAATGTTACTTTGCGCTCAAGCTGGCCGGCGACCACCCTGATGCTCCTCACATGGCAAAGGCCCGCGAGTTCATCCTGCAATGCGGAGGCGTGCCCAAGGCGAGGGTGTTCACCAAGATATGGCTTGCCCTCTTCGGCCAGTGGGACTGGAAGGGAACGCCCACCATGCCTCCCTACATGATGCTGCTGCCGAAGTGGGCGCCCTTCAACATCTACCGCTTCGCGAGCTGGGCGCGGGCGACCATCGTGCCCATGACCATCATCCTCACGCTCCATCCCACGCGGCCCCCACGCGAGAGCGCCTGGGTATTGGAACTCTACCCGGAAGGTCCGGTCACTTTCACCCTGTCCCGCTGGAAGGCAAAGCCGTTTTCCCTCAAGGGTTGGTTCCTGGTGTTGGACAAGGCCATAAGCATGTATCGCAAGCTCCCCTTCATCCCCGGCCGGAAGAAGGCAATCAAGGCTGCCGTAGACTGGATCGTCAGCCACCAGGAAGCAGACGGTTCGTGGGCTGGAATACAGCCGCCCTGGGTCTACTCGCTCATTGCATTGAGCGCCCTGGGCTACTCGCTGGACCACCCGGTCATCTCGAAAGGACTGGAGGGATTCAGGCGGAACTGGAGCGTTCCGTCAGAAGACGGCGATGCGCTCAGGGTGCAGGCGTGTCTCTCACCCGTGTGGGACACGTGCCTGGCGATGCGCGGACTGCTGGACTCCGGCGCGCCATCGGATCACCCCGCCATACAGCGCGCCGCTGACTGGCTCATTCAGAAGGAGATTCGCGTCAAGGGCGACTGGGCCGTGTACAGACCCAACCTGGAACCCAGCGGATGGGCTTTCGAGTTCGACAACGTTCACTACCCGGATATAGACGACTCCGCCATCATCATAGCGGACCTCGCATCCGCCAGGATGGACGACGCCGTCGGAGAGCGAGCGCGCAAGGCGGCTGTCGACCGGGCGGTCACGTGGCTGACGGGGATGCAGTGCTCGAACGGAGGTTGGGCCGCGTTCGACTGGAACAACGACTCGCGTCAACTGGCGAAGATACCGTTCGCCGACTTTGGCGAGCTCCTCGACCCGCCGAGCGTGGACGTGACCGCTCACGTGCTGGAGATGTACGGGAAGCTGGGGTATTCAATGGAGCACCCCGTGGTTCGCCGTGGGCTTTCCTACGTGTGGGAGCAGCAGGAGCACGACGGGCCGTGGTTCGGGCGATGGGGCGTCAACTACATCTACGGCACAGGCGCGGTTCTGCCTGCGCTGGAATCCCTTGGGGTGGACATGACGCAGCCCCGAGTGCGGCGGGCGGTGGAGTGGATTCTGGCATATCAGAACCCGGACGGAGGTTGGGGCGAGACCTGCGTCAGCTATGCCGACCCTGCGCTGCGGGGACAGGGAGAGAGCACGGCGTCGCAGACCTCGTGGGCACTGATCGCGCTCATAGCGGCAGGTGAGGCGAGGCACGAATCCGTACGGCGAGGCGTCGAGTTCCTTCTTGAGCGACAGCATGAAGACGGAACATGGGAGGAGCCTCAGTTCACGGGCTGCGGCTTCCCCGGCTACGGACCGGGCGAGAGGCCGGCCAGGTACGAACCGCTCAACGGGCCGAACTCACAGGGGCCCGAACTGAGCGCGGCCTTCATGATCAAATACCACCTTTACCGGAACTACTTTCCGCTCTCCGCCCTTGGACGCTACGCAAGCGCGACGGCGCGGCACACGATGAAGAGTCACGCGCTGTCCGATGGAGGGTGAATGGGGGAGGGGGATTCACCGCAGAGTGCGCGGAGAGCGCAGAGGGGGAGAGGATTGGATTCCTAGGGGAATAACCCTCACCCCCTGCCTACGCAGGGGCAGGCTCTAGCCCTCTCCCACGACGGGAGAGGGGATTGGATTCCCGCTTTCGCGGGAATGACGGTGTGGGATGCGGGAATGACGGGGGTAAGAGGGCCTTCGACGGGCTCAGGCCGAACGGGGGAGGGGGACTCACGCGCCGTCTCCGTTCAGGTCGTCCTCATCGAGCCAGCCGTGCTTGGTGGCGAGGCGCACCCAGAGACGTCGGGTCATCTTCGTGTCCTCGCGTACCTCCGCAAGCAGTTCCTTCTGAAGCTGAAGCTCCTCCCGCTGAAGCTGAAGCTGCTCATCCTGACGTTCGAGGCGCCCATCCTGCTGATGGACCAATCTGATGACCTCGACCATCAACTCGCTGAGCTTCCTGTCCGTCTCTTCCAAGCGGTCAAGTCTTTCCTCGGTCGTCATGGGCCGTCTCCGTCCAGGTCGTCCTCATCGAGCCAGCCGTGCTTGGTGGCGAGGCGTACCCAGAGACGCCGGGTCATCTTCGTGTCCTGACGCACTTCATCGAGCAGTTCCTGCTGATGTTGGATTGCGGTGACGACGGTCGCCATCAACTCGGTCAGCTTCTCGCTCACCTCTTCAAGACGATCAAGTCTCCCTTCGGTTGTCATACGTCCTCCTAATCAGACCGAGCAAGTCTTTCCTCGGTCGTCATGGGCCGTCTCCGTTCAGGTCGTCCTCATCGAGCCAGCCGTGCTTGGTGGCGAGGCGTACCCAGAGACGCCGGGTCATCTTGGTGTCCTGGCGCACTTCATCGAGCAGTTCCTGCTGACGAACAAGTATCTCCTGTTGCTGACCAATCAGGTCCTCTTGCCGTTGAACCATGCCGACGACGGTTGCCATCAACTCGCCTAGAAGGTTGGTCGTTTCTTCCAAGCGTGTAAGTCTTTCCTCAGTTGTCATAGGCCGTCTCCGTTCTCTCGCCAATCATACCATCGGGCGGCGGGACCCCGCCAACGGGGGGTTCACCGCAGGGGGCGCGGAGAGGGGAGAGGGGATTGGACAGGGCGTGGAGGATGGATTCCCGCTTTCGCGGGAATGACGGTGGGGGCTGTGTGGGGTGGAAAAAGGTCGAAATTTGTTGCATGGTGTTGCATTTTGTTGCATTTCCGTTGTTATTGTCAAGTTTGGGGGAGCCTTTTTCTCTTCGGGGAATCACCCTCACCCCCTGCCTACGCAGGGGTAGGCTCTAGCCCTCTCCCACGACGGGAGAGGGGATGTGTTCATTGTAGTACGCATGTTCTTGGGTGTCAAGGGGGGATTCACCGCAGAGGGCGTGGAGGGGGGAGAGGATTGGACAGGGCGTGGAGGATGGATTCCCGCTTGCGCGGGAATGACGGGGTTGGGTGTGGGAGTGACGGAGGGTTGGGGAGACCCCCTCTCTGTATCTCTCCCCCAGCGGGGGAGAGATTGGAATGGGAGTGTATCTCTCCCGGCGGGGGTAGGAGGGTTTCACCGCAGGGGGCGCGGAGAGCGCGGAGGGGGGAGGGGGAGAGGATGGATTCCGGCCTACGCCGGAATGACGGGTGGTGGCGCGGTATCGGGGACGGGCAACCACAAGGGTTGCCCCTACGGTGGGTTGGTGTGTGAGGTGAACGTCTCCGCCGCTCTGGACTCCGGCCTTCGCCGGAGTGACGGTGGGAGGGCCTTCGACGGGCTCAGGCCGAACGGGGGCGGGTTTCACCGCAGAGGGCGCGGAGGGCGCGGAGAGGGGGGATGGATTCCCGCTTTTGCGGGAATGACGGGGTGGGTGTGGTGGGGGAGAGATTGGAATGGGAGTGTATCTCTCCCCCAGAGGGGGAAAGATTGGGGATTGTTGGGAAATGTTTTGTATTTGTCTGATATGGATACCTTTGTAACTGTTCAGAGTTGATGAGAGACGAGTAGATTGCGGGATTGGGAGAGGGGATTGAGGTCCTTTGCTCTCCAAGTGCCAAAGAGGGACGCCAAGGCCATCTTGCTGTTGGT
>DAOUKG010000056.1:0-10214 GCA_034421575.1 Dehalococcoidia bacterium
AGGCCGTATTCTCGACTGACTGGACTTTCTGGATTCCGGCCTTCGCCGGAATGACGGGTGAGTTGGTTGTCCCACGCCCAATTCACGGTGTATTCAAAACGAATTGGTATAAGTACCGGAGACAACGCCGGATAACCAAAGATAGGAGAGACGATGCCGACGTATAGTATCGCGAGCGCGCTGTACATGACGGACGAGACGGGAGACTTTGTCGGGGACCCGATCGAGGCGGTGAGGTCGGTCGCGGCGAGCGGCTATACCGAGGTTGAGCTCATCGCGGAAGGCCTTGAGTGGGAAGACGGCCCTCCCGACTCCGCTCCTTTTCGCGAGGAACTGGAGAGTACCGGGCTGTACGCCCACACCATTCACGCGCCATTCAAGAGCATCAATCTCGCCAGCATGGATGAGGTCGAGCGGAAGGATAGTGTGGCGCAGGTCGCGGCGGCGATGAGGTTCCATGCGGAGGTGGGGGGCCGGACGATCATCGTGCATCCGTCGGGGAGTCCGACATCGCCGGACGTGCCTCTGTACACGAGGGAGAACGTTGGAGCGGCCACGGAGATGGCGCACCGCTCGATCTCCGAGCTGGTGCGGGTGGCAGAGGAGACGGGAGTGCGGATGGCGCTGGAGAACCTCGTTGGGAAAATGGGGTTCCCCGCCCGTCCGCTGGAGACGATGCAGGAGCTGCGTTCGTTCATAGCTGACCTTCCGGCTGAGCACGTCGGGATATGTCACGACATCGGGCACACTCGGCTGCGGAAGCTGGACGTGGCGGAGGAGACCCGGATCGCGTCGGAGCGGCTGTATGCGCTGCATATCCAGGATGGTTCCTCGGACCAGGACGATCACCTGCCGCCGGGTCACGGGGTCATCGACTTCGACTCGTTCGCGCAGGCCCTCGAGGACATCGGGTTCAACGGCGCGTGGACGATGGAGGTGCTGGCGACGAACCATCCGGGGACGGTGGAGGACGTTGCCATCGAGCTCGCGGAGATACGGGACCGGTGGTTGGCGGAGGGGATGGGGAACGTGAGGTAGGGGATTCACCACAGAGAGCGCAGAGGACGCAGAGCGAAGAGGGGGGTTTAGTGGGGGTGCTTTCTCGTCTTTGGGGAGTAATGCCTCCCCCTGCTCTTCTGGATACCCGCTTTCGCGGGTATGACGGTGGTATTGGTGCAGGGCTTCACCCTCACCCCAGCCCTCTCCCGCGAACGGGAGAGGGGGTAAGAGGGCCTTCGACAGGCTCAGGCCGAACGTACTGCCGTGTGGCCACACGGCAGTTACTGACACCCCGGCATGGCCCCAAACCCGGGGCGTAACGCTGCTCAGGGTGAACGGTGTGGGGAGCGAGGTTTGTACGGGTGAACGGGATGCCCCCCTGCCCTTCTGGATACCCGATTTCGCGGGTATGACGGTGGTATTGGTACAGAGCCCAGCCCTCTCCCGCGAACGGGAGAGGGGGTAAGAGCGGCGGGAGAGGGCGAAGTTTTTCGTGGGGGGCGGCCCTTCGACAGGCTCAGGGTGAACGTACTTGCTCGTGGCCACACGGCAGTTACTGACACCCCGGCATGGCCCCTGCCCTTCTGGATACCCGCCTTCGCGGGTATGACGGTGGTGCTATCAGTCACATTCGCAGCTGGACTTTGACGGAGCCGGTGGACTTGTCGTAGGCGGTGGCGAGGGCTTGGGGCATTTCGGCGAGGGGGTAGGTGTGGGTGACCATGGATTTGAGGTCGATCTTGCCGGATGACATGAGGTCGATGGCCATCTCGAAGTCGTGCCTGCCGTCCATGATGCCGTAGCAGACGGAGAAGATGAAGGACTGCTCCTTGAGGAGTGGCTCCATCCAGTCGGTCAGGACGGGGTCGTGGAAGACTCCGAGGACGACGATCCGTCCCATGACACGGGTCATGTCGACGGCCTGTACGAGGGTGGCGTTGCTACCGAATCCGCCGACGGTCTCAACGGTGATGTCGGCTCCGAGGCCGCCGGTGAGGTCTTCGACGGCTTGGGTTGCATCGTCGTCGTTGGGATCGAGTACGACATCTGCGCCGAGCGTCCTTGCCAGATCGGCCTGCTGGGCGTGTCTTGCGGTGGCTATTATCATGCCGGCGCCCAAGGCTCTTGCTGCGGCGATTGCGGTCAGGCCTATGTTGCCCGCGCCGAGCACGACGACGCTGTCGCCCGCCATGAGCGCCCCGCGACGCATCCCTCGAATGGAGACGGCGAGCGGTTCGACAAGCGCTCCCTCCTCCCACGTCATCGGATCGGCGAGTGGGTAGCAGGCGACGGCGTTGCGGGTGACGTATTCGGCGAATCCGCCTCCGGGGTATTCGCCCTTGTCGGTGCAGTTCCTGTACTGGCCCTGGCGGCAGTACCAGCAGGTCAGGCACGCCTTGCCGTGTCCGACGACCTCGACGGCGACCCTCTGGCCTACCCTTGCGGAATCGACACCCCCGCCGACGGCGACGATCTCGCCTGCGGTCTCGTGTCCGGCGGGGAGGGTCTCGGGCTCGGTCAGCTTGCGGTACTGGTTGAGGTCGGAGCCGCATATGCCCTCGGCGCGGACTCTGACGAGGGCATCGCCGGGACCGGGTTCGAGGCGTTCGATGCGCTTGATCTCAACCGTGTCGAGGCCGTTGTAGAGCGCGGCCAGCATCTTGGGCATAGGACCTCCGGAAGAGCGGTCAGTTGGCGATGGGCTGGGCGATGATCCAGAGGCTGGTCGCGGTGTAGACGATCATGAGGGCGAGCATGGGGTATTGGCTCTTGACGGCCTGTGCGGACGTGGGCATCCGGCGGAGCGAGATGATGTGGGCGATGTATACGGAGAGGATGTGTCCGAGGACGATGGCGATGATGGATACCCACCAGACGAATTGGACGGAGACGAGGTTGATGTTTATGAGGTAGCCGGAGGTGCCGAAGATGTTCCAGTCGAAGCCGAACGGGTCGGATAGGAGCGGGATGATCCCCTGTCCCTGAATGGTGAGGAGCGAGATGAAGTGGGCCATGTTGTAGGCCAGGGCGATGGGGACGAGCGAGAGGACGAAGACCCTGGCGACTTCGAAGACGGGAGAGTCGGTCGTGCCTTCGAATTGGCGCAGGACCCACGAGAAGGCGAGATATACCGCGAGGAAGAGGACTGGCAAGACCAGCAGGCCGAGCGTGTCGATGGCGCCGAAGGTGTCCACGGGCAGAGGGGAGAATACGGGGTAGAGGACATCCTGCACTTCGAGCCAGGCGTTGGTCTCCGTGAGGCCGTCGAAAGTGACGGTCGATAGCGCAAGGATGACGAAGGCAGCTATGGATACCGATACAAGCCCGCGTGTTGCGAGGCCGACGGCGTAGGGGCGGAGGTTGAATTGGCGCTCGTCAGGGTCGGCCTTTTGGAAGCTCTCGAGGCAGTCGACGGACGTGTCGTCGCCGGAAGTCCTGATTTCGGTTGGCGAGAAGCGGGCGAAGAGGCCGAAAAGCACGGAGAAGGCCTCGCCGCGCCTGAGCCAGACGTGCTTGCCGAAGAGGAGCATACCGGCCCACGTGATCGCGGAGTACACGAGTATGAAGAGGCCGAGCTTGAAGGGGGCCTGCGCGCCGTTGTAGACATTCTCCAGCCAGGCGAAGATGAAGAACAGGATGACGGCAGGCCAGACTCCCCAGCTTTCGGGGTAGTCCATCAGTCCCTCGTCTCCGTCATCCTCACTCGTGAGGAAGCCCTCGACCCACTCGAACATGGTCCTCCACGGGTTGACGAGCATCCAGAGATTGCCGAGCAGGGCGCAAATGTAGCCCATGCCGACCCACCAGATGATCCAGACGAAGGTAGGGGAAAAATTCTCGACGGGCTTGTTGACGCCGAAGAGGCTGGTGGCGATCAGGAGCAGGAACACGGCGACGCCGACGAGCTTGAAGGCGTAGGTGAATACCTTGTTTGACAGGACCGCGCCAAGCACGGGGACTGTGAGCAGATTGAGTGTGGGATACCGGAACTCGCCGGGCTGCTTGTTGACGAAGAGACCGATGATGACGAAGGAGGCTGCTACAGCCGCGGCCGCGGCGATCATGAAGAGGTTCAGTGGAAGGGGGAGGTCGTACCTCTCACCGAAAGCGTGGGCGTAGACGGGGGACATCGCCAGGGCCGTGGCCGCAAAGACGAGAGCGGCTATGACTGCGATTCTTCTCAGTGGCATGGGATGTCCATTCGGGGAGTACCCTTCTATTCTAGCGTCTTGATGTAGTTGATGACATGCCAGATCTCCTCGTCGGTGTAGCGTCCGGCCAGTCCGACCATCGCGGTGCCAGCGACTCCTTCGCTGATGAAGTCGAATAAAATCCTGTCGGGATGGAGCGGCACGTGGACTATGAGATTGGCGGGCGGAGGGTCGAGTCCGACACCTGCCGGGCCATCGCCATATCCTTCAGCGCCGTGACAGGACGTGCAGGCCTCGCCGTAGACTCTCTCTCCGATGGCGAGCGATTCGGGATTGGGGGCGAACGGGTTGCGGTCGGCTGAAGACGGGTCTTCCTCGAACTGGGCGGTTAAGAATACTCCGGCTCCAATCATAAACACGACGAGGCCTGGAGTCATGACGGCGAGTCCACGGCGCGAGTACCAGCCGCCGAGGGGGATGCCCACGGCGAGGAACAGGAATCCGAGCACGGCGAGTTCCACGCCGAAGAGGAGACGGCCGGTATCCGCAGACGGGAAGATTGCTGAGCTGCTGACGCCACCGCCGGAAGCGACCTCGAAGCGGAATGCTGTACGAGCGTCGAAGGTATCGGGACGGCGGACGGTAACCTCAAGCTGGTACGCGCCTGCAATGTTGATCGGGACGTCGCCGACGAGAAACTCTCCTTCCCCTACTCGCCTTGTCGGCAGGACGCCCTCTCCAAGGTCGGCGTCGAGGTAGGACAGGCGTATGTCCACTCCCGAGGCATTCACAATCGGATCGCCGCGTCGGTCGGCAAGCATAACGGTCACCGCGTTCGGACCTAATCGTCCAGGCTCGATGTCAACATCGATGGTGGCCCCCTCCGCCGTGTCCTGGAAGGTCAGACTTTGGGGAAGACCGATTCCCTCGCGAGATGCGACCTGGCGCGCGGGTTCGAGGCTCGTCAGGTAGGCGGCCGCGAGGATGACCAGGACGCCGATAATTGCCTCGGCGGTGACCGTGAGGCGCAGGCGTGATGCAGCCGTGCGATCCGAGCGGATGGCGGGGATGAGCCAGAGCAGGTTCGTAGCCCCGAAGACCAGGAGGACGCCGACGAGGGCGGTCTTGACCACGAGAGTCTGGCCGTATGGCACGACGAGGGCGGGCAGGACAGTGACCTGGGCCCATGCGCTGTAGAGGCCGGTTATGGTCAGCACGGCGACACTGAGTCCTGCTACGAGAGAGAACCGGGGCAGCACGGCAAGGATGACCTGCCGGGTACCGCCCTCCGGCGCGTGGGAGAAGAACAGGGGCAGAATGAGCGCGAGACCGAAGAGTCCGCCGACCCAGAAGGCGGCGGCGATGAGGTGGATGTAATCGGTGACGGTGGCGGCAAGCTCGATGCCCGGTGTGGCGGCTCCGTGGCTGGTGGTGCTCAGGGTCGCCATGGCGAGGGCGGTGACGAGGAATGTCGACAGCCAAAGGGCGATATCACGGCGATGTGATGGGACCCTGCGGAGTCGCATAACGGCGATAGCAGGGCCGAGCGCTCCGATAAGGAGGGAAGTTCGCTGGAGCCATCCCCTGCCCCATTCGGTATCCGTGATGACGAAGCGGACCGGTTCTCCGAGCGCATCGAGGAGCGACACCTCGTGGACGGATGACGCTTGCACCAGCAGATGGCCGGCGGATCCGATCAGTGCCACGACGATGCCGGCGAGTACGATCTTGTCCGTTCGATCCCGCACTCTCGCTAAGAGGTCTTCAGTGTCACTCATCGCCAACAACGGTGGCCGAAGGGCGACGAGCCAGAGCATGAGGACGCCGAGCACCGAGAGGCCTCCAAGGAGGACAATCCATCGCATGAACGGCTCTGCAGGAGACAAGAGAGCCGTCTCACTGGTGAGGTCAGACGATCCTACGGAGAGCGGCTGGCCGACCGAATAGAAGAACGTACCGCGGATGGTGTGACTATCGACCGTGGAGAGGCTACGCCATGCGACCGTGTATGCGCCGTTCGGCAGGTCGTCCTGCAGGGTAACGTACATGACTGTGGGATCGCTGGGATTGACCGTGCTGTCGTCGTTGTCGACGCGGTTTCCCTGCGAGTCGAGCACTTCGATAGCGCTGAGAGAGGGTTCGAGGGGTTCGGTGAACCAGATGGTGATCCGGGAAGGGGAGGCGTCGATCACCGAGTTCGGGGCAGGGTCGGCGTCGGCGAGGTTGGCATGGGCGGAAGCGGTGTCGGGCAGGGACAGGACGAGCACCGCGATGACAATGGCAAGGGCCGCTCCCTTCCAGGCGAGTGAGCCTCTTGTCGTACCGGGCAATGGCATCGAGTCCCCTATGAGTCTGCCTGTCTCTTTCGTCGCCTGCGTCTTCCGCCGAGGGCGGCGCGGATGGAAAGCCCGAAGATAATGAGGAAGACCACGAGGATGAGCATGGTCAGAATGCCGGTAATGGGGCTGGCGTTCTTGACCTCCACCTGAAAGTCGGCGGAGTGCTCACCGTCGGCGTCGGTGATCGTGGTTGTGAACAGCCACATGCCCTCGCGTCCGACGGAGGTGTTGACCTCGTAGTAGGTAGGGTCTTGCGCGCTGTTCGCAGCGACCGTGGGGCCTATTTCGATCTCTGTGGAGTCGGGGCCGGTGCCTACGATCGCGACATTTGCGTCGAGGACAGGGGTATTGGTGGCGGGATCGGTGATCGTCAGGGCCAAGTGCAGATTTCCGACGGAGGGGCTGGGCGGGATGGTGCCGAGGCCTATTTCATAGGGACCGGCGATCTTCTTCTGGAAGTTCGTGACTCGTCCGTTGGCCTGGACGACAGAGGGAAGTGAGGCAATGAACACAGCCAGTCCGGCGGCAAGGAGGAGCGAGATGTACAGTGGGCGAACGTTGTCCACGGGCTATAACCTCCTAAAGCGAGACGGAGCGTTCACGAGAGGGGACGGTTGAGAATGGAGACGACCATGTACGGGAGGGGCGACGACACGTTGACATATTGCGGGTAGATACATGGAGGGCATTATACTGCGGGTTCGATTGGGAGTCTACGCCGAAGTCGATATGTCGACAAAAGGATTGACTATGGGTGGGAGGTTCGGTAGAATGGTTTTTCGACTCTGGACGGAGAACGCTGTTCTTTGAGAGTCGGCGCGTCGGCGGGAAGCTGGCGTCGCAGAGCACCTTAACAACCGAATCCTGCGAGTATGTCTGTCTTCATGTCGCTCCTTTTGGGGCGTGCGTGATAGGCGAGACACTTGCTTTTTGAATAAACGAGTCAAAATGTGGGTCAAGTTGTTAAGGGTCTACGGTGGATGCCTTGGGGCCAAGGGCCGAAGAAGGGCGTGGCAAGGCTACGAAAAGCCTCGGTTTGCTGCCTAGCAAGCTTAGCCGGGGATGCCCGAATGGGGAAACCCTTCCTAGGTCATACTAGGAAATCCATCTAGGATGGTAAGTGAGGGAACTGAAACATCTCAGTACCTTGAGGAAAAGAAATCAACAGAGATTCCCCTAGTAGTGGTGAACGAACGGGGAAGAGCCCAAACCTGTGGGGCTTAGTGGACTGAGGTCCTATGCCGCTCGGGTGTTGTAACACTCGCCTCTCCCAGCCTCAGCAAGGGAGAAGGAGTAAGAAACCTCTGATCTAGCCGAATGAATCTGGAAAGGACGACCATAGAGGGTGATAGTCCCGTAGGTAAAAGGTTAGAGGCTCCTGGCGAGATGTTGAGTACGACGGGACACGTGAAATCCTGTCGGAAGCTGGGGGGACCACCCTCCAAGGCTAAATACCCTTGGCCACCGATAGTGAACCAGTACCGTGAGGGAAAGGTGAAAAGAACCCCGGAAGGGGAGTGAAATAGTTCCTGAAACCGTAGACTTACAAGCCGTGGGAGGCTGTTGCGATTCGTCGTAATGGCTGACCGCGTGCCTATTGAAGAATGAGCCGGCGAGTTAATCTATGTAGCTGGTTAAGGGATATCAGTTCCGGAGCCACAGCGAAAGCGAGTCTGAACAGGGCGCGCATAGTTGCATGGATTAGACCCGAAACCAGGTGAGCTACCCATGGCCAGGTTGAAGCTCGGATAGTCTCCGAGTGGAGGACCGAACCCGTGTCTAGTGCAAAAGGCTGGGATGAGCTGTGGGTAGGGGTGAAATGCCAACCGAACCTGGAGATAGCTGGTTCTCCCCGAAATGTATTTAGGTGCAGCCTCAATCGAAGTCTCATGGAGGTAGGGCTCTGGATGGGTAAGGGGGCGAGAGCCTACCAAACTCAACCAAACCACAAATGCCATAGAGATGATCATTGGGAGTGAGACAGTGGGGGATAAGCTCCATTGTCGAAAGGGAAACAGCCCAGACCGCAGGCTAAGGTCCCAAAGTGTGTGCTGAGTGTGAAAAGAAGTGGGATTGCTAAAACAGCTAGGAGGTTGGCTTAGAAGCCGCCATCCTTTAAAGAGTGCGTAACAGCTCACTAGTCGAGGAATCCTGCGCTGAAAATGTAACGGGGCTAAGCACATCACCGAAGCCGCGGTCCCTACCGGATTTATCCGGAGGGAGGTAGGGGAGCGTTGTCAGTGCGCTGAAGCTCTCGGCGTGAGCCAGGGTGGAGCGCTGACAAGTGAGAATGCCGGCATGAGTAGCGACAATCCTGGTGAGAATCCAGGACACCGGAAGCCTAAGGTTTCCTACGCAATGCTGATCAGCGTAGGGTAAGTCGGTCCTAAGCCGTAGCGTAGAAGCGAAGGCGATGGACAGCAGGTCAAAATTCCTGCACCACCGAAATCCTGTTAAGCGAAGGGGGGACACGGAAAGGTAGGCGAAGCGCGCCCATCGGACATGGTGCGTTTTCCCTTGTAGGCGACGACCGGGGTAGGAAAATCCGCCCTGGGAGCTGAGGGGGGAGAAAACTCTAGGGCTAAAGCCCTGGGGAATTTCGCTGATCCTATGCCGTCGAGAAAAACCTCGTCGATAGGGATATTGGTGCCCGTACCGCAAACCGACACAGGTAGGCAGGGGTAAAAGCCCCGAGGTGAACGAGAGAACCCTCGTTAAGGAATTCGACAACTTAGCCCTGTAACTTCGGGAGAAAGGGTGCCCGGAGGGTACCGTCCGCAAGCCGGACGTGAGCCCTTTCGGGCCGCAGTGAACAGGCTCAGGCGACTGTTTACCAAAAACACAGGTCTCTGCTAAACCGAAAGGTGATGTATAGGGGCTGACGCCTGCCCAGTGCCGGAAGGTTAAGGGGAGAGGTTCGTCTTCGGACAAAGCCTTGATCCGAAGCCCCGGTGAACGGCGGCCGTAACTATAACGGTCCTAAGGTAGCGAAATCCCTTGTCGGGTAAGTTCCGACCCGCACGAATGGCGTCACGACCTGAGCGTTGTCTCAACGAGGGGCTCGGTGAAATTGCAAGACCAGTAAAGATGCTGGTTACCCGCGACAGGACAAGAAGACCCCGTGGAGCTTTACTGTAGTTTGGCAATGGGTCGAGATTATGGATGTGTAGGATAGGCGGGAGACTGTGAAGCGTCGGCGCCAGCCGGCGTGGAGTCAACCTTGAAATACCGCTCTTTCATCATTTTGGCTCTAACCTCGGAGAAACCGAGGGACATTGCCTGATGGGCAGTTTGACTGGGGCGGTCGCCTCCTAAACGGTAACGGAGGCGCCCAAAGGTTCCCTCAAGGTGGATGGAAATCACCTGTAGAGTGCATTGGCATAAGGGAGCTTGACTGTGAGACCTACAAGTCGAGCAGAGACGAAAGTCGGGCAAAGTGATCCTACGGCTCTGTGTGGAAAGGCCGTAGCTTATCGGATAAAAGCTACCCCGGGGATAACAGGCTAATCACGCCCAAGAGTTCATATCGACGGCGTGGTTTGGCACCTCGATGTCGGCTCGTCGCATCCTGGGGCTGGAGAAGGTCCCAAGGGTCGGTCTGTTCGCCCGTGAAAGCGGCACGCGAGCTGGGTTCAGAACGTCGTGAGACAGTTCGGTCTCTATCCGTCGTGGGCGCAGGAGATTTGAGGAGAGCTTTCCCTAGTACGAGAGGACCGGGAAGGAC